>JBKQTH010000208.1:0-24727 GCA_052143275.1 Ktedonobacterales bacterium | reverse complement strand
GTTGCAGCGGGGTGGCGTCGCCGTGGTATGTGCAACTGTGACCGCGGGCTTTTTGGAGGCGGATGTAGGGACAAATTTTGAACCTCGCTCGGCGATTTACCGTACACCAGAGGAAGCCGAAGCACAGGCGCTGACCCAGATTGCCCTGTATGAGGGGTGGGACAGGCAAGGGCGAATAAGATTGCTCAAATCGGTTCGTGACCTAGATGATCACATGCAGTTGTGGCAACACGATCGTAAGCCAGGCCTTATCATGCTCATGGAAGGTGCCGATCCAATTGTGCGTGTAGATGACCTCCCACGGTGGTGGCAGCGTGGGCTCCGCATGATCGGGCTGACGTTTGGAGACACAAAGTATGGAATAGGAGTAGCTGGGGGCAGTTCGACGTTCAAGCACGGAGGCTTGACGTCAGAGGGTTTTGCCTTGCTTGGGCGCATGGCGGAACTTGGTTTTATCTGGGATATTTCACATCTTGCTGAAGAAGGGATATGGCAAGGGTTAGACGGTAAGTTTCTCCGTGTGTGCGCATCACATGCGCAGGCTCAAGCCTTGGCTCCAACCGATCGGCATTTAGGTGACGACGTCATTCGCGCCGTCGCCGAACGGGATGGGGTAATTGGTCTTACCTTGTATAATGGCTTTCTTGAACCTCGATGGAACCATGATAGATCACTCTCGGTCACACTGGACGAACATCTGAGACGGCACGCGAACTATATTGCCGATCTTTGTGGTTGGAGCCATGTGGGTATCGGGTCTGATTTAGATGGAGGCCTTGGACTTGAAGAAAGTCCAGCAGAAATCAATACTGTGGCTGATTTGTATAAAGTAGGAGCGGTTGTGCCGGCCGAAGTGCGGGAGGCAGTGCTTAGTACGAACTGGCTGAACTTTCTGAGGGCGTCGCTACCGAAGACCGTTTGATGGCCATCGAGCAGTGCGTTATCTGAGTATTAGCAGAGAGGCGGTGATCAACAGGGAGCTATCGACCAGGACATGCATCACTGCAGTATTGAGGGTCGAACCCGTACGCTCACGCACGCAGCCTGCGCCAACGCCGAATATGAACGCAAGAGGAACCAGGGAAAATGCGGCGGGCACCGGCATTCCTGGATAAATATGCTCACAACTGAAGGCTAGCGCTGTGAGTAGGATGGTAGGAACAGCTGGTAGGTGTTGACGCAACCAGCCATAGAGCGCTCCGCGAAATAGTAGTTCTTCGCCCAGCGCTACCAGCACAAGCACCCGTACGAAGATCATGATGAGCGTGAAGGGATCAGCAGATGGAAGACGTGTGACATCAGTCGCTGCTTTCAGAATTGGGATGATCCTCGTCTCCGGTGGCCCAAAAACAGGGGTAAGAAGAAAGTATACCAGGACCACTGCAACCGCGCAGAGTAGGTCGACACCCACTGCCAGCAGCAGGTCACCTCCGGACGTGAAACGAAAACCGAGGCGGCCGCGAAGGCCCCGCGGTCCCCCGAAAGCGATGAGTAATGCGGTGGTGACCGACGCATAGACCAAAGCAACGACCAGAACCACAAAGTCGACGGTGCCAATCCAGGTAGGATCGATGGCATGGACAAGACTATAGGTGATCGCTCCAACGCTACCGCTGAGGAGGAAGATGAGACCTATGGCCAGTAGCAATCGTCTGCCACTGACCCGCTCGGAAGGTGGCCTTAGCACGTTGTTTGGAAGTTTTGTCTGCTGAAGTATCATGGAAGTGCGCTCCTATTTTGGATGACCACCTGATAGTTTTCGTCCCGTACGTGCGGATCTCTGCGATTCAAAGAACTATGTCGGGTTGGTCAGGTCGATCTCAACTACGGCTGCGCCCCGCTGGAGTGCTTGGACGACGTCGTGATGGTCCGGTTGCCCGTTTGGGGCAGAGGTAATTCCCATAAAGCGCGCCTGAGTGGGATTCTCGGCCAGGATCGTGTCATAGATTCGAGTCACTGAAGGTTCGTCAGTGAATACCTGTGCACGAGTCAGATAGGCTTTTCCTCGTAAACGAACTTGCACCGGCGCTCCGCCACGCAGATTTTTCCACCAGGCTCCGCCGACGCCGAGCAACAGGATATTGCCCTTCTGGACATAGCCGACTGGTGTTGTATAACGCTTGCCGCTGAGTCGGCCGGTAAACGTGATCAGCATAAGACGGCTGCTCATTATGCTGTGTAGAGGTGAGTTAAGGATCGTTTTCGCAATGGGATTGAGCATCAGTCGAACCCACCGGAAGGAGTTTCGACGGCGCCGTGCTGAAGCGCTGGCTGCAGACATTAGTTCCCTACCTCTCTGGCAGCACAGGATCGCTGTCCGGTACTGAGTGCCCTGCAATCAGCTGGAAAACTGGGTGGTAGGCAGATTCAGCTTGAAATGCTTCCAGCGGTGCTTCAGGGGTGGCATCAAAATATGGGCGCACGATAGCAAAGCGCGTTACGTATTCTTTGAGGATTGGCGCGCTCTCCCCGGTAGTGAGTTCCCGGACAAAGAAGGTTCGGCGGTGGCGGCCCCGGGTCAAGAGCACCTCTCCGGCCGCGCGCACGTTACGTACCCAGTTAACCTCCCCGTATGGAGACACCAGCCACCACTGGTCATGGTGGATGATAGGCGTGACGGGAAGGTGGCGCGGCTCTCCAGTCTTGCGCCCCTGAACCGTCAGTAGATAAAAAGGGCCGATAGGTAGGCCACGCCGCAGGAGTGTGACGAGCACAGCATTGAAGCGGCGCTGGCGAGTCGACATCTGAAAAGTTTGTGTCATGATGTACTTCCCTCTAGTTTTAATTGGGTATATGGATCATACAATTAATATCTAACGCTGTCAAGTTATATCTCATTCCCGAATCCGGTGGTAGTCCTAGAGGCGCGCGGTTCTCGCAGCGGAGTGGGGCGGAGTGGGTAAGCCAGCCTTCAAATGCGATTGTGGTCGATCACCATATTCGCGAGTTGAATGATCTGAGGTGCGACCTCTTCAGGCTCCTGGGTCGTTCCCGCAAGTATGTCGAAACACTCGAAGCTGGTTAGCGTGAAGAGCATAGCAATCATCTCTTCGCGCTCCGGAGGGGGAAGCTGGGAACCATAGCGTTCGATGAGCACGCGCAGGCCATGTCGACGCCTCTCATTCCGGGCTTGTATCACCGCTCCGAAGTCGGGATCGAAGAGGGCGAAGGCATTGAGTCGGCGGATAACCTTGCGATCGGTGCCCCAAAAACGGCTGAAGGCGGCGATGTACAGGTCGAGCGCATCCCGCAGATCTGAGCTGCGGAAAACTGCGGCCAAGTGTTCCATCCCCCCGCTGGCGGCGAGTGAATCACAGAGCGCTTCCAGTAGACCGAGCTTCGAGCCAAACTGATGATACACGGTCATTCTGGCAACATCCGCCTGCCGAGCAACGGCGTCTATTGAGAAGTTGGCATACGTCTCGGCGGTGACCAGAATCGTACGCGCTGCCTCCACGATGCGTGCTCGGGTTTGATCAGCGAGCAACTGCCGTTGGCCAAGACGATACGAGCGAGGCATAGACACTGAACCTCCCTTTTCATTCATTATATACACTGTCTATTCAATAAGACCTAGATATCGGTAAGATGAAACGATGCTGGAGGTGCGGAATTACAGCAGAAATCTCTGTTCTTGACGTTCGGCCGCTGTGCTACCATGACTATCATGCTTCTCGTGTGGCAGGCATCTGGGCAGCCAACGGGACTGACCAAAATAGATAGACATGACAAGGGAGCACCAATGACATCTCGCCAACTGGTACACCGGGCATATGACGGTGACTTGGACCTCTACCGGCTACTGGATGCGCTCTCAAAGGTGCATGCCGGGCCCTCGGTTACCGCGCTCATGCATCCTGGCGATCTCGTCTGGGCGCTTTTCCAGAATGTGGACGTCGATCCCTACCGCGCTATCGAAATATGGGAGTCAACGGATGGCGACCTGGTGGGCTTCGGGCTCTTCGAGGAGAGCGACTTCGACAGCCAGTGCTTCACGCATGAGGACGAGACGCGGCTCGCGTTCGAGCAGGAGGTGTTGGCCATGGCGCGCGAACGGGCGCGCCAGATGGGTGCCTCGGCCTTGCGCACGGCCATTCCAGCCAGTGATGCGCTCCGGCGGGAATTGCTGGAATCAGAGGGATTTGCGTCTGATGTGGCGCGGGTGACCCAACGCGGCGAACCCCATACCGCCATGCTCCAGCTCAGCCAATCACTTGGCGATGCCGCCGGACAGGAGACTCCGACCACCGACTTCGTTGTGCGCCAGGTCGGCAATGAGGAGGAATGGCCGGAGCGCGTCGACTTACACCGCACCGTCTGGGCGCCCTCTCGGGTGACACTGCCGGCATACTATCGTCTGCGGGCCGCTCCCATCTACCGCCCTGATCTCGACCTCGTTGCGGTAACGCCCAAAGGGACGTTCGCAGCGTATGCCATCGCCTGGTACGATCCGGACTCCCACGTGGGCGAGTTCGAGCCTGTCGGTACTCATCCCAACTTCCGCCGTCAGGGGGCCGCGCGACTGGTTATGTTGGAGGGATTGAGACGACTTCGTAAACTAGGCGCACAGCGGGCGCTCGTTACCTCGTCTGCGCACAATCCTGCCTCGATCCGCTTGTATGAATCTGTGGGCTTCGGAATCGCTGATCGTGTACAGTATTACCGGGCGCAGCTGTAAATGCTCCTTAGTTCGAGCAGTTGAATCTCTGGTGCTTTGGGGTGCACATGGCAGGGGATGGCAAGGGCGCCAAGCCAATCCTTAGGCAGGCGCTGCGTGTCGGCAATGACCTGTCCAGTGGCGCGATTAGTGCGACCAGGGCCAATTAATGTATGTATATATTACTCCCGTATGCTGCGAGAACAGAGAGAGCAGTAACAATTTCGAGAGGAGATAGGAAACGATGGCCCGCCAGGTCCAATGTACCCATTTAGATCAGATTCGCGACGTCACGCCAAGCAGCCAGGGCTGCGAAGAGTGCCTCAAGACCGGGGATAGCTGGGTCCACCTGCGCCTTTGTCTGGAATGCGGGCATGTCGGCTGCTGCGATAGTTCGAAGAACAAGCATGCGACCAAGCATTTCCACGCTACCGAGCACCCAATCATACAATCCTTCCAGCCCGGGGAGGACTGGCGCTGGTGCTATATTGACAATATTTATGTGTAGGAGCGCGGCGCGGCGGCTTAGAGTAATCTTACCGGGTGGAGCAAGAAATCGAGAGCCATCCAGAAGCTCTTCGAGTGTCGATAGAGGAGTATAGGTAGCAGGATAGTTGCCGATATGCCGATGGTCAGGAGCGGAAGCAAAGGGGCCTGAAGCACCGCTGGCGGTATAACCCCAATAGCGACCACTACTTCGGTCACCACTAGATTTATCGCCATTGCGCCGGTCCAGTACCCTTCTTCGCGCTCGAAGGACCAGCCACAGTAAGAGCAGCGCTCGTACATGTGAAATCCGTGGTCGAAAAGCCGCCCTTTGCCGCAGCGCGAACAGCGCAGGCGCAGCGCGCGCGCTAGCAATTGACAAGCCATACCTACGGTTATAGTCGGCTGCGTCTGGTCCGGACTTTCCGTTTGGTTGTCCCTTTCTGGCGAACTGGTCGTGTAACTTCTCCTCAGTAGTTACTACGAGTGACAGCCGTTAATGTTTTTCCGTTTGTCAGAGCAACTCTAGGGGTTGGATGACTACTGTTCGGGCGTGATATAACGAGAATCGAATACACCACGTTCGACGGCGGAGAGTGAGTAAGGAGCAGTCCAGTTGCGAGGCACATGTGACTACTGTAGCCACCCGGCAACCGAGCATTGCTCCGTCCCTGGATGTCCTCACCAGATGTGTGAGGCGCATACGAGCCGAAAAATACTGCCTGCCTTACAGCCGCAGAAAGAAATAGCCGATTCTCAGGGACGGGCTGCGTATACCTTCTGTCCTGATCACGCAGATTTCATGGATGATTAGGGTTAGCGCCAGCCGACCGTGCCTCAGGTGAGTAGAAACATCTAGAATTCGAGATCAATCTCCATACCAAAGTCGCTTGCCAATTTGAGGGCCTCGTTCCGCTGCCCCTTGACCATCTCGATGTCGTGTGCGCGAAGTGAAGCGGTGGCCCAGGCTCGCTCACGGGGGCGCCACATCAAGTGCTCAACGAAGAGAGGCCACATTTCCTTTGATACACGCTCGATCGCACGCTTGGTCTTATCCGTCGAGCGGGCCAGCAGAAGGCGTTCATAGCAAACCCCTGATCCGTGGTGAATACCGTCGTCGACAGTTAGACGATTGCAGATTTCCGCCAGTACGGTATTGGGCGCTGCCTTAGCAATCTGACGGAACCGCGGGATTACCAGTCCCTCGAACGCGACCTGAAACAGCCAGATCTTCTCCTCAAGGGTGTCCACATTCATCGTCAGGATGCCCAAGCGCTCCAGATAGGGATCAGGCTCACAGGTGCCGCCGACGGCTTCAGAGAGTCGCATCCATGCTTCCAGGTGCCGGGCTTCGTCCTGAGACATAGTGGTATAGTAGAGCCGAGCTTCCGTATCAGGCGATGCGCTAAGCAATTGTACTGAGCATTGAGCTGCGATCATGTCTGCTTGGAGCTGCTGGGTAACGACCGAGCGCCACATCGTGTGGCGGCGAGCGCGTTTCTCAGCGGAACCTGTGCCTTCCGGGACCGGCGAGATTTGCCCCCAGGAGAGAGTCTTGATCTCCCAGGCCTGGCGCTTGGCCAAGTGATAGTAGCGATTCATGCCTTCGGCAGCCGCGTGAGCAAGCCCATAGTTCTCGGTGTCGGCAGCCTCACGCTCCGGCTCTTCGGCAATTGACTGTTCTACACTTTTCTCTAACGCATCGATATCAGTGGACACACCGGCCCCCTTCTCCAGATAACCTGCTTATCATGATATGGTGCTGCGGCGCACTTGCTATTGCTCGTTAGGCGGCTTCATGCGTTGCCTGGGTCAGCACACTATATGCTCGTTGATGCCCTAGCTTTATCTTAGCAGTATACACCGATAGCGCACAGCTTAGTACCAGGCCGGAGCCACCAGTGATGCTGCCAGTACTGCAGCGGTGTTCCGCCAAAGCGGTGTTCCGCGCAGGCTCTCATATGTGACCTTTGCGTTGGTCGCCGCCATGATACCATGTAGAGCGCCCAGTGTCACGATGTGCAGCAGGTGGAACGTGACCAGCGAATAAGGTTGTGACCGAATTGTGACCGCATTGGTCGCCGGAACACGACAGTTGACACTGGTTGCTGGCTGGAAAGTGAGGCTGAAACTAATGCCCGGTAGCTACTGGCTGGAATTAAGTATTACCGCTGAATCAGAGGCGATCGAGGCGATCAGCGAGGTAATGAGCCGCTACGCCGCTGGCGGTGTTGCTATCGAAGAGCCCTATACGCTGTTGGACGACGGACAGGTGGCGCAGGTGCTACCTGACGCACCGGTGACGGTGCGGGTTTATGTGCCCGCAGACGAGAGTGGTGAGGAGGCTCGCCTACGCATCGAACAGGGGGTGTGGCATCTGCGCCAGATCGGCTTTGGCCATATCGGTGAGATCAGCACAAGACGTCTTGCAGAAGAGGACTGGGCCAACGCCTGGAAGGAGTTCTACCAGGTATCCCATGTTGGCCAGCGCACGGTCATCAAGCCCACCTGGCGTGACTACCAGCCTGAGCTGAACGAGGCCGTCATCGAGTTAGATCCCGGCATGGCTTTCGGAACTGGACTACACCCCACCACTCGAAGTTGCATACTGGCGCTGGAACAGACTTTGCATCCGGGTGATCGGGTGTTGGATGTCGGCTCCGGATCAGGTATACTCTCGCTGGCAGCCATTAAATTGGGTGCCGGTAGCGTTGTGGCGCTGGATGTCAGCCCGGTCGCGGTAGAAGCTACCAAAGCAAACGCCGCCGCCAATGGCCTATTAGACCAGATAGATGCGCGGTTGGCAACATTGGAGGGAGCGGCTGGCGAGCCTTTTTCGCCGCTTGCATCCGAGGTGGTGAGATTGGGTGCGGAAGTTGGCACCTATGATGTTGTGGTGGCGAACATTATTGCCCGAGTTATTGCCCAGCTTGCGCCGTCACTGCTCCGCGCCACACGCTCCGGCGGTACGCTGATCGCTAGCGGCATCATTGCCGAGCGCCGTCATGAGGCCGAGGAACCGCTTCAAATTGCTGGTTTGACCGGCATCAAAGAGCTTGTTGAGGGTGACTGGATCACTCTCATCGGAGAGAAGGCCAACTGATGTCTGCAGGGCGCTTCTATATTGCGGATCTGACTCCGGAGACCGAACTGGAGTTGCCTGCTGAGATCGCGCATCAGGCTAGAGGCGTCCTGAGACTAGTTCCGGGAAACGTGCTCAGCCTGCTGGATGGCGCTGGAGGCGTCTACGAGGCGCAACTGCTGGCCATGACGCGCAACCGAGTTCTAGTCCGGTTGGGCCAACGCCGATTGGTGAATGGTCTAGAGCCTGCAGTACGCCTAGTCCTCTGCCAGGGAATGTTGAAGGCTGCAAAGTATGAGGTTGTGCTGCAAAAATGTACTGAGCTGGGTGTCGCCAGTTTTGTGCCAATGCTCTCTGAGCGAGCGGTAGCGGCGACCCCGGAGGCCAGTGACTTAAAGCAGCGGCGCTGGGCCAGAATAGTGTCTGAGGCCATGGAGCAATGTGGTGGCACGCACCTGCCGGAACTCTCAGAGCCACAATCACTTCAGCAAGCGCTGCATAGCCTTCCACCGGGTGGGATCGCGCTGGTACCCTGGGAAGAAGAGCAGACTTCCACGCTACGAGGTGCGTTAGCGACAGCCCTCTCCGGCCGCGTACTAAGGGAAGTTCCCGAGATTCGCCTGTTCGTCGGGCCCGAGGGAGGCTTCTCAGCGGGTGAGGTAGCGGTGTTGAGGCAGCACGCCGCCATCCCTGTCACCTTGGGCCGGCGGATACTTCGCTCGGAAACCGCCGCTATCGTTGCCGTCACACTAACCCTGGACGCCTTGGGGAGTTTTGAGGCCCATGCCTGAAAATCATCAGAAGACCCAGGGAAGCGCAAGTACGAGAAACGCGGCCCAAATAATATAGACGACGGTTCCCAGCCTCACCACCGACTGTAACGCTTCCACCCAGCTGCGGTGCTTGGCGCGTAGCTGCGCTGTCAGCAACGCGAGCAGAAGTGCGATATTGATCGTATTCCAGCCGATCACCACCAGTCGGTTCATTGTCAGGCTGCCTTCTGCGGTGCGGTAGATGATGGCGGCCAGGGCGTACAGACTCACCAGCGTAGCGAGCGTTGCCACCGCCATGATGCCGAGACGCAATGCCTTTGAATAGCGCTGCCCCAGATCCCCCTCGCGCACAGGTATCACGCCAACCAGTAATCCCATAATGCCAAACAGGCCAATGTTATAGATGATCAGGACGTTGCGTTGAATAAAAGGCTCAGAGAAATTGAAGGGGATAAGACAGAGATAGACTACAAGGACAATGAGTGTCAGTGGCAGTAATGCCTGCATGAGGATGGCGAGGATTCTGCCAAAGCCACGTCGAAACTCCTGTGCCGAGGGCTGAAGTTGCGGGTCATAGACACTAGCGGCCGCCATTACCGGAATCAGACCGGCCCCACCAGCTAGCAGCAGCCGGGTGACGATATCTGGAAATTCGATACCGATGGTCTGGAAAAGCCCATAGGTAATGCCGATGAAGATGCCTAAAGCAATGGCATATACTCCTGCTGTCCCAACGGTTTCAATAGACTTATTGAGGAAAGCGAACCGGTTACCTGCCGAGGATCCCCACCCCAGCACGGCGATACCAAGTGCGCCCCAGGCAAGCAGAGGCACATGGACCAGCATGAGATCCAGATAACTCTTCTGTGTGGCCAAGGGGAGCTGTGATGCTACTAGAAGGACATAGGCGGTCAACGCGACCACCGCAAGAATCATAATAATGGCGATACTGTACCGGCGGTGCCCGCCTAGGCTCACGAAGCCAATCAGAGCGATCGCAGTAATGGGAGCCCACAGGAGCAACAGATAAGGTACACTATCCACCATTTGCCACGTCGGAGCCGAAAGCAGCCAGAAAGCCAACCCAAGCGCTAGGCTGATCTCCACTGCAAGCCACCAATTGACGCTACGGCGCTCGGTCTCTCCATCACTACGCGCCCGCTGCTGTAGCCGGTAATACCAGGCTGAGTAAAGGAGATTTTCGGGTGAGCTGCCGGCACATATAAGTATCGCTCGGGCAAAAGGCTCCGTCTCATGATCATGGCGAGCCGACTGATAGAGCCGTTCCAGTTGCTCCGGATTGGCGCTCGCCGCGCGAATCGCACCCATATAAGGCATATCGGGCATATCGGGCATATCGGGCATATCGGCAGAACCGCCTTTCACCAGTATAGTCCCCGCTTCTTCAGTATATCCTTTTCTTTACCCCCTTGCTGCTGTTCCGGCAAGCCCGCCGGTGCTTCTAATCTGCACTCAGGTGCAATGTGGCCTGGCGATGACTTGTGTAACGCTCCGTTCCCTGGTTGACACCGTAACTGCAGACGCGCTATGCTGGCTCTAGATTGGCCAACGAGAAGCCAGCGATGCTTAGAGAAGGAAGTCACATTGGATAGTGTGTACTCTGCGTCAGAGTTTGATGACACTCCCAGTACAGCGCACTATATCATTGACGGAGGCGTGCCCTTACATGGCGAGGTTCGGCTCAGCGGGGCGAAGAACGCGGTCTCTAAGTTGATGATGGCTTCGCTTCTAACTGAGGATCGCTGCGTCATCCATAATGCCCCCCCCAACCTTGGCGACGTAACGATCACTGAGCGTGTGCTTCAATCCTTAGGCACAGTAACTGATTGGCCGGAACCTAACCTTGTTGCTTTGCAAACCAGCTCGATCGGCAACACGGTCGTACCGTTAGAGCTTGGACGCCAGAATCGGCTGGCTGTCTTGACCGTGGGCCCGATGCTGCATCGGGTAGGACATGCGGTTATTCCTGCGCCTGGCGGCGACCGGATAGGCCCCCGCCCCATCAATTATCATCTCGCAGGTCTTGCGCAAATGGGAACTATAGTCGAGGAGCGAGATGGGCTGTATCATTTCACCACCAATGGCCTGAAAGGCGCAACCATTGCATTACCATACCCCAGCGTCATGGCCACCGAAACATTGATAATTGCCGCCACGCTTGCTCGAGGCAAAACTGTCATCCAAAATGCTGCCATTGAGCCAGAGATAATGGACCTGATTAAATTTCTGCAAAAGATGGGGGCGATCATCGAGCAGCGCGTGGATCGCAAGATTGTTATCGAGGGAGTGGCGAGGTTGCATGGAGCGGAACAGCGTGTACTAGCCGACCGGAACGAGGCGGTTTCGCTTGCCATTGCCTCCTATCTGACTCACGGTGATGTGCGTCTGATTGGGGCGGACCAGGGAACTCTGCTTACCTTTCTTAATACTCTCTATCGTGTGGGCCTGGACTTTGACGTCGAAGAAGATGGCATCCGCTTCTTCGATAATGGCCAGTCGCCATGTTCGATTGCTCTTGAAACCGATGTTCATCCTGGTTTTATGACCGACTGGCAGCAGCCATTCGCTGTACTTCTGACCCAGGCGCGTGGCATGTCGGTCTTACATGAGACCGTGTTTGAGGATCGCTTTGGCTATACGTATGAGCTTAATCGCATGGGTGCGGACATTGGACTTTACACCAAGTGTCTTGGCGAGATGGAGTGTCGCTTCCGCGAACGGGACTTTCAGCATAGCTGCATCATTCGTGGCCCTACACCGCTGCATGCCGCCGATCTGACGATGCCTGATATCCGGGCGGGTGCCTCGTATTTGCTTGCAGCGCTATGTGCCGAGGGCAGGTCGCGCATCTGGGGTGTGGAACACATCGAGCGTGGCTATGACGATCTGCAGGCCAAACTTCGCGTCCTGGGCGCACATATCGAGCGAGTCGAGCGCGCGAAGTAGAGGGTCAGGCGATGGCGCGTAGTTCGATGCTGTGTCCGATGCTGGTGGCGGCCGCTTTGTCTGCTGGAAGCTCGATACAATAGAGAGCTTTGGGCACAATCGGACCAAGACGCCAGGGCCGCAGGTGACGACCGACACGAAGGACTTTACCCGCCTGGCTGACGAACACCACATCGATGGGCATCAGCATGAAAAGAGTATGAATGGCATTAGTCGGCAAAAGAACCAGCCCACTGCTCTCCGGGAGTCCGCGCTTTCCCTGCAAGCCAATAAAGCGCGCCATTAGTGTATCGGCGACTACGGCCTGTTCAGCCAGTGTTTCCCCAGTACTCACATTCACAACTGCTACGCGGCGCATCGGTCTCTCTTTCTTTTTCTCGAAACTCCATCAACTTCAGGAAACGATGTAGCCTAGTGCAGAGATTCAAAGTGTACGGCTCTTTGTTTACGCTGCTCGCTGGCCCTCTCTTGATTCGGCGGCACAAAGCCTGCCTGGAACTGTGCACGATAGCTGGCGAAAGTGCCATCCAGGATTGCCCGCCTGGCTCCCTCTACCAGGCGGATCAAGAAACGCAGATTGTGTATACTGGCGAGGCGGTAGTAGAGTAGTTCACCTCGACTCTCATCCTGTTCCGATCGTATCAGGTGATGCAGGTAGCCAGCGCTGAACGTCCGGCAAGTATAGCAATCGCAGCTGGGGTCTAGTGGCCCCTCCTGATCTCGGAAGCGGGCCGCGCGGATGTTGTGACGGCCGGTGGCGGTATACAGCCCGCCGGTACGAGCGGTGCGGGTGGGCAACACACAGTCGAACATGTCTACTCCACGTGCGATGGCCTCGAGCAGATCGTCGGGAGACCCCACTCCCAGTAGATGCCTAGGCTTTTCATTTGGTAGCGATGGTATGGCGGCGTCAAGCATCTCCCACATTTTGGGCTTTGGCTCTCCCACCGAAAGCCCTCCAATGGAGAAGCCATCAAAGGGCAATCCCGCAATGAACTGCGCGCTGGCTCTACGGTCTTCGGCGTTCACACCGCCCTGGACTATACCAAAGAGCGCCTGATCTTCTGGTCGTACACGTCCAGCCAGTGCCCGCTCTGCCCAGCGATGAGTCCGCTCGGTTGCTCGCTGCGCCACCTCTGGCGGGCAGGGATAGGGAGGGCACTCATCCAGAGGCAGAATGATATCGGCACCCAGTTGTGCTTCGATCTGCATTACACGCGCTGGAGTTAAGACTACTTCTGCGCCGTCGAGGTGGGAACGGAATCGTACGCCATCATCGTATACCACACGCATTTTGCCTAGACTGAAGACCTGGAAGCCGCCGCTATCAGTGAGGATGGTATGAGGCCAGCTCATAAACTGGTGCAGCCCGCCAAATCGAGCTACCAGTTCCGGACCCGGGCGCAGAAGCAGATGATAGGTGTTCGAGAGCAGAATATGGGTGCCGATGGCTTCTAGGTCGTCCGGTCCCACTGCCTTCACGGTGGCATGGGTACCTACCGGCATGAAGACAGGGGTGGGGACCTTGCCGTGCGGGGTCACCAACAGGCCGGCGCGCGCTAGGGTATCGGGGCCGTGTGCCACCAGATCGAAGCGAAGCGGCATGCCGGGAGCCAGGGGCACGGCATGGTCGGTGCCCCTGGCAATGTCAATTCGGTCAAACCTGTCGGGCGTATCTGGCATGAGCCCCACTCTACCATTCTAGTGCGCAGTATCGATCGTATCTCTCCCAATTGTATGTCATGAAAGCACTGTATGTGGAAATGCAGAGATTCGTTCTTGCCAGATGGCTCCAAATAGTGTATTCTGGGCCCACGCTCGACCAGGCAAAAATTAGCCATGTACGAGCACGCAAACAGCAAGTCACCGGCTTGCTGCACTGGGAGATATTCCCCGCGCACTTACCTGTGGAGGTTGCCGCAGAATGTTCGAAGATAAGACAATTGAGTGTCGTGTCTGTGGTCAGGAGTTTGTTTTTAGCGCTGGCGAGCAAGAGTTTTACCAGCAGAAGGGTCTGCTCAACGAGCCCGGACGATGTCCGAATTGCCGTCAGCAGCGTCGAATGAACATGGGGCGTTCCCATGGGGAGCGTGCGCCACGCGAGATGCATGTCATCACGTGTGCTGAGTGTGGCAAAGAAGATCGAGTGCCCTTCCTGCCTCGAAGCGACAAGCCAGTCTACTGCAGCGAGTGTTTTGAACGAGTGCGTGCTATGCAAAGCTAACAAAAAGCTAACGAACCAATGCCATCTTTTTTGGTTTTTTGGTATGGATAACGCTACAGGGGATGAGTCGTGAGATGGTAGCGCTGGTCTCTACGCCAGATTTCCATTTCTTTCCCATGGTAAAGGGGATGCATAGCTGCCATGAGATTATTCCTTGGAGCAAGGATCTCCAGAAGACCCACCCACAGACGACGGCACCGTCTGGAGAGGTCCGCTTTTTTTGGTTTGGTTGGCTTGCTAGGAATGCTATTAGTATACGTATCAATGGCACTGCCAGTAGCTGCGCAGGGAAGACCGCCAGGTGGGAATTTTAGTGACCCTGTTATCCGTGCGGTAGATATTGCTGAGCCTGCAATTGTGCGTGTCGGAGCATTCTACCAGGGTTCGATTACTTTCCTGGTCTGTGGCCAAGAGTCTACCCTGCCGGGCGGTGGTAATACGCTCACGATTGCCGGGCTTGGGACGGGAGCGTTTATTAACTCCAATGGTGATATCCTTACCGCCGACCATGTGGTAAGTATCGATAAACCTGACCTTGATTCCGCCATCATTCAGGCCTTGGCTAGTGACATCGCCACCTTGCTGAATGCCAATGCCAGTTGCCTCAACCTGGGGGGGACGGTTACTCCCGACCAAATTTCTTATCAATCAATAGTTGACGCCGGCATCCTGTTTAACACCTCCTATTCAGCACCTCAGTACCTGGCCTGGCTGAATGCTAGCTACACCGGACCAGATACCAATGGGGCGACAGATGCCACTGATCCGCTAAGCGCGTTAATGCAAGCACCACATATGACGGCAACGCTGGAGGGAGAAAGCTCATTTACGGATAACGATCTAGCAGTGTTGCAAGTTGGTATGTCCGATACACCCAATATATCGCTGGACAATTCGGATGAGGTAGCGGTGGAAGACCACTTGACCGCCATTGGATTTCCTGGCAATGGAGATGCCAGCCATCCGGATGACACGTACGATACCACTGATCTGGTGACTCCATCGGTGGATAGCCTGGATGTGGAAGCAATCAAATCTAATGACAATGGTTCCAGCATAATCCAGGTAAGCGGTCCTATTGAACATGGCGACAGCGGTGGTCCTGCCCTTGACGCCAACGGCAACATTGTTGGTATTGTCAGCTATAGCGCGACCGACGACCCTATCGGTAGTTTCTTCCTGCGATCCAGCAATAGTGCACGCGAGCTACTTGAGTCTACCGGCATTGACACACGTACGGGGACTTTTGAGAAGCAGTGGCGACAGGCCTTTGACGACTATGCTTCGACTGCCAATGGGCACTGGCATACTTCGGCCAGTGAGCTCGATGCTTTGAGTGCGCGATATCCGGACTTTCGAGGCGTTCTACCTTTCAAGCAGTACGCTGATCAGGCCGCGTTGACCGAATTTTCAGTGGGGAGCACTGAGCCGAGCCTGGTTGCTCTGATCTCGCTGGCTACCGCGCTCGTGGCGCTGGTGGGGTTACTTATTGTTCTGCTGGCGATGAGAAGTCGCAGGCGCCAGCAACGGGCAGAGCTATTTCCGGCAGCCGCGTCTGCTTCGACCCTTGACGGAACGTACAGCGCGTATAGTGCTTACAGCCCTCATGGTTTTAGCAGCTATCCTCCTGGGTACCAGTCAGCGGCCACAGGTCGCCCTTACGGATACGGACATAACGGGCCCTACGGGGTATATGCTCCTGGTGCTACCCCCGGACTGAACAGCGCGCCGCTGCGTCCAACAGGCGAAGAGTTCGAGCTGCCGGCAGCAACGCCGCAAGTAGCCGAGCCATCCAGTAATGCTAATGCTCGAGCTTCAGAGGTCATATGGCGCAATACCTGCGTAAACGGCCATGTGATGGCTTCGGTTGAGGCGTATTGTAGTGTGTGTGGCATGCCTCGCGCCTCCGGAATGTTGCCACAACCATTTAACCAATGACGAACCGGGAGAAGAAGACGATGCGCAACAGTTTGCCAAGGGAAAGTTATGGGGCATAGCAATTCGTTATCTCGCCTGTCTGCTGATATCGCGGCGATTCGTTCGCAGCACATGACCGTACGCCTGGTTCTGCGCAACACCGAGCGTTTTGGCGTTCTACACCTGTACTTCGAGACCGGTCGCCTGGTGCAAGTCCACGGTCATAAAGAGAATCCGATGAAGAGCTTTGGCGATCTCGCCACCTGGAGCCAGGGGACCATCCGCCAGGACGAATTGGCCGGTGGAATGGACACGGCGGGAATCACTCCTGGCAATTCTAAACTCGAGCAAATTCTGGATTCTACACTGCAGCAGCTGGAATCACGAGGGGTGGTTCAGACCCCTCCCAGTAGCAGGAAGTCGTTTCAGGCTCAGACGTCGCCCTATATCACAGGGCTATCGCCTGAAACGCCGCCCTCTTACACCTTGCGGCACGAGGTTCAGCAACGCCGGCCTTCACCACCGGCCAACGAGGAGCTACCCACGCACGAACTCTTTAGCGACATGCAGACGATGCCCATTGCTTCGGCAAACCCGAGCGAGTATGTCGCCGACGCGCAGTGGCAATTGCTGGCCCTCGTTGTGAGACAAGTAGTCGATCAGGCGGGCACAGTGATAGCAAAGGACACCGTAGACGGCCTAATCCGCCAGTCACTGGCGTATAGCGCAGTGAAACAGCCGCCACTTCGGATTCTTGAGCTGGACGCCACCGGCTGGCTTTCACCGTTGCCCGGACATCGGATTTCCTCGTTTCCGCTGGCTGACGTCGCCGACGCCATAGCGACCCTCCTTACCAGCTTTGAGAATCGCTGTGCCTCGTTGATCGGTGCCGAAGATGCTCACCGACTGATTGTGAATGCAGCTCGCCCGTTCAGTGCGTCGCTTGCCCAGTTGGGACTGGCAATTGTCGTCTAAGTTCTCTGGCTGGACATGATCTCACGATGTCACGAGGTCATGTCCATTGGTTCTACCAGGTTCTTATTGGGTCTTGTCGACTTCTCTCGAGTCAGTGTATCCGTGTGGATGATCCTGGTACCAGTTCCATGCACTCTCGATGATGATATCCAGATCAGCGAAGCGCGGCTTCCACCCCAGCTCAGTTCGTATTCGTCCGGAACTGGCTACTGTCGCGACTTGATCACCCGGTCGACGTGGTTGCTTGTCGACTGGTAGTGACATGCCCGTAACCCTCCGGGTCGCCTCGACCACCTGCTTCACGGAATAGCCATTACCGTTACCGACGTTATAGACGTGCAAGCCCGGGTCCACGAGGGCAAGCGCCAGCAGATGGGCACCGGCTAAATCCACTACATGAACATAATCGCGAATGGTCGTGCCGTCGGCTGTGGGGTAGTCGGTGCCAAAGATGGTAATTGGCTGGTTCTCTTTCGCAGCTCGGAGCACCAGCGGAATCAGGTGGGTCTCAGGCTCATGCATCTCTCCGTTCGCGGTGGTGGCGCCGGCAGCGTTAAAATAGCGGAGGGCAGTGCAGGTCAAACCGTGGGCCGGAGCTATCCAGCCAAGCATACGCTCGACCAGCAGTTTGGAGTCACCATAGGGGTTGGTTGGCTGCAGAGGTGCATCCTCGGTAATGGGCAGTGAAATCGGGTCGCCGTACACTGCGGCGGTCGAGCTAAACACTAGTTTTTTCACCCCAGTGTCGATCATCGCCCGCAGGACACTCATACTGCCGCCTACGTTGTTCTCGAAGAAACGATCAGGATTGGTCACTGAGAAGCCCACTTCGATCAAGGCCGCCATGTGAATGACAGCCTCGATCTGATACTCGCGCAGCGTCGTCCTAAGGCGATCGCTGTCGCGAACGTCGCCGGTCACCAGCGGAACGTCTGGCTCCAGAGCGCCAACATGTCCCTTAACCAGCGAATCATAAACCACCGGAGTGTGCCCCACTTTGGCCAGTTCTTCCACGATCACACTGCCAATATATCCGGCGCCTCCGGTTACCAATACTCGCATACTATTCTTGTCGTCCCTTCTGGTGGCTGTTGTGGCCGTCCTCAAGTGGCACCTGTCTAATAAGCGTATCATATCCGTTCTCGAAGCCACACTTGGCAATAACTACCTTGACCATACCAATTGCTTGCAGCTACGATTCCTATGTCAGATCCATGGACGTGGGGCAGCAAAAAGATCCGGGAGCAGTTTATATGCGCAGAAGCCATCCATACCGCTTGCTTAGATGGATTAGCCGCCAGCGGTCGATGCCGTTAATACTTTTGGCTCTGGCACTAGCTTCGTGTAGTAGCTCGGCTGACCAGGCAGCGCCGGCTTCATCTGCTGAGTCTAGCTTGCGGGCGACTCCCACGGCAACTATAGTGCCGCCAGTAATTTATACCGCCATTGGGGCCTCTGACGCGCTCGGGGTTGGCGCGGACAATCCTGCTACCGATGGCTACGTGCCCAGAATTATTGCCCAGCTGCCGAAAGGCTCATTGTCATTAAACTTAGGAGTAAGCGGTATCCTTCTGCATGATGCCTTGCAGCAGGAACTGCCACAGGCCATAGCTTTTCATCCGACACTTGTTACCGTCTGGCTGGTCGGCAATGATTTCCGAGAATGTACTCCCCTTGATCAATATAAGGCTGATCTTGGTACCTTGCTTACACAACTTGCGACCAAGACTCGTGCCAGGGTTTTTGTTGCCAACACGCCGGACATGAGTCTGCTGCCATTCTTTGCGCAGGATGACGGGATAGGAGGTGGCGCCTGCGTAGAGGGCGCCACCTCCGCACAGGTGCGAAAGCTCTCGCTCCAGTGGAACGCTGTAATGGACCCGATCATTCTGCAGCATGGTGATGTGCTGGTAGATTTGTACCACACCGATCTGGCCAGCCACCCCGACTATGTCTCGTCCGATGGTTTCCATCCCTCGTCGTTGGGGTATGCCCAGCTTGCCAACCTCTTTTGGGCCGCAATCACCGCTCACCATGCCGTACCCAACTCCTAGAGAGTATTGGCAGGTATATCCGCATCGGATGCTTCAGGCAGCTCGTGCTTGCGGAAGAGAACTTCGCCTGGCGCGACTTGTGTGCCGGGCGGATACCTACCCCAGGTACCAGCCTCGATATGCGATCGTTTTGACGAGCGCCTGGTATGGCTGTCCGGCGAGACGCCAAGTTGGGTCTCGATGCCGGCAGCTATACCAGGGATAAACGGCTGCGAGAAATAGGCAACCAGGCGTAACGCTTCGGCCAGATTGTAGAGAACAGTCTCAAGTCGCTCTCCGGCGGCCGCGCCGGCGCTGCCTCCACTGCTGCGGTGCTTGGCCAGAGACCAGGGTGCCGAGTCCTCGACATACTTGTTGGCAGCGTCCACCAGTTCCCAGAGGATGCCCAGAGCCTCATGAGGTGCATAGCGCTCCATTGCAGCGTCAATTCGCTCAAGCAATCCGCGCGCTGACTCGATCAGCAGGGAATCAGCGTCGTCAACGGCGTGAGGTGCTGGCACTCTACCGTCGTAGTATCGTCCAATCATGCTGACGGTACGGTTGAGCAAGTTGCCCAGGCGGTCACCCAGATCGGCATTGGTTGAGCGAATGAACCGCTCCAGCGTAAAATCTCCATCTTCGGTGGAAGGGATCTCGCGTAACAGGTAGTAACGGAGAGCATCAGTGCCATACCTCTCGGCCAACTCCACCGGATCAACGACATTGCCCAAGGATTTGCTCATCTTCTCACTGCTCACTGTCACATAACCGTGAACAAAGATAGTCGTCGGCAGTGGCACTCCAGCTGAGAGGAGCATTGCCGGCCAATAGACCGCATGGAAACGTATGATGCCTTTGCCTATTACATGCACTCGCTGAGGATTCTGTACCCAGTAGCGTTGATACAGCGGCCCGTCGTGCGCATAATCTAGTGCGGTCACATAGTTACCCAGAGCATCAAACCATACATACATGACCTGTTCGGGGTCGCCCGGCACCGGAATCCCCCAGCCGCGAGCTCGCAACTGTGAACGTGAAACACTGAAATCCTGCAAGCCACCTCGAATAAAGCTCAGCACTTCGTTCTTGCGAGTTCGGGGCAGCACCCGCAGCTGGTCGGACTCGATCAAGTCGATCAACTGGTCACCATAGCGTGAAAGACGAAAGAAGTAATTCTCTTCTTCCACTACTTCGGGCCGGGTGAGGTGCTCGGGACACAGACCGTCTATCAGCTCATCCTCGGTGTAGAACTGTTCGCAGCCGACACAATACAGTCCACGATAAGGCCGGGAATAAATGTCACCATTGGCATCGACGGCTTGCCACAGTTTAGTGACGCCCTCGATATGTCGGGGGTCAGTGCTGGTGCGGATGAAGTCGTCAAACGAGAGATCGAGCTGCTCCCCCAGCGCCTCGAAGTGTTGGGCGTTGCGAGCAATGAATTCACTGGTGGGCACACCTTCGCGCTCGGCGGCGCGCACATTCTTGAGACTATTGTCGTCGGTACCGGTCAAAAAACGTACATCGTCGCCGCGGAGGCGGTGATAGCGCGCCAGTGAATCAGTGAGCACCGCCTCCAACGCAAAACCAATATGGGGCCTCGCATTTACGTAAGGAATAGCAGTGGTAACATACCAACGCCGCGTATTCGATCTGGCACGGTTCACATTATGGTCAGTGGTCTTGGATGGATTGGTCATGTTATCTTTCTCTCTTGTTCATTGAGAACAACAAAATAGGCCACCCCTACCGGGCGGCCAGAGAGAATGCGAGAGCGGTTCGGATATCAGGCAGCGGCAGGAGTAGACAGCGGAAGGCGCGGGAAACCGCGCGCCCGCATGGACTTAGAAGAGGCCCTGGTGTCGAGCATACAATGCAGCTACCTTTCAACATTATAGCGCCAGCTACTACATTGTATGACATCTAGCCTCGACCCCGCAACTGCCTCATAGGCAGTACATGTTACCTACCTCCTGCACAGCCTACTTCCCCCGGGTTCATACACGGATATATACTGGTCTTCGGCTCTCAACAATACCAAAAGGGCGAAGGATATAGAGTAATGGGAAACGACAAGCCGGCGGCAAGCCATTCCCGCTGGTCTATCGAGGATGCGTTAGCCCCTACAGTGAAGCGACCCAGGGTGGTAGTAGCTAAGGTAACGGAGGGCTTGGGTACCGACGCTCGTAGGCTCATCAAACTCGCGGCAGGAATATGGCTGGCCAGCAGGGTGGCGCTCTTTCTGTTGACCTACCTGGTACAGGTTGTCATCAATTGGCGGCACCATCTAGGCCTGTCCCTTTCACCTGCGGCTATGATTATGCACTGGCGCCAGTTCGATGCGGTCGACTATACCAGTATTGCTCTATACGGGTACACCAGTCTTTATCGGAGCGCGTATTTTCCACTGTATCCGCTCTGTATCGCAGCGGTGAACTTTTTGTTCTTTGGCAAGCAGGCGGTTCTGGCTGGAATGATCGTCAACAGCATCGGCGCGCTGATTGGCAGCGTTGGTCTGGCATTCCTTGCGATGCACGAAAGCCGGCGCTATGAGGTTACCCGGTGGACTCTCCTGGCTTTTTTTGCCTACCCTCTTGCTTTTTTCTTAGCTGCGCCCTACTCTGAGGGGTTATTCCTGGCGTCGTTTGCTTGGTGTTTATGGGCAACACGCCGGCGCATCTGGTGGCTCGCGGCGCTGTTGGCACTGACCGCGACTCTCACGCGCGTTACCGGTATCATCCTGGTGATACCAATGCTTATTGAGTTTCTTCGCGTCGCTGAATGGGGCAAACGACTTCGCTGGCGCGATGTGCTGCCGGTAACCTTGCTGCTGATTTCCGCTCCGCTTGGCCTCGGTCTGTTCATGCTGTACCTGTGGAAAACTATCGGAGATCCACTTGGCTTCTATCATGCACAGGTTTATTTTGGGCACTCGACTCTGTTCTATCCGGTGGGCCTGGTTGAGGGTATTCACTTCTATCTCTCGAGGCCATTCTTGAGTTTCACCGAGTTCAGGCAGATGATCGACTTCCTGCCGCTTGTTGGCCTCACTGCGGTCGCCGTCATTGCGGCACGCAAGCAGCCGCTCGCTTATACGGTTTTGGTGATAGAATTGTTCCTGCTTACCACTCAATCTCCCAAGATCTATAGCCCTGGAAATGCTGTGTTTGTCTCTGCCGGGCGATACGTGATGATGGCGTTGCCAAGCTTTCTCATTATTGGGGGGTGGTTTGAACGTAATCGCAAGCTGGGTGCATTATGCTGCGCCCTGAGCTTTCTAGTGCAAATTGTCTTCGCAGTCTATTTTTTACAGGGTGGAGCAATTATTTGAAATTATTCAACAAGAGGTGAAAAGAGCATCCCTTGTTGGACGTCTAACCTTGACCGCGCAGCCAGCTGTTCTACAGTATTGATGGCATCTCTACCAAGCGGCGGCGATGGTGCGTACACCCCAGAACACCAGAGCGGCACGGAGAATGACGTAACAGTTACGATCAAGCCAGCTCCAGGTGTGCAGATTCCGGCAATCGACGCGCGTGTCGTCGCTCAGCAGTCTGACCTCACCTGGAAGCTGGCTCCTAAATAAATCTTTTGTCCGGTGATTAGCCTGGAGTCCCGTTAGAGCGGAGCGAGGAATTTCTGGTCACCATAGTCGCCACCCAGAACGGCAGAAGAGGGGGCTCCCAGCCAGTTATCCAGCACAGTAGCGTAGATAGAGCGAAAATCTACGGTGAACTTAAGGTTGCCGGCGTCGTCGAGATTGCTAAGGTCGGGAGATTCGCCATAAAAGCCGCCCTGGACACCATTGCCGAGGACAAATAGCGGTGCCGCTGTACCATGATCGGTGCCGCTGTTGCCGTTCTCTTCCACTCGTCGTCCGAATTCGGACCAGGTCATCACTACCACGTTGTCGGCAGCGTTGTGCGCGGCCAAATCATTGTAGAACGCTGCCAGCCCCTCACCCAGCTGGGCCAGCAATGAGTTCTGCGTGTTAGCCTGATCGGCATGCGTGTCGAAGCCACCAAGCGTCACATAACCCACCCGCAGGCCCAGATCCTGCACGATCACCTCGGCCAGCACTTGCAGGCCGCGGGCAAAGCTTGTCGCCGGATACTGGGCCAGAGGCTTGTAGCTCGCAACTATCTCGCCCAGAATCTTGGAACCCTGCACCGCATTCTGGGCGGTGGTGTTTAGCATATCCAGGAGAGCGGCATAGGGTGCGGACTGTGGATAGGTGTTATAGAGCCGGAGCAGCGTCTGGACTCGTGCATCCGCGCCCTCAGCCGCGGCGCCGGCGGCCGGGTCGGGTGCCAGTTTATAGCTCTGGGTGTTGGCTACCACTGGAACATCGGCATTGAGAGCGCTTAGGGCTACCGGGAGTGCTGAGCCCGACGCCAGTGATTGGAACGGGTGGCCTTCCTTGTCTACCAATCCTGCCACATATTTTCCCAGCCAGCCGGTAGCCCCCTGGCCATTAAGATCCAGGGTTTGCCAGATATCCATCGACTCAAAATGCGAAAGGTTGGGATTGGGGTAGCCAACCCCGTCGACGACCGCTAGCTTGCCCGATTGCCAGAATGGGAGGAGGTCCTTCAACGCAGGATTCATACCTACCTGGCCATTCAGCGTTAACAGCTGTGACTGCGGGATAGCCAGACTTGGGCGGTTTGAACTATACAGTCCGTACGCGCTCTCGGTGACCGGTACGATGGTATTCAGCCCATCGTTACCGCCTGCCATCTGCACCACGATCAGTGTGCGATTTTGGGCGGCCTGCGCCCAGACGGCATCCTCTTGCGCAGCATTGTGTGCGGCACGCACGGCGCGCGCAAAGATAGGCGGCATCATCATGCCTGCGCTGACGGCAAGTAAGCCGTCTTTGATCATAGCTCTTCGTGAAAGTATCATGTCACTCCCTCAGTTCAGTTGGTACTCAGGCAAGGTCATGAGCAGATACAACATCTGGCGCACGCTTACCACGGGAATCTTTCCGCCGCCTGACAAAGCGAACGTCGGTCCCTGTCCAGACTGGTTGGCGGCATCGTAGAGGACGGCAGTGCGGTCATTGTCGAGGTTATTGTCGAGCAGCGCGCCAATATAGTAATCGGTCAGCTCCTTAGTACTCGCAATATTTCGTTGGTTGATGATCGCCTGTACGGGTGAGCTGGAGATCGAAGTCGAGCTTGCCACTGTCTGGCGTGCTGTGGTTGCGCTACCAGTAGCGGCTACCACCAGAGTATTTATGAGATTGACCCGTGTCATCCAAGCCTGTGTCGAAACCCAGGACTGGCTGGTTTTGTCGCCATCCCAACCGGAAACGTTCGGGGGATCAAATGGTACCTGGCCCAGCTCGTTATACAGCGCAGGCAGCGCACTCGTACCCAGTGTGGTCTGGATACCGAGACCGCGGATAGCACCGGCCAGGAACTCCACCGGGCTCTTGAAGCGCTGGCGATACGCCTTGGCGCTAAAGAAGGCGGGCGAGCGCAGCATAGCTTCCACCATCGCACGAATGCTGTGATTGCTGCTGTGATAACTATCCACCAGGGGTTGCAGCACGCTGTCGCTCGGACTGGTTGACTTTCCGCCAAGATCTAAGTGACGCATTTTTGA
>JBKQTH010000207.1:0-3580 GCA_052143275.1 Ktedonobacterales bacterium | reverse complement strand
GCACTACCATTGGCGGTTACCTGTGATGCCGCCGGAAATGTCATTGCCCGAATGCCGGCCGGAAGTGCTACGCATGATGCCGACCGGCCACTCGTACTCTGTGCACATATGGATAGGGTCCCTCCAGGACTGGCTCATACCCCGGTGCTGCAGAACGGTATCCTTTCCAGCGACGGTACGACCAATCTAGGCGCAGACGACAGCGCTGGTATCGCGCTGATCCTGCATATCGCGGAGGAATTACGTGCACGTGGCCTCGACCATCCACCTCTGTTGCTGCTTTTTACCGTCGGTGAGGAGATAGGTCTGTTGGGGGCCAAGGCATTCGATCCCGCGCCCTGGGGAGTCCACGAAGGTATCGTCTTTGACAACGCCGGTGAGGCGGGCCAAGTGGTGACGCGAGCCGCAACGTATATAGCGTTCGACGTCAGGCTGCATGGCAGGGGCGGGCATCCTGGTAAAGGGCTCGGAGGCACAGCCAGCGCCATCGAGATGTTTCGTAGCGCGCGTTACAGCACCGGCGATCTGGATCAGGACGCCTCCCGTATCTCTATCGGCCGCATCGAGGGCGGGACTGCTCGTAATGCCATAGCTACCGAGGTGAATATGTTGGGGGAGGTGCGCACGCTGTTAGAAGGCCAGGCACGCGCCCAATTACTTGCCGGCATCGAAGCGGCTTTCCAGCAAGCAGCAGGTGAGGTTGGCGGTAGCGCGGAAGTAGTCTTCGATCCTCATTGTGACGGCTATGCCGTCGGCACGCGCGAGCTTCTGCTACGCAACTGGGCGGCGATCCGCCGGCGGCGCGGCCAGCCCTTCAGTACGATGACCAGTTTCATTGGCAGCGATGCCAGCGCCTTGCGGCGGCACAGTCGCGTCTTCACCGTCTCCACCGGCGTAATGGATGAGCATACTCCGCAGGAGTGGATCGCTACTCGGCCGCTGGTTGAGATCGCCGAAACTACTTTGATGCTGCTTTCCAGCACATTTCGCTAGCCTTCGACCAGCAATTGACTTCGGCATGCTAGACATGCTAGACATGATGGACACGGTGTGAGCAATGGCCCTATCATCAACGGTCCAGGTCCAATTGGGGCTAAATATTGAGGCTATTGTTATAAGGTTTAGAGGGTATAAGGGCCTTCCGGCCGGCTACATCACTGCCTCGGTGGCTGGTTGATCGCATCGAGGAAGTCGAGGACAATGCGATTAAACGCTTCGGGCTGGTCCAGGGTGTACGCGGTGGATCGTGCCGGCATCGTCACTACCCTGGCACCGGCAATAGCTTGCGAGACCGCCTCTACAGACTGCGGAGCATTCCCCATCAGCGGCTCTGGCACGACCATCAGTGTCGGGACGTGGATCTCCGACAATCGTTGAAATGCTGGGGGCTCAAGCCATGCGTGTTGGCGCCGCTCCATCCCTCCTGGGTCCGCCAACAGACGCTGGGCAAACTCGGTGGCGATGGTGCGCGCTCGCTCACGTGCCTCAGGACGCTCAGGGGCATACTCTGGCAGGCTGAAGCTGGTCTCGATGAACTGCTGCAGGCGCTCTTCGGGCGTGGCACCGGTCACGTGCGAGAAGATTTCGTTAAATCGTTCCAGAGCTTCGGGTGCTATCGTAGCGGGGACATAACCGCGAATGGTGGTGTTCACCAGGACCAATGCCTCGACCTGGTGGGGATATTCGAGAGCGTATTCTACAGCGAGCGTCGCGCCATCGGCGATGCCAACCAGATACGCGCGGTCCACCTGCAGCGTACCTAACACGGTCGCCATATCGCCCACATAGGTAAAAGGCTCCGTTCCGCTCTCCGACCGCCCACTGCCCCGCCGATCGAAGCGCACGACCTGGTAGTGCTCGGCAAACGCTTCTACCTGATCATTCCAGATACGACTGTCGGCCACCTCTCCCGGAACAAGCACGAGTGGATAGCCGCTGCCAAATAGCTCATAATAGAGGCACACCCCGTCGACCGGAATCAGGCCGCTCTGAGAAGGGGCTGGTACCGGTATGGAGCTCCTCGTTTCGGGTCCGCCTGATGATGGTGCGTCATCCATTGCACGTCTGCTCCGTTCTGGCGCTTCCTGCCCGTCTGGCACCCAGTGTAGACACAGGCACTGTATCATAAGCTGTCACAGTGGTGGCAACGTCAGCCCCGTGCAGTCGAGCATGACTGTCGAGGTCGCTCCGGCTTGGGCTTGACCGCTGCGGCACCCCTGCTGCGCCGAATGTGCCGAGCGGACGGACGGTAGAGACAACCTGAGTTGGGATCACCCGCTCGCTTGCCCAGTCTAGCAGGGGACCCCGCCTGGCGGTCAAGCCGCTGCGCCTCCGCTCGCAGCTGGGTATACCCACAGCGGGGGCTACGCGCCCCCGGACCCTGCGGCCTCCTGGACCCCGGTAGAGATCTCACTTATGGCTTGGGAAGCAACGTGATTCGCTCAATAGGTGGGGCGGGCTTCGACGAGTGATACTGACCCGTACGGTGCAGCTGATGGATGTCTGGATCATACAGCATAGGCTCCGGTGGTGAAATACCCGCAGAAGTATTGGCCAGCAACTCTGCGTCCGCTTTCAGGAATGCATAGATCATGGCCGTGATTTGGCCAGCGATGCGTCCTATCACTTTCATCTTGCCTCGAAAGGCTCGCAATTTCTCATCGTAATCGCATTTTCGCTGGACCAAGCGGTGATACAAGTCGGCCCATTGGCCATGTTCCCGAATGCTCCGGAGCGTCACGAGATACATGACCTCTTTCATGGTCCGCTCGCCGGCGCGCGTTAAGGTGGCTGTGTCGACGGTTGTTCCCGATTGGGTCACGTTTGGTGCCCAACCAAAGTAGGATTTGAGGGCACTGGCGTTGGCGAAATTGTCGACGTTTCCTATGGCGGCCAGAATAGCCGCTGCCGAATAGGTTCCGATTCCTGGAATAGAGAGCAAAATACGGCCTTCTCGCGCATGCTCAAGAATATTGGTGATCTGGTCATCGATTTGGTCGAGGTGCGCATGCAAGAGATGGAGCTCTTGGATGAACTGCCCTTGCTCGAAGACGAGTCCCTCAAGTCTGGCAGGGTCTTTGACGCCGATGCTCTGGGTTGCAAGAACTTGTAAGTGGGCCATGCCGATACGACTGGGTCGTTTCGGCCCTTTCGCCGCACACAGTTCATCCAGGGTTGCCGTAGCAATGGCGCCTGCTGTGGGAAATCGATCGCGTACGGTGAGCGCTGTTGGGGAGTTGGGATCGCTAAACACCTGGGTAAATTCAGGGAAGATCTGATCGCACAGCGCGATGAGTTTATTTTTCCGTCTGGTGCTCTCGTGGACCAGTTCATGACGATGACCAATTAATCCTTTTAACCGGGATGCTGCATCCGTTGGCGGTAGGGCACGACGAGCTAACTGTGTGCGGTCAGCCACCTGAATGCCTTTCTCCAGTTGATTATATACATGATTGGCCAGACCCAGAGCGTCACGCTTATCGGATTTGAGGAGAGTACGCGGTCGTTTTTGGACATGCATGATGTAGACGGAGATATCTAACTCAAGCAAGTAATCGGCCAAGGCTTTGTGGTAGTGTCC
>JBKQTH010000206.1:0-9606 GCA_052143275.1 Ktedonobacterales bacterium | reverse complement strand
GGTGATAAGCACGTACTCGGTAGTCGGCGCAGCGCCGGCCCGGTACTCTGTGAGGAGGAACCGGAAGAGGGCTATCCCCATGGCACCTCCCACTACCGCGCCCAGCACGAAGGTCGCACCCAGGATGCGGAAGGGCTCGTTACCATAAAGTTGCGCGTCAAAGAAGTAGAGGAGATAAAGTAGAGGCATCAAAAGAGCCGCAAGGAGAATGGCCAGCGGCACAAAGCGCCCCAGACTTACGAGGAGAACCAGCAGAACACCGAGGGTGAGCAGCCAGCGGACCTGCTGGGTACGCTGCCGGGTGAGATGGGGAAAGAAAGTCGAAACAATACTGGGATGGTAGAGATGTTCGGCAGGATTTGAAGCAAAGGCATGCGAGCGCTTTCCTACACCCGTTGAAGTACCCGGTGTGGCAGCAGTGTGGGCCAGCAGGTGAGCCCCGCAGTAGGCGCAGTAATCTCTCGCATCCACTTCGCGCCCACACCTCTGGCAAAGCATTCCAGTTCTCCCCGGGCACTATCTCCACGCGGCCAAGCATCGCTTCTGCTAGCATAGCAGACAAAGTCAATCACCGTGAGGTCGAGGATCCCGGCCCAAGACGTCTGCTAGTATGTCAGGGCGGTCCGACATGAGGCCATCGACTCCCCAACTAAGCAGCAGCCGCATGGTCGGCACATCATCTATCGTCCAGACATGGACGTCGAGGCCAAACCTATGGGCTACACTGACTGTGCGCGGCGACACCACGCGAATGCCGCGATAGGTTTCCGGCACCTGCAGCGCGTCATAGGCGGGCCGCAGTAAGCTGGTGGTATGGAAGAGGCTGGCCAGGACAAAGTTGCGTACTTCTGGAGCACTGGCTGAGGTGGCAATCTGCCCCTGGCAGAGTTCGCGAAAGCGAATTATGCCGATCGGCACATCACCGCTGGCCACCAAAACCCTATCTCGCACCTCGTAGTCTAAAATCAAGCGCCAGAGCCGCCGCTCGCGTTCCGGGTCCGTCTGTTTTAAGTCAATATTGATACGCGCCGCGGGGAACCTCTCCAAAACTTCACTGAGTGCCGGAATGGTGCAACCCTTCCCACGAAAAGGGTAAGTTTGTCCGCCATCGGTAGTGAAATGATACCCAGCATCCAGGAGGCGCAGTTCCTCACGGGTGAAGTCCCCTACTGGCCCGCTGCCGTCGGTGGTGCGATCTACGGTAGGGTCGTGTATGACAACAATCTCACCATCACGCGTCATCTGGATATCCAATTCCAGAGCATCGGCACCGAAAGAGAGACCATAACTAAATGCCTCTACCGTGTTTTCCGGTCGCAACGCCGCACCGCCTCGGTGGGCGAAAAATAGTGGAGCTGTATGAGTCAGGTAAGGTCGCCGCTGGCTGGCTAGCCCCCGGCTCTCAGTTCGACGTGCCATTATCTTTTATTCTCCTCTTGTTCAATCGGCTTGGAATCCACTGCGCGGCTCTTGTGCCGAACGATAAACGAAAATCAGCGTTCCGTGCAAGGCTCAATATACGTCCGGCGCCTCTGTGGCCGTGACGTCGTTGGGCCAACGGTCCCCCATCCTTGCTCGAACCCTGTACCCTTCTGTATACTTGACAGACGTTAAGCTGACCTTATCTCACGCACATATTGTTCGCCAGCGGTTGAGCCAGCCTTCTGCGGGCGAGAGATAGGCGAGAATTGGCAGGATCGGAGCGCCGGAGACACGAAAGGAACGCCAGCAACGATGCAGTCATCTGCGCCACCACAGCCGCCGGCGCTAGCTCCAGGCACGCTGCTTCTGGACCGCTATTTCATCCAGGGGTATATCGGTGGTGGTGGTTTCGGCCATATCTATCGGGCCCAAGACAAGGTTCTGGGCCACCGGCGCGCGATTAAGGAAGCTTTCTATCGCGATCCCAATACTCAGAGACAGTTTCATTTCGAAGCTGAGTTCTTGATTAACGCCCGCCACCCCAATCTGGTACAGGGCTATGCGCTGTTCGAACAGGCAGGGCGTCTCTATCTGGTGATGGATTATGTAGATGGCTACACCCTGGAGGACATCACCATTCAGCATATACGCCGCACCGGCTTTCCTCTGGTCGAGACCCAGATCCTTGACTGGCTAATTCCTATCTGCGATGCCGTGTGGTCGTTGCACCAACAACCGACTCCTATTATTCATCGAGACATCAAGCCAGCCAACATCAAGCTCAACCGCCAGGGGGTTCCAGTACTGATTGACCTGGGCTTGGCTAAGCTCTACTACCGTGGCTCCCAGACGATTGGCGCCGCACTGGCCTTCACTCCTGGATACGCACCCCCCGAACAGTATCAGGCATCAGGCGCTACCGATCAGCGTACCGATGTTTATGGAATGGGTGCGACTCTTTACTATCTGCTTACCGGTTACCAGCCGACGGAATCACCGGCCAGACTCAGCTCGAACACGCTGCCGCCGCCTCGCCAACTGAATCCAGCGCTTAGCCAGCCAACCGAAGCGGCCATTCTGAAGGCGATGTCGCTGGACCCAACTGCGCGGCAGCAATCGATGAGCTCCTTGATGGCGGAGCTGCGGTCTGCCCGGTCTCTGCTCATCACTGGCAAGATGCCGGTACTCAAAATAGATGACGAACGGCGCATACCTTGCACACGTTGCGGTACCGCTAACGTCCTCGCTGCCCGCTTCTGCATGCGGTGCGGAAACCCTATTCGTGTTGATTTGCCTCCACTCACCGAGGATACGTATGGCCCAGAGGTGCTTCACCTGGTAAACGGTGTAGAGTCTCCTCTGCAAAGCACCCTCGAGCAGCCCGAGATGAAAGAGCCACTTCAGCAGACTCCAATGGCAACGCCAGCATCTCCTCCGCTGGAGTCACATGCCCGAATGTTGCCGCTACCTTCAGCCTATGCCACCTTGCCTGCCGCCCTATCAGAGAGGCTTCTCCAGCGCCCACCGGCGGATAGCGAGGAGGCGCTCGTAGTTCTCGCTTCAGTTCTCGCAGCTATCGCATTTGCACTCAGCTTGCTTGCAGCCATTGCCGGGTGGCTGCTGATCTTCCTGGCGCCGGCATTTGGGCTGGCCGGATGGAGCTGCTGGCAATGGTGGCAAAACCCTGACAAGGCACCACCGGAGTTCAAATGGTTGAGCATCGGCATAGCAGCGCTGTCCGCCATATGGACGACGCTCTATTTTCTCACCTTTCATCTGGCTCGCTAGCTATCTCGTCCCTCCAGAAGTATAAGCGGCTACATGGCAGAGAGCGCTGCCGCTTCACCCTAGGCCTGCATGCACCTGGACGCAGTGCAGCAGCAGGAACCGAGCGTCGACTCATGTGTCCATTCCTGGGTAAGTTTTGGAGAACGGATAACAGGCATAGACATTTGCACATTGTCCTCAGGCTTGCTATGATGCCGTTGTATGGCTGGCAGTGATCCAAGAGCTATTGGCTGAATAGTGCGTCGAGATTATGACACGATACTGTGCCGTTCACCCAATGAACCAACAGATGACTAAGGATCTGTGAGGTTACCCGATGTTGGAACGCCCAGCGCTTGAGAAATTTGTTGGCGCAAGGATTAATTCTTACCTTGTCGAACAGCTCATAGAGCAAAGTGAGCTTGGTGCGCTCTTTTCCGCTCGCGATACTTCGCGTGGTACTCAGTATGTGCTGGGAATCTTAAGTATTTCACTTGGTTCGGAGACCGCAGGGGGTCCAAGCGTATCTGGCGTATCTCATACCTCTACTTTGCTCGATACAATTGCGAATCAAGCAAGCACCATTGCTTCACTGCAGCATCCCTATATTCTCCCACTGGTTGCTTATGGCTCAGTGGGAGATATGCCCTATCTTGTCTGGCCCGCCATACCTACACGTTCGCTCGGCACCCGGCTGGTTCAAGGCGGCTGGTTGGATATGCTCACTGTAGGGAGATACTTGGATCAAATCGCCGCCGCTCTCGAGTACGCTCATGAACACCTGGTGCTTCATAGAAGTCTGACGGTGGATGCGCTCTCGCTGCAGCGCGACGGGCGTATACTGGTGCACGACTTTGGGATACGTCGAATGCTCGAGCAGGGAAGAAAAGACGCTGAGTGGTATGCGTTGCGCAATTGGAACGAAGCTTGCGCACCCGAGCAAATCCTGGGACTCGCCGCGAGTCCAGCTACCGACGTCTATGCCATGGGAGTGGTTCTCTACCAACTTTTAACTGGAGAGCCTCCCTATACTGGTGCACGACGTAAGGATATCATGCAACAGCATTTGCAGGTGCCCATTCCTTCCATAAAAATGAGGCGCCCGGACCTTCCCAGTGAGCTTGACTATGTTCTGGCCGCCGCTACGGCCAAGCAAGCCTCCGATCGTCTCAGCCAGCCGGGTGCACTTGCCAATGCTTATTATGATGTTGTAGCTCCACAGCAGTCCGGTCGGATGCCCTTCAAAATCAATAGTGGCGCTAACATAAGCACCACACTCAGCAATGGTATGGTGGGACACACACCGGCACAATCTCAAGCACTACACTCAAATCCGGGCTACACTTCGCTAGAGGAGCAACCAGAGCTGCGTCCGGCGATTCCACGCTACCAAAGTCCTCGCCCGGAACTCAGTCCGCCAGAACGCCAGTCACACCGCTTCTCACCGCTGCGTACCCTACTTATTTCCGGTATACTCATCGTCGCACTTATTCTGGGCACATTCCTGACCGTAAGCAAGCTGCAGTCATCCGCGGCGACTATACCAAGCGGGCAGGTGTCTTTTATGGATAGCAGTGCCCAGGCCATAGGTCAAACCAATGCGCTGACAATACAGGTAAGCGGTCTTTCTGTGCCACCCAGCGGCTCCGCCTACCATGCCTGGATGATCAATGAGCAAACCGAGCGAGTACTGGCGCTGGGCACGCTGGTCCAGCACGGTCAAACCTACTCACTATCGTATCAGAGCCTTGGAACGCCGGATGAGCCTGGGACCAACCTGCTTACGCTGGGCACTCGCCTGGAAATCACTTTAGAACAAGGCAATGCCATACTGCCCACCGGCAACGCGGTGATGTCAGGTACCTTCCCACCACAGTCATTTGTTCACGTTGGCCACCTGCTCGTAAGCTATCCAACTACACCGGACAAGGTTGGATTGCTGGTGGGTGCAGAGACAGAGACTCAGCTTCTCCTAGCCCAGGCCGACGCCTTGAAAACCGCCGGCGCCCAGAATAATGTCACCGCGATACAGTGCGAGGCGCAGAGTATCATTGACATCCTACAGGGTAGCGGTGGACCACAATACCATCCACTTGCCGGCACCTGCACCCTGCAGCATATTGGTGCAGTCGGAGATGGATTCGGTCTACTGGGAACCGAAAGCCCGACCTATCATACTCTCACAGGCTATCTCTCCAGTGCCGCTGAGCATGCCGCTTATGCAGCAGCCGAGCCTGATGCGACTGCCAATTTACGCACTCATGCGCACAACGTCGATGTCGCCATCGCTAATGTCGTGGGATGGGTTACCACGATTGAGCAGGATGCGATTCAATTGCAGAAAGCTCCGCTGGACGGAGCGGTGATACCGGCCATCGCTACGCTGGCCGGTGAGGCCTGGTATGGTGCCGACAGCACCGGCCAGACAAGTGCGGCGGCTGGTGAGCAAGGTATGGTTACTGCCTTTAGTGAAGGCCAACAGATGGCTACGCTAGCTCTGGTGAGCAAAGGCTAGGCGCCACCGCGAGAGGTATCTTGCCAAAGGTATCTTGCCAAAGGTATCTTGACCAAATGACCGTGCTACGGAACTGGAGTGCGCCCTGGATGACACCCATGACAAGCTATCCACGTATCCTGACCGTTGCTTCCGCGCTACCGCCCTATCACTATACCCAGCAGACCATACTCGACTATGGTCTTGACCGCATCCTCGGAGCCGATTGGAGTACGCAGAAAGAAAAATCAGATGATGCACGCTTGATTAGACGGCTCTTCGAAGCGGCACACGTCCAGCACCGCCAGAGCGCAGTTGACTTACTGACGTACTACGCGGAGATGCCTACCACCGGCGCCCGTATGGAAACCTACCAGGTGGCCTCCTACCAGCTTGGCCGGCAAGCTCTGGAAAAAGCTCTAAGGCAGACCGAAGGTCAGCGCAGTTACCACGACATTAGCGACTTTATTGTTGTCTCCTGTACTGGCTATAGTGCGCCTGGCCTCGATATACAACTGGCACGCGACCTGGGCATGCCTCGCGACGTCCGCCGGCTTGTGATTGGACATATGGGATGTTTTGGCGCGCTGGCGGGCCTCCGACAGAGCCTTGCCGCCATACGCGCCCATCCCGGAGCCACCGCCGCCATGCTTAGTGTTGAGCTGAGCTCGTTACATTTTAGCCCTGGTCTCGATCCTGAGCTGCTGACCAGCTTCGCTCTCTTTGGGGACGCCGCCGCTGCCATCCTCTTGAGCGACGTTGATGTCGGCACCGGTCCAGAGCTGATAGACACCTACTGCGAAGCTGATTTTGCCGCCTCCGACCAGATGTCCTGGACCATTACCGACCAGGGATTCGTGATGACCCTCTCGCCACGAGTCCCCATCACTCTGCGCCACAACGTTCAAGGAGTGACGAATCGTTTGCTTGCTGCACATGGCCTCGCAGTCTCCGATGTACGCCACTGGATCATCCATCCCGGCGGACCCAGTATTCTCGATACGATCGGGAAGGAGCTTGGACTCTCCAGTGAGCAGACGGCCCTTTCCTGGCAGATACTGCGAGACCACGGCAACTGCTCCTCGCCAACGGTACTGCTGATTCTGGAAGCATTGCTGCGCGGAGGTCAGGCCAAACCCGGCGAGTGGGGCATGATGATGGCGTTTGGTCCCGGTCTCACCTTGGAGACCGCTCTGCTGCGCTTCTAGTATCTCTAAGGGTCGCCGTCCCTTACTGTCTATTTGTTGGATCGGCCGCCCCATTGGAAGAAATCAGCTCGGCACTGGAGCAGTAGTGGCCCTGCCGCGGTGTCAATCACATGATGAGACGCAGCAGAAACCCCGGGCGAAGCACCACCGAGCTAGGTAGATAATCACCCGTGACTGCTACAATGGTATCAGCCATGCCGGTCTTGCGCTTCAGTACAGCGGCAAGATGGTTGGCCAGTGGCGGCACCTGCACCGCCGCCTGAATAATGGTCTCGACGGTTCGCTTACCGCGAAACTCGCGGGCCAGCAAGCGGTCATACCGAGCCAGCGCAGCGGCACTCAGGTCCTGGTCTTGCAGCGCATCCCCTGCTACGCTTCCGGCAAACTGGGCGCTTCGAAGCGCCCGATAGATACCTTCTCCGGTAAATGGGTCATAGTAGCCTCCGGCATCGCCAACCAGCATAAGTCCATCTCCGGAGCAACGCTTGGCTTTCACGCCGAGTCGGCTGGTAGTTAGAGTGGGTCTGACTACAGTAACATGGCCCAAGCGGTCTCGCAGCCCAGGGAAAGTCGTGAGTGACTCGAGAAGGAACTCCTGCGGGCGACCGGCAAGCTTCGACCCATCTCGTGCCTCATCGACTACCAATGCCACATTGCACAGATCACCGGTATCGACGGGCTCCAGCGGCGCCAGGCCCACGTAACGCCTTCCGGCGACGTGAATCTCACCGTATTCGTCCAGCCCGGCAACGCCTCGCATGTGGGCAACTAGCGCTACTTTGCGCATTCGCAGGGGAATGTGTAGGCCAAGCCGGCGAGCTACCGTCGAGTGGACACCATCCGCCGCCAGCAAAAGACGAGCTCTCACCGGGTCACCTCTGTCGCCACCCGCGGGAGTTAAGGTCCAGACCCGGTCTCGGGAGGCAAGTTGCGCCAGCCGCCAGCCCTCACGCAGCTCGGCACCCGCCGCCTGGGCCGCCTGGACCAGCGCGGCGTCGAGAACTAGCCGAGGTACCGCGAGGCCGGTCTCGAAATAGCTCTGGCCGCGCGCATCCCTGGTTGCAGAGAAATTGGCACGGAAAGCGTCTCCATTTGGGGCATAGATATGAAAGCCGCGCAGCCGGCCTGGGTTGCATATCTGAAGCTCATCCCGCACGCCAATCTCATTAAGCAGATGCTCAACTGGCGGACTGAGATACTCTGCGCAGGGCTTGTCACGTGGGAAATAGGCCTTATCCAGGAGAACGACCCGAAAGCCACTCCGGGCCAGGTGGATAGCGCTGGCTGACCCGGACGGGCCCGCGCCCACAATTGCCACATCATAAAGTCCGGTTGGCATTGCCGTGTCCCTCCGCAGTCATGCGTCAATATGCCTCGCATCTAGCACAGAGCGCCAATCGGAAAGGGAAATTTACTCGAATCTCCGCCTGCGCCAGACCGGCTTGTTCCGCCAATCGGCGGAGTTCGGAGGCGGTATAGGCGCGGCGTACCGAGGCAGGAGCATCGTGTTGGGTCATGGGATGCATTCGGAGTCCCCTGGTCAGGAAAATCGCCCCAGAGTAGGCGAGCGGTGACCGTACCACGTCGCAGACCAGAATGGTTCTCCCCACACGCGCCATGCTTCGAAGCAATTGTAGCGCGTCTTCGGGATCGAAATGATGTAACGCCAGGGTGCAGAGCACTATATCAAAAGCGCGGCTGATGTAAGGTAGGTGTAGCGCGTCCTGCCGCTCCACCTGTACCATAGGATCACCGGCCGCCTGCTCACGTGCCATCGCCACGATCTCGGTATTGATGTCGGTAGCTAGGATACGAGCAAAGATACCTTCCCGCCTTGACCAGCGCGCGATGGCGAGAGGCATGTCCGCCGAACCGGAGGCAAGATCCAATAGGGAGAAGGAGCGGAAGTGCTGTTCGCGCACTAGCTTCGCGACGCTCCGCACGGTATAGGCTCTCCAACCCAAGAGCGCATTGATCCGGCGGATATCTCGCAAATTTATTGCCAGCGCCTGGGCATCGACGTCTTGCGAGTCCAGGAACTCACGAATCTCTGCATCTCGTGTCCGCATGAGCGGTACCTCTATCTAAGCAAGGTCAGCAGCGCAGGGCCTATGTACGCTCTTGAAGCCTATATCTCGAAGCCAATCTACCACGCGGACATGAGCAAGCGAGCGAAGGTAAGGTACTCCAGCGGTATAATAGTGGCTTGAAACTATGATACGCTAATGACCGACATTCCAAGTGATCAGGAGATCACATCATGATCAAAGCACAACCCACCGGACAGCTGCCAGTGGCACAGGGACGGTGGAGTTACTGGGTCAAGACGGCGCGCCCATTTACACTAACCGCAGCCGTGAGCCCCGTACTGGTTGGAACCGCAGTGGCTGTGAACTCCGGGCATTTCAACCTACCTCTCTTCATCGCTACGCTGCTCTCTTGTCTCTTCCTCCAGATCGGAGCCAATTACTTCAAAGGTCAACTTGTATTATGTTGTCGGAAAATTCAAAGCCGACGATATCCGCTTCGTTCAATCGTAGCGTAGACGAAATAAATTGACCTTCCCACCGTGGACCAGGTTTTGCTTTTGGCCGCAGTGTGACGAGCATACCAAGCAAGAGGATAATTTCCTGTTTTTCCTCCAACGTTAATTCATTTGTGGTGATTGTCCCTCCCCATTTGACGAGTCTTCGCCCGACAAGCTCCAAACGCTCA
>JBKQTH010000205.1:0-15810 GCA_052143275.1 Ktedonobacterales bacterium | reverse complement strand
CGTAAGTACGCGCATCCGGCTGGGACCTCCGCGCTAGAGAGTAGAAGCGGCGAACGGGCGTTCGCCGCTTCTCCCTGCGGATCAGCGACTGTCGTGGGCGCAAACGGGTCCGAAATCCACATAGTATGAGTGAGTACTCCTTTTTGGTCTCATTACGCGTTATACTAGAGAGGCCGGAGGGCTGCTCCACATAGAGCAGAGTGCAGCCCATCGGCCAAGTAACCTTTGTCGCGAATATTAGCGCATGGGCTGGCGGTGGAGGATGCCAGTTGACGAGGTGGGGGCCGTTCGGAGAGTCAGCGGGGAGCCCCCAGGGTGCAAGCCATCACCCTAGTCAAGGTCGCGGGCAAATCCGGTGGGCGACTGCCGGGACAGGACGCGGCCAGTGGCGAATCATAGAAGGGAAATGCCTCACATGTGCGGCATTGTGGGCTACGTCGGCCCCAAAAACGCAACCCCAATTTTGATGGATGGTCTGGCACGCTTGGAGTATCGCGGCTACGATTCCGCCGGCATTGCGGTCATCTCCGATCAGGGACAGCTGGAAGTGCGCAAGGCAGCCGGTAACCTGCAAAACCTGCGCACGGCAGTGGCTATTGCCGAGCCGGAAGGCTACGCGGGTATCGGGCATACCCGCTGGGCTACTCACGGACGGCCGAACGATACTAATGCGCACCCGCATTCGGACTGTAGCGGCAACGTCACGGTGGTCCACAATGGGATCGTCGAAAACTACACCGAGCTACGCGACGAGCTGGTGGCAAAGGGCCATACCTTCCGGTCCGAGACCGATACCGAAGTCCTATCCCATCTGATCGAGGAGGCGCTTGCCTCCGGCGCTACCTCGCTGGCCGAGGCGGTGCGCCAGGCACTTCGTCAGGTAACTGGATCATATTCCATCGCGGTAGTCTGCCGCGATTTTCCCGATCGACTGGTTGGCGCTCGACTGACCGGTCCATTGATTGTCGGCCTGGGCGAGGGTGAGAACTTCCTGGCCTCGGATATTCCGGCGATACTTCGCCATACTCGCGAGATCACCATTCTGGAAGAGGGTGAGATTGTCGAGGTTACACGATCATCTTTTGCCATAACCGATATCGACGGCAACCACATTGAGCATCCGCCGCACCACGTTGAGTGGGATATCGCCGCCGCTGAGAAAGGCGGTTTTCCTCACTACTTCGTGAAGGAGATCCACGAGCAGCCACATGCGGTGGCTCGCGCTTTGCTTGGGCGCATCCAACAGCGAGAGGATGGGCTTGCGGCGGTACGATTGGCTGAGCTGGACCGGCTCGCGTCCAGTGGCGCACTCGACAAAGTGCGCCGCATAGTAATCCTTGGTTGCGGCACCTCGATCCATGCCGGTATGCTTGGCAAGTATGCCATCGAGCGATGGTCACGCCTACCGGTCGAAATCTGTGTCGCCTCTGAGTACCGTTATTCTGACCCGATTGTGGGGCCGGAGACGCTCTGTCTTGCGCTCACCCAATCGGGAGAAACCACTGATACGCTGGCCGCGACGCGCCTGGCTCGTGAGCATGGCGCGCCGGTGATTGCGTTAACGAATGTGGTTGGCAGTGCAGTAACCCGGCTCTCCGCCGCCGTGCTGTATTTACAGGCGGGCCCCGAGATCAGCGTGACCGCCACCAAGACCTACGTCACCATGGTCACGGTACTCTACCTGCTGGGTCTGTGGCTGGGAGAGCGCCAGGGAGCGCTGGCTCCAGAGGAACGCCAGCGTATGCTTTCAGCGCTGCAGGCGCTTCCGGAACAGATGGAGCATCTGCTGAACTCGCCTGGGCTGCAGGAACCGCTCTACGAGGTGGCGGCAGTGCTGTCGCCGCGTAAAAGCTGCATGTTCGTCGGGAGAGGCGTTGGTTATCCGCTGGCGATGGAAGGTGCCCTTAAGCTAAAAGAGATCTCGTATATTCACGCTGAGGCTTACCCTGCTGGTGAGCTGAAGCACGGTCCTATCGCACTGCTTGACCCGGACCTTCCGCTCATAGCCATGGCCTTGAACGGCCACACCTATGAAAAGCTCATCAACAACGTTGAGGAGGTACGAGCCAGAGAGGCCAAGGTCATTGCCATAGCGACCGAAGGCAATGAGGATATTCTGCGCCACGCCGACTATATCCTGACGGTTCCGGACGCACCCGAGCCCGTGACACCGCTGCTTGGCATCATTCCGCTGCAGGTGCTCGCCTATCACGTCGCATTGGCACGCGGCTGTAACATCGACCAGCCGCGCAACCTTGCGAAATCTGTCACGGTAGAGTAGCCGGCCGCCCGTCCTGGTGTTGTTGTAGCGCGAAAATTAAGTTCGTCACTGGACAATAAAGTCGGTGACACGACAATAAAGTCGGTGACACGACAATAAAGTCGGTCACTGACGATAGGTTAGTTCTGGACCATATGTGTTTCATGACCAACACCTGTGATCCGGTACAGTTGCCACGAACGGCTGCTAATCCTAAGTGAGCGAGGAGTACTAGGCATGCTGCGTCAAGTACTCCTCGCTTACAATCACACTCTGATACATGCAGACACCAATGGAGGAGGAGAGATCAGAACATTTCAGTAGTTGCGGCTGCGTCTCGGCAGGCTATTAGCGTGCGTTCACAGCAGAGATTTCCGGCTCGCCGCTGACTTGCTCCTGATTGAGCTTGCGCAATCTGTCATACACAACGCGAAATGACGCCATCAGGGTCTCGACATCTTCAGAAGTGAGACTACGGTCAGCGCGCAGAACACGCGCGACTGACTCCGGCGTGGTTACTTCCCCTGGGGTGCACACATTGCCCGCCACGTCCTGCCCAACACCCACATCCTCGAGTGGAATACCTGCCCATCGAGCCAGGACGACAAGGATGCCATAGTCAGGGATGTGGTCGCCGCGCAGCACCCGAGAAAATGTCGCGGGAGACACTCCGGCTTCATGGGCAGCTTGCCGTATGGAGATCTTCCGCGTCGTCCATCTCTCACGCAACCGAGCCGCGAATTCGGCTGCATTGATTGCCTCGCGCATCCCCTACAATCCCTTCATTTTGCGCCACTTCACGCAGAGATGGCCTTGTCCCGATTATGGCAGACCCGTGTCCTGGCTACTTCGCAGATCCGGTGGTGAAGAATAGAACTTGTGAGGATATCCGCGTGCGCATGTCGTGTACATTTCTGCCCGGTAGGTGGTCTTCACCCAGGCAATCTGACCGCTGTGACTCTTTGGAGCTTGCTTCCGAGCAAAACGGAACCCTGTATGTCCGTTCTCCTCACCCAGACAACAGGGCAAGCAAGCGCATGCTCAACTGTCGAGCTCAGCAAGAGGCCTGGCCGAACAACACGATGCTGGTCGGCCTTGGTGTTCTACCTAACCCACCCGTCCTTCAGGCGACTCGGCGATAATCATAATGTAAGCCACCCAAGATGGGTACAGCTAGGATCGGGCCGTCCCTAGCCTCGGCAGGCCGGGAAGAGGCAGGCTGATCGGGGACCTTCTGCTGCAGACCTTGATGGGGACGTGCGTGATTGAAGTAGGCACCATAGGCTTGGAGTACGCGACGGAGCTGCTGCTCGTGCAGGATGAGCCGATGATCCAGACACTCCCGGCGTACGCTCCCCAAGAAACGCTCACAGCACGCGTTGGCGCGTGGAGCGCGGAATGGCGTCTTGAGCACCTTGATGCCTGAAGTACTGGCCACACGGGCACAGAGTGAGCCGAAGGTTACGTCGTTATCTCGGATGAGGAACCCGGGAGTTTGCCCATACGGTGTGGCTTCTAGGGAGTTGCTGGGCGACCCAGGCATCGATCGGATGGAGGGTAACTGCCACATGCATCACACCTGCCGCGTCTTCAGGTCGATGATGAAGAAGGCAAAAAGTGAGTGGAAGAAGAGATCCGTGACCGGCAAGAAGTCGCACGCCCAGATCTCATGGGCATGGTTGTGCAAGGAGGTGCTCCAGCTCTGCGAAGTAGGACGTGTAGGTTGGTGGCACATGTACTTTAGAATGGTGCGTTTGGAGACGTGAACGCCCACTTTGAGCAGCTCCCCGCGGATGCGTTCCGCTCCCCACAAGCGATTGTCGCAGGCCATTGTTTGGATCAAGGCCACGGTACCGGCAGGGATTTTTGGTCTTGTCGAGGCAGGCTTGGAGCGTCGCCTCCAGAACCAGCGGAAGACCTGGCGATGCCAGCCGAGGAGCGTATCGGGTTGGACAATGAAGAGCGCCTGTTTCCAACTGCGGGCAGCCCGTGCGAGCAACACCAGAAGTATCTGATCCGTCTTGGTACACACTGGGCGCTTCACCTGACGGCGCAGCGTGATGAGTTGCTGACGGAGCAAGGCATTTTCAGCGATGAGGTCAGACTTGGTGCGGGTCAGATCGGTGAGCGGTGCACCCAGGAGGGAGTGCCGCGCTGGCCGGGTCCACTGCAGCAGGCGTTGGCGGAGCCGATGAAAACAGGAACGGATTTGACGTTTGAGGGGGAAAAGCCGGACACACAATGATCTGGCTCCTTGGTGAAGACGAGTAGCATAAGAGAAGCAAGGGAGCGGACTCTCAAGCTCAGATTCCACCCTGATTCCCCGCGTATTGGAAAGGAGGTGCTTGTCCAAAAACGATAGCATTGTTCCCAATGCTGAGCATATGACGAAAGTAGCCAACGCAGATGGAGAGGGTGTAGTTGACGGCTGATTCCAACAACCAGGCGGAGCGCGATCTGCGGATGCTGAAGGTGCAGCAGAAAATTTCCGGCTGTTTCCGCTCCACCCGCGGCGGCTCGGCGTTCGGCCGCATCCGCGGGTATCTTTCTTCTTTAAGCAAGCAATGGGTGAAGCGGCTCGTGGCGCTCGAATCGCACTTCACCGGCCAGCTGCTCTATCCCAGCTTCGGCTGACGTGGTAGCCCCGTGCTTCAGACGATCTCCCGAGAAGCAGGCAGCGGAAACGCCTGCAATCAACGTCATCCACAACTCGATGGATTGCGGATGGCGGCTGACCCTTCCCGTTGAGGAGGGGCTCCAGTGATCCTCAGGAGACGGACGCGGAGCGCCGGGGAAGCAACGACCCCATGAAAAGGAGCCAGGCTACCCACCACAACACCCCGAAGCCCACGATCGAGGCAAGCACAGGCCAGGCGGGACCGATTCCCACCACCGCGTAATGCTCAACCACCCGATCCAAGACGACAAGCGACACACCAGCGAGGACGACGCTGCTCAGCGCGAGACGCGGCCAGATCGGTGACCGGGAGCCAGGCTCACCGTAAGAGGTGGAGGAGCGGACGCCTGGCCCGGGGCGGCCAGGCGCCAAGAAGAGCGCAGGGAGCGGTGCCAGCGTGAGCATGATGAAGATGATGAGGGGACTCGCCTGAATATACCAGGGGACGGCCCCCGGAAAGTAGGCACCGGAATTGTCGAAGAACACCGCATCAAACGCATCGGGGACGATGTACAGGATTGCGGTCGCCAAGATGGTGAAGATCAGCAGCGCCAGTCCCACACCCAGCACGCCCTGACGCACGCGGAGGCCGGCAATCACGACCAGCAGTCCCGTCAGCGCGGCCAATAAGCTCCCCAAGAGGAGGAACAGGAGTGCCAACACGTCCGCAGCGGAAGGGCCGCAGTTATTTTCGAACAGAGGGGCGACGCAATCGGGAGGTGGCGCCGGTTGCGGAACCGCGAACACGATGACGAGATAGAGGCCGACAGCCACCACGGCGATGACAGCACACAGGCGAACCGCGTTCCTCATTGACCCCTCCTCCGCTAGGGCGTCGGCATCCAGCACAGTGCCGGCGAGCGCGTGGTCGCGGCCACCTCGGGCACCTGCCCTACCAGCTGAGGTGTAGCCAAGGTCTCTGGCCAGTTGCCTCTACCGCAGGGGAACCGACGATGAACACGCGCCACGCTTGCGGCATCTTGGTTATTCCCCTCTGCTGCTACTACCGTGTCCGCCAGTATAGCACGGCAGGTACGTAACCGACGGCGTTCAAAGGCGAAGCCCGCTGCTGCACACGAGACCGCGCCGAGCTCTGCAGGCCCATGCCGCTGCGCCATGAGGGCAACGTTGGCAAAGTTCTCCAGGCTCGGCAATGCAGCCATAAACGAGCGGTCCTTTCTCTGGAGGCTACGCGAGACTGTATGCAAACACGCAGGAAGAGAAAGACGGGATACACTCGGATGGCTTTCTACCCCAAAAGGAGGTGATCCGTACCGCTCCCACCTGCCGATATTGTCGCACTCCTCCCGCCATTTTGCCCCGCTTTCTCCCGCCGGGTCCGGCGCCATGTTCCGCTGCTGGTCATTGGGGCCATTCTGGCTTCTGGTTGTCGGTCACGGGATCGGCGGTGTCGCTGTACCAGCCGCAGGGGCGACCAAGGCCAGCACACCGGGAGCGCCCACGGCTACGGCGGAGGCAATCTTCCCCTCCGCATCCACCAGCACCGCTGAGGGCGTGCCGCTGGCCCCAAACGTCTGCCCACTCCGGAAGCCCTGATCGAGGACCACCGGTGCGCGCAGCCCCAGGGCCTGGTTCCCTTCGCTCGTGCCGGTCGAGACCACCAGCAAGTGAGGAGCCCCCTCGGGAGCGGTAGCCTCCCAGGCTTTCAGATCCTCCAGCATCTTTTGACAGAACCCACAGGCCGGATTCCAGAAGAGCACGGCGGTTGGCTCACCGCGGAAGTCCGCCAGACTCACCAGGTTACCCTCCAGGTCAGGGAGCACCAGGGGTGGAGCGGCCTCACCCACCTGGGGTCCCACAACTGCGCGCGCTGCGCGGGCCGGGGTTCCGCCATGTCCGTTTCCATGATCATGGCCATTGAGCATGGTGGCCGGAACGGCCCTGGCGAGCGTGCCCACGGCCGGTAGACCCATCGTCGTGGCCACGAGCAACCTGATCTGGTCGGCCCCCTGGGCGAGCGCACTGCCAATGGTGCCATCGGGGCGCACGACCACCGCACTGGGCGTGCCATACGCCCGATAGGCTTGGGCGACCTCGCGATCCTGCTGTAGGAGAACAGAGGGGAATCCGTGCTCGGCGATCTTGGCCCGGTTGGCCTCGACCGAGCCGCGGGAGATGAGCGCGAGGGTGAGTGTCCCCATGTAGTCCCGCTGCCAGCGGGACAGGTCGGGCAACAGAGCCGTGCAGGGGCCACAGCCAGGATCGACAAAGGCCAGGACCACGGGTGTGCCGGGAGCACGGAGCGCCTCCAGGGTCAGGGTCTCGCCGTAGAGCCCGGCAAGACGGAAGGGTGGGGCTCCTGCGCCGATGGGCAATCCCCCTCCAGGCACTGGTGCTGGCACGGTCCCGTTTCCCCCCGAGGCCCATCGGCCTTCCAGCGTGTCTAGACGGATGAGCAACCGTCCGTTCTGTCGCAGGAGGTGGAAGAGGAGCCACCCTTCTGCCGCAAGCCCGGCGCAGGCCACGAGCGCCAGGGCCAGACCAACGAACTCGGCGACGCTGAGGCTCCCCAGCCAGGCCACTGTACTCAGACCGGGGTCGCTGCGCCCGAGCCCGAGGATGAGCAGAGCTGGCACCGCCAGGAGTCCGTTGCGGACGAGAGTCGGCCAGCCAATCGGCTGAGAGTGCAGCTGGCCGAAGCAGTGGCAGTCCGGCCTGCGCCCCTGCGCCAGGTTGTAGCTGATGCCGGCACTGAAGAGCAGCAAGAGCGCGAGCGCTCCCAGCGCACCCCACCAGGCCGTCGGTCGCGGGACCAGAGCCACGGCCACGGCGAGCTCGGCCAGCGGCAGGAGGAACCCGAGGGTCGGTGCCAGCGCCGCCGGCAGCCCAAAGGCGGTGATGGCCTTCTGCGAGCCGCGCCAGTCGGCCAGTTTGGCGGTACCCGCGGCCAGGAAGACCAGAGCCAGGAGCAGCCGCGCCCCCAATAGCACGATCGCCATGACGTCTCTCCTCTCCAGCGGTCCGACGCCGCTCTTCGACAGGGGTCGGTTCGAACGCTCCTCTATAGGCCGGCCACGCCATTGGCTACGCCGGACAACAGCCAACTGCACAGCAGTTGTAACCAGGCGGGCAGCAGGCGGCGCTGAACTGGCCGCTGTTACAGCCGGTGTAACCAGGCAGACAGCAACAGGCGCCGAAGCTTACAGATGTGCAGCTGTCGGCGTTTGTTATAGGTGTGTTGGGGGGACCGGTGACACAATCCACATCAGATGGACAGCAAATTTGGTCATCGCCCGTGCCACAGAGTTTGCCGGGAACAGATTGACCGCTCGCGTCAGACGCTTGACATTGGCACTCCCCGTTGACGCACATTGAGTTGTCGGGGCAGCACGTGGCGCCGCAGCAGGTCCTGCCACAGCAAGAGCCGTCAGCGCAGCAGGTTTCATTGGAGTTGCAGCACCCTTTACCGTTGCAGCCCTCCTGCCCCACTTGACAACAGACATCTCCCGGAGAACAGAAGCTTTCACCGGCGGGACAACCATCTCTTAGGAGGCATTTGGACCGGGAGAGGCCATACGTCGTATAGCATACGCCCGCGCAGATACCACACTCTGGTAGTCCGACTGGTAGTCCGAGAGGACACCTGGTTAAGGAGCAATCGGACAGGCAAGACGCAAGCCCCGCTTTTGCATCGGCAACACACTGTTCGACCTCGGCATAGTCGCACGGTAGCTGATCAGCGGTTGAGGGGGTCAGTTCAGTGAATGGGGAGGGCAGGATTCCCCCGTCTGCCATCGGGGCACTACGACCAGTGGCTGGGCCGAGCGCGGTTGGGCTCGGGGTGGCAGATGCGGGTGGAAGCTGGTCCACCAGGACGAGGCACACACTCGCCGTACAGGTGGTGTACGCCGCCAGCGACTGGTTGGTGACCGCCTGAATGCAGGCTTGACATTGCGGCGAAGGGGGCGCAGTGGGAGAGGCAGTAGGGGTAGTCGAAGTATGGGAACACACGCCCGCACACTGGCCAATCGCCTGGGCAAACACCGTGGCCCCTTGCTTCTCACAGCCCTCAAGCTGATCCGGCGTGCAGCAGAGCTCCAGTTGCAGTGGCGGGCACGCCGACGTGACGCTCGCGGTCGGCGTGGGCGTCGGTCGGAGAGTCGTGGGAGTCGTGGGATGAGTTGGGACGCTGCCGCATGCAGTCGTCAGCCCGAACATGCTGGTGAAGGCGGCACCGGCGAGCAGTTTGAGGATGGTCCGCCGAGGAATGCCGGTCGCGAGAGCCTTGCTCAGCTGATCGGTCCACGGCTCGCAGGCAGAGTCCGGTGCCTCGGGTGGCGGAGCCCCTACATTAGGTGACATGTCTGCACCAGCTTTCGCTCAGGTGACGTGCGTCACCGCTGAACCGACTGGAACCACCAGGTGCGCCAGACTGGGTGCTGGCAGATGCCTGCCCGCGAGGATGCGACGCCAGCCACCGGCTGGATACGGGGACAACACACACAGAGCTGGGACAACTCGGGCGATCATTGTGCCCGAGCGAGACTACAAACGTGGGTCGGACCCCGGATGGGAGGGCCGAGCCTCGCCGTATGCGCTTAGCCCTCGGCCAGCGTTGGCTTGCCTACCTACCGGCTTCCCATTGCATTCTCCACATGTCGGGATGACTTCTGTAGCAGGCACAACTCACCCTTACACGCCTTCCTTGACCTCGGTGATCTCATCGGCGACACCGCCGTGGGCTTCGCGATGCACCGCCTCAGCGGCTTCTTTGCTGGGAGCCTCGCAGAGGCAAAACACCGTGCCGGTGCCTTCATCATACCAGTACTTCAAGTACTTGACCCCGTACTTGTCCTGAACCTCAAGGTCTTTCGCGTGGGCAGCGGCGAGCTCTTCAGCGGTCACTCGCTCCGTGCCGTGATGAGTATCCATATACAGTGGCATCGTCACGTCCTCCGTCTCTCGCGCATGGTTCGCGCGCAGCCGCCCTCATGTGCATCGGCCGATCTCACCGGTAGGATAGCAGAGAAGGCGTTAGCAAAACGTTACCTTGCAGCCCGAAGCGCGTTAGCAAGGCGTTATTTCCAGGGCACCATACCTGCCAATGCCTGCTTATGCATGCTCCCGTCGGGGGAGTTCTGCGAGGAGAAGCCGGGCAGCCTGCAGGTCCGGCGTATCAAATCCTTCAGTGAACCAGTGATACAGGTCGTGTAGTCTCCGGCTGGCGTCATCACATCGATGTTGAGCGATGCAGCACCGTGCCAGGCTCATCGTCGCGCGTAGCTCCAACGACCTGGCCTGTTGCGATTGTGCGATCTCTATCGCTCGGGTCATGGCCGCTTCGACGGCAGAGACCTCTGCACCGTTGGCGAGCAGCAACTCGCCTCGCAGTCGGTGTAACTCCGCGTCCCACCACCGCTCGTTGTGCGCGCGTGCTAGAGAGAGCGCCTCATCGATGCAGGCGAGTCCCTCGCCACAGCGCCCGGCCTTGCCATAGACCCGCGCGAGCAGCGAGAGATAATAGGGCAGACGCAATCTGGCACCCGAAGATGTGAATGTGCTGATCGACTCGCGCAGGTGCCGGATCGCCTCCTCATTGGGCTGCTCCGAAGCTCGCGCAAAGGAGACCAAGATGTTCGCCCACGCCTGATAATAGGATGCCTGGTACTTGGTTGATAGCGCCAGCGCTTCCTCGGCGTGTTCACGTGCGATTGCCTCATCACCGCCCAGCTGCTGCAGCAGGGCCAGGTAGGCTGACACCAGCGCCTGATTGAAAGGCTGATCCAGATCGCGCACCAGCTTCACTGCCTCGAGCCCTCGACTGAGTGCTTGCTCAGGATACCCCAGGCACCACAGAGCATGTGACTGCATTGCCCGCCAGTATGCCGCGTAATTCACGCCCTGCGACTCCTGCAGATGCAGCAGCTGATCAGGAGCCTGCGCCGTAAAGATCTGCACAAATTGCTGGTTGGCCTCAGTGATCCTCCCCATGTGAAGTAGGGTGCATGCCAGGATGACTCCGGTAAGCGGCGGCGGCGGCGCGCCCAGCAAGCGCTGATAGAGTGTCTGTAGCTCATCAAAGACAATGGGGACTTTATCGAGTTTTGCTTGCACCGCGTACATAGACTGCAATACAAACAGCGCCTGCGCTCGCTCTTCGTCGCTGCCAACCAGGTCGCATAATTCCAGAGTGCGGTAGAGCGTTCGCTCCAATTCAGGAGCCGTCCAGCCTTTGGTCATAGAGTATATGGGAATGAGCGCAACTTGCAGGTGGAGCTCCTGCTGGTCGCGTTGCGAACCGGCAGGCAGCCACTCGAGCAACTCCAGTCCGCGCACGAGCAGGCTGATGGCACCCTCATTGGCAAATCGGCGCTGTGCCACGGCCGCTGCGCGCTGATAAGCGGGGATTGCCTTCTCGGCCATGCCGGCGCGTTCGTACTGCGACGCAATCTGGCCGCTAACCAGGTCGAGGTCCTCGGCATGCAGTGCTTCCAGCGCTTGCGCGATTCGACGGTGCAGCAGACGGCGCTGTGGCACGTTGATCTCCGCGTAGGCGACCTCGCGCAGTTTATCATGGGTGAAGTCGTACCTGTTGGCACCAACCTCGCGCACGATGCGCTTCTGCCACAGTTCATCAAGTGCGCATACCGCGGTGTCGACTTCGGCGTTGCTGGCGCTGATCAAGAGGTCAAAGGTGAATTCGCAGCCAATGGTCGCAGCCAGTTCGAGAAAAGCATGAGCGGAGGCCGAAAGCTGCAGAAGGCGGCCGACAAGCACCGCCTGGACACGCGGCGGGAGCATGTCGGCAGGAGCAAGAGGTGGCTGGACGCTAGGGCTGCTAACCTCGGGCAAGCTGCCTGGCGCCCGTCCCAAGCCGGCCCGCACCATTTCGACCACAAACAATGGGTAGCCACCGGTTTCGTGATACAGCCGCATAAGAGAGCCACTATCCCACTCACCCTGTGCCACCTCCGCAGCCAGTTTGGCGGTTTCCGCCGCATCCAGCGGCTGGAGCACGATTTCCGTCACCGCCGCGGTACTACGTAGATGCAGCAGCAGCGCGCGCAGCGAGTGGTGAGAAGGCAACTCTTCAGTACGGGCGCAACCAACCACGAGCAGCGGCGCCATCGAATCGAAGCGCAACAGAAAATGCAACCACTCAAGCGTTTCCTGGTCGCACCACTGCAAGTCATCGATCAACAGCATCAGCGGTTGTTGCCCGACCAGCAGTGCGTGCGCCAGCGCCTCAAAGAAGCGCCGGCGCTGTCCGTACTCCGTTACCGGCTCGTAGCGGGGTAACTCGGCCCGTTCAACGAACAGCTCCGGCAGGAGGCGCGCGACCTCGGTGAGCCACACCGGGTCGAGTTGCCCAAGATGCGATCGCAACCCATCGCTTCGCAGCCAGTCCGTCACTGGTGCGAGCGGGAGCTGGCCCTCAGCAGCATAGGAGCGCGTCTTGGCAGTGGCGATGCCTTGCCGGCTTGCCCACGCCAGGAAGTCCTCGGCCAGTCGTGTTTTGCCGATACCTGCTTCCCCAGTCACAAGTACGAAGTGAGGCGTTCCTACAGCAGCGCGGTGCCAGGCAACTTGAAGATCGTTCCACTCCTGCTCTCGACCGACCCGCGCTGGTATAGGGGTAAATCCCGATGGACGCTCTACGGCTCGCTCTACAGCTTGCACCGCAGGCGCTTGCAGGTGCAGGAGTCGCTCGTAGGCTTCGCGGGTCGCTGGCTCTGGTTCAACTCCAAGTTCGCTCTGTAGGGTGGTTGCACACGTCTGATACACGCGCAGTGCACCAGCGCGGTCGTTGTTCAACGCCAGTAACTGCATCAGGCGGCGATAGAGGTCTTCCGAGAGTGGATCGAACTGGATCAAGCGCTGGGCACAACGAATCGCTGAGATCGTGTCGCCATGCACTTCAAGCACGCGGAGCAGTTGTTCTAGTGCCTGCAGGTGGCACTGGCGTAACTTCTCCCGCTCAGCAATGATCCAATCATCGTAGCAACTAGGGAGTAAATCCCCTCGATATACAGTAGTCGCTTGTTCTAGAGCAGCCCGTAGCGCTTGCTGGTCGTTTAGTCGAGTGGCTACCTCTGCCAGATGTACTGCGCGTTCAAACTCAGCGACATCGAGGCTGCATGGAGCAGCGAGTTGCCAGCGCAGGGTGCTCGCGTCGATGTGTAGAAATTGCCCGACCGCCGGGAGAGCCTGTCGCAACTGGTGCAACAGCTGGCGTAAGTTATTGCGGGCTTGAGACTCGATTGCATCGGGCCAGAAGAGGAAAGCAAGATGCTGGCGATATTGGGGGACATCGCGATGCAATACGAGATAGGTGAGCAATGATTGTAGGCGTGAACTCGTGAAACTCACCACCGGCTGGTCGCCGTAGACAAGGCTGAAGTCGCCGAGTAGTCGTATTTGCAGGGTCGGAACCATCACGATCTCCAGATGCGTCAACTGACGCGATGCCACAAAAACGAGTCAAGGTCGGCTGTATGCACGCGACAAATCTGGTTTTTGCGCCCCACATAGCCTGCTCGCTGCTGACCTTGCTTTCACGGGTTTCCACTTACAAGTGTCGCTATCGTCAAGGCGGTCAACGGCCAGTCATGATGGGGCAAGGTGAAGTCACCAATCTGCTACCTCGTGCTAAAGACGCGAGCGCCAGCAGGTACAGTGTGCAGTGTAGCATGCGTATCTCATGTTCACGTGGACGATAGTATGTATTGTGTTGAGTCGTGAGTAGCTTGTCTTGCGGAAGCCCCTGGTCGTATGTGCTTGATGCAGCAAAGATTAGGATCGTGACGTCAACCCGAGATATGGACTAATCAATGCGAGCAAACCTCGTTGACCTTACAAAGGGAAGCTGGTCAGATCAGTGTCCAATAATTGTCGCGAGGACGTGATACAGGTGTGCTCAAACCAGCTGTGAGTGTCCAACTTTCAAGATTATGTCAACTTTTAGCTCAGCAGCACCAAGCATCAATTTGCCCAGGTTTGCACGATTTCGTTAGTGGCCAACTTTATTGCCGCAATACAGTTGTTCAGAGACAACAATGTTGGTTACTGCTGGTGTAGGCTGACAAGAGTGATGCGCACTGGGTACAGTGACAATCTCATCCGTTAGTCGGCAAGCAGTTGCGATTAGAGGAAATCCGTTCGGGTTGCATGAAGACATCCGAACGGATTTCCTTTTGGTACGAGAAAGACTTTCGCATTGCCATGTTCTGTTGCGCTCTATCGAGGTTCCTTTGAGTCTCCTGAACTACAGGCGGTTTGGCTCTGTTGACATCCTTCAAGAGGCGCAGGGCACCAGCGCACGACGAACGCGATAGATGTCGTAGGCCAGACCCAGGGGCAACACCTAGAGGTGCTGGGTGAGCGGCGGACGAGTTCGCCCTCGCCCGTTGCGCGCTCGCCGTTCCGTGGCGAGGACGAGGGTGCGTGTCCGCAGGCGACCACTGGTGCCACAGCACCGAGTGCAATGAACGGCTGCCGCCGTCGCCAGCGCCGAGCAGATCCACGGCCGGCTTGAAGAAGAGGTCATTCCTCTATGGCCCCGCCCACCGCGCGCAGATGCTCGCGAAAGCTCAGGGCGGGCGTCTGCCCGCGCTTCGCAAGGTAGTCGCTAAACCGTACCTGGCTGCGCAGTGAGACACCTGCCCGGATCCGGTCGGCCTGGCGCCGCTCGGTATCGCGGATCGTCTCGGCCAGCGTGAAGATCTCCTCAGCCTGTCGGCTAGGTACGAAGAGCACGCCATCATCATCGCCGAGGACCAGATCGTCGCGGGTCACTGAACAGTCTCCGACGACGGCGGACTCCAGCGCACCGGGCGGGCGGGCGTCGAGCCGGGGCGGGCCCGTGGGGATCGCTCCCAGGCTGAAGACCGGCAGCCCGATCGCCCGAATGTCAGCGGTGTCGCGGTGCAGTCCCCAGATCACCATGCCTTCCATACCGGCTGCATGGGCCTCCAGAGCCACCAGGTCACCAACGCATGCTTCATCCAGGAGCCCGCCGTTGTCGACTACCAGCACGTCGCCCGGTGCTGCCGTTTCGAATGCCTCCAGGAAGGCATCGACGCTGCCGGCATGCCTGGCGGGACAGACACGACCGGCCAGGCGGCTGCCAGCACCACAGCACGCAAGAGCGCAGACGCGCAACGCACTGGGACCTGGGCGCGTATACAAGCGTCGGCCAGGTGGGCTGTGGTGAGGGCTGCGAACCGCTGCTGCAACATTTGGTGGTCCATGATGATGATTCTTCCCCGTGGGTGGTCGCGGGCCTGATGTTGGGTTGGCCGGGGCTGCCCGCCGGAAGCTCAGCTGGGATCGGCCACATTGACAGCTTGCGGCGGGGGCATTGTGCCTGCCGGAGCGGGTCGGGTAGCCGGTCGCCGAGTCGCAGCAAGCCAGCTCCGGTCAGTGCTACCGCCAGGGCGCCGCCCCACCAGACGGCGTCGGGGGACGTTGCGAGCAGCGCGCCGCCGACCGCGGGGCCGAGGGCCACGCCTGCTGTGAAGCTGAGGCCGTAGAGCGACAGGTAGCGGCCGAGCAGATGCGGGGGTGCGAGGTCGGCGACGATTGGGCCGAACACGATGAACTGCGCGCACTCACCGATCGCGATCACGATCGCGACCCCAGCCAAGACGGTGGTAGCGGTGAGCGTCGAGCTCGTGAGCGTTGCGAGCAAGACCGCGAGCAGGCCGATTGCAAAGAGCGCGCTGGTCGCGGCAAGAGCGTGCGTGCGGCGCATCCGCTTGACGACCCGTGTGGCTGGAATCTGCGCGACGACGATGAAGAAGGTGTTGATGAAGATGACGACGCCGATCTCGCCCGGCCCGACAGGCGTGTGCGCCGTCGCAAACGGCGCGAGGATGTTGGAAAAGAGCGCGCCGCCGGTCATCACGAGCAC
>JBKQTH010000204.1:0-8461 GCA_052143275.1 Ktedonobacterales bacterium | reverse complement strand
GAACTCGACCGCATGTAGCCCGGCTCCAACCACCCAGAGAAATGAGAGCACGAGCTCATGGCGCAGAGCCACATAGAGATATTGCCGGTCAGCGGGGTAGTAGCGATACAGATCCCGGTAATAGCTCTCGGGATGAAGCCCGAAATGCGCGCGCGCTGCGGTTTCCTGATAGACACGGTAACAGCTGGAGAGGTATTCGCCGCCGGTGTCCTGTAGAATGGTGGTCTCCTCGCGCTCAGCCTTGCGAATATACTGCCGGGTCTTTGACCGCATGCCGGAGAGTATCTCGGCTTCGCTTTGGCGCAGATCAATGAGATAGGTATCAGTAACCTGGACTTCCTGCCGGCTTGGAACAAAGCCGGCGGCGCCAAGTGCATGCTCCTGGCCGGCGGGCCAGGCGGGATCAACTTTGCAAAAGAGACTGCGGTGACTGCGACCGTGCTGCCGCAACCCTTCAGCCAGCGCTTGCAAGGCGGCGGCGTCGGTAGGTGTGACCACCGGACCGCGCGGCACGTAGGTCATAGTAACCGGTAGTCCAGCGAATGTGCGGGTCAACACCTGCGCGCCGGCGCGAAAGGCACCGCAGTCGTAGAGGGCAAGCCGGTCGGCATGCCAGCCGGTAGCAGATTTGACTTGACCCCATGCCCAGCACTGCAAAGGATGGCCATAGGGATGGCTGGCTACCAATGCATCCCAGGTGGCGGCATCGGTGCACTCGCGCAGCTCCATGTCAACCCCTTTTCTATTGGCTCTACTACGTCTTTGCCTTGATATTTGGCGCCTGGGTGCGCTCATTTGACGCTTAAGAACAGGTGTGCTATCGTCCACAGACACAGGCAGGTTAGAGACACGTCCTGGTTTTGTTTCGGTCAGCGTAGTACCGCAAGGGATAATACCATAGAAACTCCTGAACCTCAGCATCAAGAGCTACTACGGCGGGCGCGTGAGGCACTGGCCGGCCAGGGTGTGCCAATGGATACGGCAAGTTTAGCCAGACATATCTTTGGCGGCCTCTCACCCAGTACCGGCGCGGTCGCGGCCTGGGAGCGACTGGCAGATAAGATGCTACGTTCATCCGCGATCTTTCTCGCTGACGGCGATGGCAGGTGGAGTCTGGCATCCTGGGGCGGCGCCGAGCGCCCACTTGAAGACATGGAGTTTGCGGTCGTCGACGTCGAGACTACTGGTCTCGCGCCGGGCCGCCACCGGATTATCGAAGTGGGAGCGGTCATTGTGGCTCACGGCGAGCCGGTGACTAGCTTCTCCAAGCTCATCAATCCTGGCCGCTCCATCCCGCAGTTCATAACCCGCTTCACCGGTATCAGCCCGGCAATGGTCGCGCGCTCGGCACCGGCCGAGAGGGTGCTGCCTCAACTTGCCGAATTCATCGGCGATCGGCCCATCGTGGGGCACAATATCGGCTTCGACCTGAATTTCCTCAATTTCGAGGCCGATCGTTCAGGCCGTCCAGTTGGTTTCGCCGAGAGTGGCATTGACACGATCACTCTGGCGCGTCGCTATCTCACTGGATTACGCCGCACCCGGCTGGACTCGGTAGCGGCCACGCTGCACGTGCCGGTGGCATCCCGCCACCGGGCGCTCCCCGATGCCCAGATTACCGCCAAAGTGTTTGTTCTGCTGCTGGCAAAGGCACAGGCCGAAGGCTGCGTGACGCTGGCCGATTTGTACCGTGTCCTGGATGGAGTAGCGCCGCTGCCGGAGACGCAGACGACACCTCGACCTACTGGTAGCATGTATCTCAATCCGGCCTGGAGGCAACACTTTCCGGCCGTTCCCGGTGTCTATCTGATGAAGGATAAAGCCGGTGAGGTCATCTATGTCGGCAAGGCCAAGTGCTTGCGCGACCGCCTGGCATCCTACTACAGCCAGCCGCTGGGCTATACCAGAAAGATAGATGGGTTGCTACAGAGCGTTCATCAAATCGAGACGCGCCCGCTGGGCTCGGAGCTGGAAGCTCTGCTGGTCGAGTCGCAACTCATCAAGCAATTGCAGCCTCGGTTCAATGTCCAGCTGCGCAACTATGAACACTACCCTTTCATCAAAGTAGACACCCAACACCCATATCCGCGCTTCTATGCCACCCGTGAGGTGGCCGCCGATGGTGCCCGCTACTTCGGCCCCTTCCGAAATGGTCGCATCGTCAACGCCACCATTGAACTCATTCAGAAGGTATTCCCCATACGTACCTGTACTCGCAATCTACCGCCACACGCTCCCGCCAGCGACCCGTGCCTGCGTTACCATCTCAAGCGGTGTGCCGGTCCCTGTCGCGGCCAATTAGAGAAAAGCAGAGAGGAAGAGTATATGCGGGTGGTGGAGGAAGCCTGCGCCTTTCTGGGAGGTGAACGCGAGGACCTGCTGGAACGTCTCCGGGGGCAGATGGGTGACGCCTCGGCCAGGCGGGATTACGAGCGCGCGGCGCGTCTGCGCGACGCTCTACGCGATGCCGATCAGGTGCTTCTCGGACAGCGATTGGTAACTAATGCGGTTTTGGCCAACAATCTTTTGGTCATCTACCCTTCCAGAGAGACCGGCCACGTGGAGCTGTTTCTGGTACGGCATGGACGGTTGGCGCGGCAACGCCGCGCCGCCTGCCTCCCAAGCGCGCTTGAGGCCGAGCTCCGAGCCATCCTTAGCGAGGCGGCAGAGCTTGGTGCTCCACCAGCCAGGGTAGGATCGGAAGAGGTCGACCAGATCAATATCATTGCCCGCTGGATCCACCAGCATAGCGAGGAGGAGCAGCGGAACTTCTTTCCGCTGCCCGACGACCTGACCAAGCCCGAGAACATCAACTGCTTCCTGGAGCGGGTAGCGAGCATCGTGCTCGCTACGCCGAGTGCGGAGCCGGATCAAGAAAGACCGGAGATGGAGGAGCCGTCGCCGGTTCCAGACTGAGGCGCCAAAGCGACTGGTCGCCGGAGAAGATAGCTGGTATAGCTCACGAAAGGCCCACTCGGCTTGACATGCCCATGAAGCGTTTCTATACTTTGGGGCTGGGCGCAACAGTGGAGTTGGCAGCACGAGCACGGGGGGGCACGCACGATGACACTACAGGAAGGCAGCACATTCGGCCCGTACCGCTTGTTTCGACGGCTGGGTGGAGGTGGAGCCGGCGAGGTATACCTGGCTGAGAGATCAACCGCCGACACGAGCGGTAACCTGGGGCAGGTAGCCGTGAAAGTCATCTACGGAACCGCCGACGATCCAGTTGTACAGGTTATTGCGCGCGAAGCCCAGGCAGCCGGTCGCCTGAACCAGTCGCACATTATCCCATTTTATGGTGTCGTTACCGAAGAAGACCGGCTGGCAACCGTTATGGCCTTCGCACAGGGTGGGTCGCTGGGTGACGGGCTGCGCGCCACGGATGCGGAAGGCCGGTCTCGGCTCGCGCTACCCCTGGGCACATTGATAGTGGCAAGACTGGTCTCTCAAATTGCCGCAGCATTGGATGCGGCACATGCGGCCGGTATCCCGCACGGTGACCTGAAACCCAATAATATCTTTGTACGGACTTCGCCTCATGGCCGTCCACTGGCGGCGGTAAGCGATTTTGGCCAGTCGGCATTGATCAGCGCTGCATCGGCAATTCTGGCTCGAGGCAGCACCGGCGTCTCCGACGAGCGCAAGGAATGGGCCGCCCGGCAACTTCTCTTTGCCGCACCCGAGCAACTGAGTGGTGCAGCCACACCGGCGAGCGATCAGTATGGGCTGGCGGCGCTTGCCTACGTTTTGCTTACCGGTACTCCCCCCATCTTTGGAGATGTCGACACCGTGATCCAACTAATCAGAGAAGGCACGGTAAAAGCGCCCTCGAAATTCAATACCGCGCTGATGCCGCCGGTTGACGCCGCTTTGCTGCGCGCCCTAGCCAAAGACCCCAGGCAGCGATTTCCCTCGCTGGCCGAGTTTGCCGAGGCCCTGCGCAATGCCCTCTCGAGCGCGGCCACCACTGGAGTTAGCAACCAGTTTGCTCTCCTCGCTGGCGAACCGGAACCAACTCGCCTTTCCGACCAGAGCACCGGAACGGCTATGGGTAGCAATTCCACCGTCGCGGAGGGAATACCTCCTTCTGCAGCGCCAGGTCAGAAGTCTAGGCGGAGAGCCTGGACGGCCGCCGTACCTGATACCTCTCCAGCTATAAATAGACGCCTGGCTATCGCTGCCGGTCTGGCTTTCCTGCTCTGCATTGTTGCCTGTATCGTCGTCGGCGAGGCGTTCAACACAGCGTCAATTTTACCGCACATTACCCTCGGCAACCAAGCGCCAGCGTTGAATACTCCTGTGATACCAACCCCCAATGCCACGGCGCGGGCAGTGGAAACTTCGAGTGACCTCGCGCTACTCCGGGTAACCCAGCAACCGCCGATCTTTGTTGACAAGTTAACGAGTAATAAATACGACTGGCAGACCGCGGACAAGACGCTGTACTTTGCCAGCGACGGATATCATATATCTACCTTTCAAGCATCCGCCACGGTTGGAACCGCGGACACGCCCGGCGTTCACTCCCATCTGACCAACCTAGCTATCGAAGTGGATATGCGATTTACCAAGTCTCAGCCGGGGAACTTTGCCGGCTTGCGCTTCTTCGTGACCCAGAACCCCGATGGGTCGGAGAACTATTACTGCTTCCTTATATCCATCGAAGGACGCTACGCCGTCTGGGAGCACGCTGGCTCGGAAACACCGGCCTGGACCTTTATCACCAGCGGTTACTCCGACGCACTTAAGACCGGTTTGCACCAAACCAATGCCCTTGAAGTGCTGGCCCTGGGCTCCGGCCCGAGGGCGATCTTCTTCGCCAATAAGCAATTCATCGCCGAGATTCCGCTTAACGGTAGTAGAATTGCGACCTCAGGTGGTAGCGGACTGATAGTGTTCAACGATGATACTGAAGCGGTTTTTACTGACCTTGCGCTCTACAATGCCAGCGACGCGGCGGCAAGCTAGCCTCTTTTCGAGCGGTACTGTATTACAATAGATGTGATGATGCTCTTTTTGAGTCTCTCTTGTCACACTGTTCACGGCGCGCCGCGGCGGCCTGGAGCGGATCGATGTTGGGAATGCTAAGCGTAGAGGAAGCTCGCCAGCGGATACTGGAACACATACACTCACCACTGCCCTCGGAGGAGATCTCTCTCACCAGCGCGCTTGGGCGCACTCTCGCCGAAGCTGCCACAGCCGGCGAAGCTCTGCCGCCATTCGACAATAGCGCCATGGATGGCTATGCAGTTCGCTCGGCTGATACCCGAGGAGCCTCTAGCGGTTCACCGGTGGTTTTACGGCTGGTAGGTGAGGTCCCAGCCGGTCATATATATGCCAGCCGGCTAGAGAGCGGTGAGGCGGTTCGCATCTTAACCGGCGCCGCCGTACCCGATGGTTCCGACTCGGTCATTCAGCAGGAGTTGACGGAGTCGGCCAATGGATTCGTCTCGCTGCTGGCGGAATCTCCCGAGGGCATGAATATTCGCCGCGCCGGCGACGATGTAACGCCGGGTGAGCAACTGGTGTCCGGAGGAACTGAGCTTGGGCCTGCTGAAATCGCTTTGCTGGCGGCGCTCGGCATACATCCGGTGCGAGTGCGTCGCCGCCCTGAAGTCGCCATTCTCTCGACTGGTGACGAACTGGCTGCCTTCGGCAGCACGCCCGCTCCCGGGCAGATACGCGAGAGCAATGCGCTATACCTGGCAGCTGCGGTCGAGCGGGCTGGAGCCATGCCGCGGCTCTTAGGAGTGGCGCGCGACCAGGCAGAGGAGATACGCTTGCGGCTGCAAGAGGCGCGGACTGCCGATCTGATCCTCAGCTCCGGTGGAGTCTCGGTAGGCGACTATGATCTGGTCAAGCAAATTCTGGCTGAGCAAGGCACGATCAATTTCTGGCGTATCCAGATGCGACCAGGTAAGCCACTGGCCTTTGGTTTGCTGGGCGACATACCCGTGCTGGGTTTGCCAGGTAATCCAGTCTCCGCCGCGGTAACCTTTGAGCTTTTCGGCCGTCCCGCCATTCGCAAAATGCTCGGCTGCCGAGAACTGGAGCGACCGACCGTCGAAGTCGTGCTGGAAGGAGAAGATATCGATCGGACCGATCGTCGGCAGTTCGTGCGAGCCCGGTTGAAATCGCGTGGTGGCACCCTGGTAGCGAGCAGCACGGGATCGCAGGGATCTCATCGTATCTCGTCGCTGCTGGGAGCCAACGCGCTTCTGGTCGTCATGGAGGGTGAAGGCGTAGTTCATTCCGGCGAGCATCTATCAGCAATTTTGTTGGACAGCGCCTGGGAAAACGCTTGAACGAAACCAGAACTATCTGCTGGTCTGCGAGATGCGTCCAGCCACAGTCACGATGCCGGCCGCGTGCAGCTCAGCCGCCAGGTGGAGTATGGCCACTTCGGGCGCGGCCAGATCCGCTATGATGGCCCAGAGCGGCAATTTGCCGTCCACGGCAGTAAGCAGTCGCCACTGATCTCGAGTAAGCTGAACGGTCACGCCTGAATCGGGATCGATATCGGCAAAGGCGATGACCGTCTCGGGAGAGAGTGGCACGACGTCCCGAGTGGGTAAAGTGCCCCGGCTTCGCGCCTGCATGAGCGCCTGGTTCACCAGCGCCGACACCGGAAGTGGTAGAGCAACGCGACCGGAGGGCAACTGTATGCCTTCCACAAAATTGAAGTCGCCGTCCGGCCAGGAGAGTAGAGTCGCGAGCAGCGCGCAGGCATCATCCTGTCTGAAGGCGCGTAGCTGCTCCTGCGTCAAGACGTGGGCGCCGATGAGGGCCCGTACCATCTGCATATCCGGGAAGGAAGCCGTCTGGGCAAACGGTACTCCGGTAGACATTTCGAACTGCTCGGCGCTCAGGTAGCCTGCCTGAACCAGCTGTTGCACCAGCGAGGTCGTCAGGCCGACGCGCTCGCCGAGCAGCCATTGCCCTCCGGAGAAATAGATGCTCGCCTGTAATTTGCCACGAACCAGCGTAAGTACACCGCTTCGCTGCCCATGCTCGATCATGCGCAATACATCGGTCAACGCATACTGGCGCAGATTTCCAGCCAGAGGCATACGAGATCATATCCCTTTCCGTGTCGTTACGTTCTTTGCTAGTGTACCACGGCCTGACCAGGAATGCTGCAGCAACATCAGATACCGCTCAGATATGATTAACTAGTTATTGGCTCTTGCATAATGTTTGGAGGACTACCAGATAATGTCTACACCCAAGGGCACGCGGCCGCGTGTCATGGCGATCTTTGCCCATCCCGACGACGCCGATTTTCTCTGCTCCGGAACCATTGCGCGCTATGTCGACAGCGGTTACCGGGCCCATTATGTCCTAGCTACCAGCGGCGACAAAGGCACCGGCGACTACACCGCCACCCCGGAGCAGCTGGCGGCAACCCGTGAAGCGGAACAGTTAGCTGCGGCACATGTTCTGGGAGTCGACGAGGTAACTTTCCTACGACATCCCGACGGCGAGGTCGAGGTCAATATACCGTTTAGACGCGAGCTGGCGCAGGTCATCCGCCAGAATCGGCCGGACGTGATCCTCACGTTTGACCCATGGCAACGCTATCAGATTCATCCCGACCATCGGGCAGTGGGCCAGACGACTCTGGACGCGGTCGCCGCCGCACGGGATCATCTCTACTATCCCGAACAGCTTGCCCCGGACGTCCGTGAGCATCGGGTACATAACGTCTACTTCTTTGCCACCGACTATCCCAACCATTATGTCGACATTACCGCTACGATCGATAAGAAAATACAGGCATTGCTCTGCCATACCAGCCAGATACCTGCACAGGGACTGGAAGAACGCATCCGGAGCCGCGCACGGCTAGCCGGACAGGAAGCGGGATTTGAATACGCCGAGGCGTTCCACTTTCTACCGATGATGCAGCCACCGGCGCTGGTGCGCCACCCAAGCTGGTAGCGAAAACGAAGGAGTTACCGCCACATGCGTGTACTGGTCATCGGGTCGGGTGCCCGCGAACATGCGCTCTGTTGGGCTCTAAGCCGATCACCCTTGTTGACCAAGCTCTACTGTGCACCAGGAAACGCCGGAACCGCCCAAATTGCCGAGAATGTCCGCCTGGACCCCATGGATGGGGCGGCATGCGTATCCTGGGCAAGAGACAATCGCATAGATTTCACCGTCGTCGGCCCCGACGACCCACTGGCCAACGGCATTGTGGATAGTTTCCTGGCCGCCGGACGCAACATCTTCGGCCCAACCAGGGCTGCGGCGCGCATCGAAAGCAGCAAGAGTTGGGCGAAGCACCTCATGCAGGAACACGGCATACCAACCGCAGCCGCCGAGCGCTTCACCGATCGTCTCGCCGCCGAACAAGCGATTTCGAGACGTGAGGCCGCTGGTGACTTCCCCGTGGTGATCAAGGCCGACGGTCTGGCAGCGGGCAAGGGAGTAGTCATCGCCACCGAACCCGGGG
>JBKQTH010000203.1:0-5382 GCA_052143275.1 Ktedonobacterales bacterium | reverse complement strand
CCAGACACACGCCGAGAAACAGTCCGGGTCGTTTGGCGGCGAGGGGATGATGGATGCGCGTACCGATGTAGAGCAACATGCCGGTGACGACGAGCAGAACCACCGCCAGTATGATGGAGCCGGTCTGGGTAAGGGGACTCCAGGGTACGATATAATGCGTCATAGTGACCTCTTCCTAGCTCTCTCGTGAGAGCATCAACGGACGAGAGACTTGTGCTTCGGGGGCTGGTGCAGCAGCGCACGTGCGATCATCAGGTGCTGCCTCATCCCGCGCGAGAAGGCGCGGACCGGTTCCTCGGCGCGATCCTGCAGATGCGCCAGCTCCAGCATCTGGTCGGTGCGTGCGAGCGGCAGGCCACGATACCGCCAGATTCTGTCGGGCTGAGAAGCGATCGTAGAGGTTCTGCTCCTTGAAGACGACGCCAATCCGTTCATTCAGACGCTGCAGGTCTTTGACGACATCACATCCGGCAACAGTGGCACTGCCGCCGCTGGGAGTGATCTGACCGGTGAGCATGCGGATCGTCGTGGTCTTGCCGGCGTCGTTGGGACCAAGTAGACCAAAGATCTCGCCACATTCAACGCGAAAGGAAATGCTGGCCACCGCCTCGGTAGCTCCAAAGGTGCGCCGCAGATCGCGCACATCGATCATCGGCTCGTCAGGGTTAGACATATGCTCTCTCACCTCTGCCACGTGACGTGCCCCGGGACAGCATGTAATCATGGTTTTCTCGCTACATGTGCACCTCTGCTTCGCGTGAAAAAGAGCGCAGCCACGAGCACACACATCCAGAGGTCGTGACTCCCGGCTGACAGGCGCTCAGTCAGCCCAGTAACCGGTACCAGCCAGGCAACATTTCCGGACGCACCTTGTTGGAACGCCCCCCAAAAGATCAGGATCAGCATGCCCGTCAGATACGTGTACGCGCCCCACCCACGCCAATGCGCGATTAGCGCATACTGTGCAAAGGCGAAGCAGCCCAGGGCCAGGGAGATAATGATCGCCCATGCGAAGATCGTGTGAAGCGTCCCATGCAACGTCGCTGGTCCCGCGGTGACCCCCCGGGGGTAGCCGGGAAAGGGATCCAGAGAAAACACGCCAGCGCCAATCAGGCACAGGCCACTGATGGCCTGCAGCAGAGGAAACCAGATCGCACCGCGCCCTGCTTGCGCGAGCAACCGATACCAGCCCACCGCCGAGAGCAGCAGCAGGACGCCGTAGACGATAAAATTGACCTGCTGGACCCAGCCGCCCGGACCCAGGCTCAGGGAGCTAATGGGTTATAGCCAGGCATCATAGCCCGGCCGCGTGAACCCTTCAATCACATAGACGGCGGTAAAGAGGAGTGCTCCGACTCCCCCACAACTCACCAGCCCAAACGTGAGCGGAGACTGCAAGCCCGTCCACAGACCAGACGACGCAGACGTGTCCGATCCGTCGGCCGTCGAGATGGGTTCAGAGATATTCTTCATAGTTGTCCCTTTCATTGGGAAGGTATTCTTTCCCTTTCTCTCTGCTCCAGTTCTACGTTCCTCTACTTCCATCAGCCAGCCCGGGCGCTCACGTTGGAAGAGCATGCGGGACAGTAGGTTTTCACCGCTCAACATACGCCGCTTGTGCATTGGTGGCATGGGGTGTTGTCGCAGGGTGCCTCAGACCAGACTCCTCTCCGGGAGGCTGATCCTCTCGTCCATGTTTCTTGACGGTGGAAACTTGGATCACCAGAGCCTGGGCAATCTCCTGGTTTGAAGCCCCCTCGGCCAGCAGGCACAACACATCTTGCTCACGTCGCGTGAGAGGCACACCGAGCGCGAGTGAACCGGCCGGCGCCGGCACAAGCGCCGGTTCCTCGTGAAGCCCGGCGTTCGCACGCTGCTCCTCGCGTTCGAAGGCGGCAAGCAGGGTACTCACAAAGGAGCGCCATGGTCGTAGCGTCTCGTAGCTAGACTCAGTTGGCTCAGGAAGAGGAGCCAGCAGCGTCACGAGGACCTGCTTCATCGGATCCCCTTCATCGAGATAGACGCGGATGTTCCCCTCTGGATCGGTCAGCGCGAGCAGCCGTGCCAGGAAGGCCTGAGCTTGCTCACCCTGACCGGTATGGTGCAGGGCCACGACGGAGAGCGCAAGATACCCACTGGTCGTCTCACGGTTGGCTGGCCGGTCCAGGTGCGCCCTCCATCGTTGTAGCGTCTCGATCGCCAGGGTGTACTGCCGGTGGGCAAGCCACACCCGCACCTGCATGAGCACGGCGCTGTTCTGAGGAGGATCTCCGGTCTCTAGGAACGTACCCATCTGCTCCGCCCACTGCCGTGCCGTCTCCAGTTCGCCTGCAGCAAGCCAGTACCGCACGCGCACGGCTCCGACCTGGACCTCACGATACCTGGACAGGCGCTCCTGCTGGACCCAGGCTTCTGCTTGCTGCAGCGCCTGATCTGCGGCGGCCAGGTCACCGCGGGCAAGGGCGATCCGAGCCAAAGCGAGCTGCCCCGAGAGCAGCAGATGCGCGTGCTGCCAGGTCTTCCCAATCTGTAGCGTCTGGTGTGCGGACCTGGCGGCCTCGTCCAATCGATTCCAGGCATAGGACATGTGAGCCAGGAACGAATACAGGTAGCCCTCATCGACGCCAAAGAGGAGCCCAGTCTGCTCTGCCAGGGCGAGGCCTTCCCAGCATTCCTGCTCACACCGGCGCAGCTGTCCCGCTCGCCGATACGCAGAGGCCAGCCAGAATATTACGTGACGCGCCGACCGATAGTCGCTCGCCTCCTGAGCTGTTCGCTTCGCCTCCAGCATCGGCTGGATCAAGAGGGCACCCTCGGTCTGCAGTGTCTCAGTGAGCAAGAAGGTGAGGAAGAGTCGAACGATCTTCCAGCGCATCTCCTCCCCTGCATCCAGAACCTCGAGCTCCTGCACCAACTGGTGCAGGCCCTCTGCATCGCCGCGCAGTACGATCGCTGGCGCGGCGATGAGCACCCGCAGCAGGCGCAACCGCCGCTGCACCACAGCTCGCTCTTCCTCTGGCAACGCTGGCACACTCTCCTCATCCTCACGACTTGCGGCCGGTGTTAGCTCCACCAGTGTTTCAAGCCGTCCCAGCACCTGTTCCACCAGTGCGCGCCTTTTCACATACGAGTCCTGGACCGTGAACAGGATGGTTTTGCTCAGATGTAGAACAGTGTCGAGAACGACGCATGCTTGAGAGGATAAGACCACATCTGGGAGCGCGGCCAGCCAGGTCAGCAAGCTCTGGGCCTCACCGCTCTGCACGAGTGCGGGCGCGGCCTTCTCCAGAAGACGAGCAGCGTAGTAGTAGTCTGGTGCCGCCAGGGCATGCACAATGGCCTCCCTGACTTCACCGTGCTGCTCATACCAGTGTGCCGCCAACACGTGGACCTGTGGCAGTGGCAGGTCTGGCTGGCTGGCTTGACCGTGCCCCAGCAGTGCCTCGCGAAACAGGTCATGCAGGCGATACCAGTGCCGCTCATCATCTAAGGGCACCACAAAGAGATTGCTGCGCTCGAGGGTCTCTAGGATCTCCTGACTTGCTGCCTCACCGGTCACTGCCTGGCATAGAGCGGCGTTCATCCGCGTGAGCACGGCAATCTGCAGCAAGAAGCGTTGGAGGGGAAGAGGCTGTCGCTGCAGGATCTCGTGCTGCACATAGTCCAGCACAAAGCGATGGCTGCCAGTAAAATTCGCGATCCACTCCGCGTGGTCTTCGTGCGAGCGCAGGGACAGCGCCGCCAGCTGCAATCCGGCCACCCAGCCCTCTGTCCGCCTGGCCAGGGCCGCCACCTCGTCCTCCGAGAGGTGAAGTCCCATCGCCTGCCGCAGAAAGCGGCCAGCCTCCTCGGGATCAAAGCCTAAATCAGCCGTGCGCAGCTCAAGCAGTTGGCCTCGGGCACGCCAGCGGGAGAGCGGCAGGTCCGGGTCAACGCGACTGCAGAGCAAGAGATGGACGTGTGCCGGGAGATGCTCCACCCAGAAGGTCACGCTCTCCTGAATGGCCGGATCGTCGATCACGTGATAATCATCCAGCAGCAGCAAGAGGGGCGCGCCCTCATTCCCCGCCTCAGCCAGGTCATTCAGCAGGGCCGTGACAAAGACGGAAACCGAGGGAGGCTGAGGCGCGTGCAGCATGGCGAGCGCGAGCACTCCCACCCCTGGCACACGGGTGCGCAGCGCTGCGATGACGGCCGTCCAAAAGCGCGTCAACTCGATGTCCAAGGCATCGAGCGCCAGCCAGGCGATCTGGTCCGGATGTCGGCTTGCCCAGCTGGAAAGCAGCGTGGTCTTGCCCCACCCGGCCGAGGCTGAGACCAGCGTCACCGGCGAGGAGAACGCCCCATCAAGTGCGGCCAGCAAGATAGTACGTGACACCAGAGCGTTCGGTAGACGCGGGGGGGAGAGCCTGGTCTCCAGCAACCCGAGTTCAGTCTCAGGCGAGGGAGGCACCCAAGCCGGCGCGTCCGCCTGGATCGGCGGCGTGGGTGCGTACGAGAGGATCCGGGCGGTCTCCTCCAAGTGAGCCAGCGACACCTTTGCCGTCCGCCCGAGATAGCGCTTGCGGATGCCGTCCCGATCGGTATGGTAGGCGTACCAGTATCGTCCTCCACGAGGCCGCGTCTCCTGATAGACGTTGAGGCTACCTGAGGGGCCGTGGAAGGCCAGAGAGGTGACCTCGCCGAGCCAGGTCAGCCATGCAGCTTCGTCTCGCGGTTGAAAATGGTGCACCACCTGCCCCTGGGTCGAGAGCTCATAGAGCCCCTGGTCCCTGGACCAGATGAGCGCATGCAGCGGTGATCTGGGCATACGATCTTCCTGCTGGCGGCATTCTTCCCAACGCTTCCCATTTATCCCAACACGAAGGAGTATAGCGAAGCGCAGGCCGACAGGCAAGGGGCACGGCACCGCGGTTGCTGGCAGGATGGGGAGACGACCGAGCACGTTTTGGGAGTGCGGCGAGTGTCTAGGCGCTTGCGGAGTGTCCAGGCGCTGGCGGGGACCGCCCCCGTCCCCTATGAGAGCGGCAAGTTTGCGAGGGCGCGCAAGCGTCGGGCCTGCATCAACCCCCTGCGCAATACCTTGTACCAGTTCGCTTGGCAGTCCACGACGCAGGAGGAGTGGGCGCTGGCGTACTACCGCCGCAAACGGAGTGAGGGCAAAAGCCATAGTGTGGCGCTGCGTGCCCTCGCGAACCTGTGGGTGCGTATCATCCATGCGCTGTGGCTCAAGCGGGTCCCCTACGACCTGGCCCTCTTCCTTACAGCTCGACAGGCTCATGCTCGACCTGCTGCCTAGTCGCCTTGTTATGGGGCTTTGTGCCTGCATTGCGGTGGACGTGCGACCGTCTCCTCCACCCACCTCCTCACGCGTGGATCGCA
>JBKQTH010000202.1:0-26562 GCA_052143275.1 Ktedonobacterales bacterium | reverse complement strand
TGGAAAGGAAAACTCGGAATCACGTGATTCCGAGTTTTCCTTTCCATGCGGCACTGTGGCTCTGGTAGGGCACGAAGGTGATTCAGCCCGGGTCGATGCGTACGTGTTGAGCCAGGTTGACGAGCTGGTTAGGTGAAGTCCGTAGCCGGAATGGTGGCGTATCGGCTCATCACCTGGACGCTCGCCTCGGCGGTCAACGGCTGGCCGTCGGCGATCATGTCGCGCAGATCCCGGAAGTACTGCACGTAGAGATCAGGCGTGAAGGTGTTCAGTAGGACAACTACTTGGTCGCCCGGGTTGGCGAAAGTGTGTGGCGCACCAGGCGGGACCATCACGAGCGTGCCTGCCGGAGCGTCGTACGTCGTGTCCCCAACGGTGAACCGCGCCGTGCCGGAGACTACATAGAAGCCCTCGTCGTGCCGGGCATGCCGGTGCTGCGTCGGCCCGTCGGTGTGCGGAGCGAGCGTGATCTCGCCAATCCCGAGGCGATGCGCTGTGGTGCGCCCGTCTTCGAGGATGCGCATCTGGGTGGGTCCCAACTGGATCACCTCGCCGCCCGTCGGGCCTACGACCGAGACCTGCGTCATCTGCCTCCTCCTTTGTGTAGGAATTCTCTCTAATTGAGAGTTAACTATCATCATAGTATCACAGTCTCTCGCCAATTGCAAGTTTGGTCTCGTGACAAGAGTATGGTATCATAAGTTGGAGGAGGGGAATGAGATGCCCAGTGATGGCGGCTCTGGCCGCACAAACCAGAAGAAGCGCACTCGCATGGCGATCATCGACGCCTGCCGCCAACTGATTCGGGAGGGCGCAGTCGTGACGATGCCTGAGGTTGCGCGATTAGCACTCGTCTCGGAGGCAACGGCCTACCGCTACTTCCCTGACCTGGTGACCTTGCTGAACGATTCTCTCGTCGGCCTGTGGCCCAGTCCGGCCGAGATGCTCGAGCCGATTGCCCGATCCACCGATCCGGCCGAACGCATCGCCGTTGCGTCCGAAGTCTTCTTACGACGTGTGCTCGCTTACCAGGGATCGGTACGCACGATGATCTCGGCCACCATCACCCGACCGGAGGTCGCTGCCACACGTCCGGGCCTCCGGTTCGCCTGGATCGACTACGCGCTTGCCCCGGCGGAGGCTGCGCTCGCGCCCAAAGATGCTGGTACGTTCGATCGGCTCAAGCGAGATCTCGCCGTGGTCGTGAGCCCCGAATCGCTCTTCACCCTGACCGACCTCTGCGGACTCAGTCCTGACGACGCCATCAGTAGCACGGTGCGACTGGCAGCAACTATCACGGCATCGGCCCTCTGCGGTGACCCAAGTGATCACAGGTAAGGTGTCCGCTAATCTAGCCACTCTGCGTTCACCGCTCGGACCAGATCCAGCAACCGGCCCAGCAACGGCGCGACCGAATTTCCCAACGTTTGATGACCCGATCTTACCTGGCCTCGCCTCCCTCGGCTGCACTCTGTTCCGCCTGCTCCCATCGTACCTCGCTCTCGCTCTCCACCTGCATCAGTGGCTCGGAGGCTAGCACGATCAGGCAATCACCTGGTCTAACAATCGTTCCTGGGCGCCAAGGCACCGTCATCCAATCACTCGTTCCCGCCCGTCGCATCGCCAGAATCAGGCGGTCGTTCAGCAACTTGGGCGCCTCTCCGGGCCCGAAGGGCAGCTGCATCCCCACTAGCGGCGATCCTTCGCCAACTTGTAATTCCTCCAGAGCAAGCTCCGGCTCGCCCTCCTGCAGCGCTGCATCGACGAAATCCGAGAGCGCCGGCCGTCGTGCGAGAACTGCCATGCGGTGCCCGGCGCGTACATACGGGGAGAGTACGCGGTTAGCCCCTGCCCGAATCAGCTTGTGCTCCGTCTCGTCTTGGTTCGAGCGGGCCACAATCCAGATGTCGGGCGCGAGCGCTCGCGCCGAGAGTGTGATGGCAATATTTTCGGCATCCGAGTCGGTGGCCACGAGCAGGCTGCGCGCCCGTTGAACGCCTGCCCGCAAGAGAGCACTGTCCATGGTCGCGTCTGCCTGGACATACACATAACCGACAACCTCCAGAGCCTGTGCGTTGACCTCGCGCGGGTCTACGACGACGAACGGCTGCCCTACGCTGGCAAACTCGCGTGCGATGCGGCGGCCAACGCGCCCAAAGCCGCAGATGATCGCGTGGTCACGCAGCCGCTCGATGTTACGTTCCATCCGATGCCTGCCTATCGTTCGGCCAAAGTGTCCCTCGATGAAGTATTCTGCGAGCGCCCCAAACGTGTAGAAGAGCGCGCCGACGCCGGCCACCAGGATAAGGGTGGCCAGCGCCCGACCGGCAGCACTCCTTGGACTTTCGAACCCACCGTAGGTCGTCATCAGTCCCACGGTGTCGTAGAGAGCATCCAATGGCGAGAGGTGCTCTACAAACGAAAGTCCCGCAGTCCCAAGGATCAGTACGATGCCGGCGGCTAGCAGCCCCAGCCGGAGGTGCCGCTCAGCTGGCTCCTCGCTGTGACTCCCAGGTCGCCCATCGCCTGCCACGCCGCGTCGCATCGCGTGCCCCCAAACACTATCAGCGCCGGCACAGCCCTGGCCGTTCGTGTCTCTCATTCTCGCACATAGAGCTGCACGAGAGCCATCAAACAAGTCCAAGCCAGCGGCTACGCCGCCTTCCGGCGTCACCTCCGACTTTCTTTGCAGTACGATGTAAAGGCGACTAAGACAGAGTGAACTTGCGTAAGAAGCACACGAATGAATGGAGCGAACCTGCCATGAACGTCGAACCTCCTACCTACGGCAACTACATTGCTGGTGAGTGGACGCCTGCCGCGGAGGGGCGCACCTGCGAGAATCATGACCCAGCGACGGGCGAGTTGATCGGCACCTTCGCCCGCTCGGGGCCTACCGACGTTGACCGCGCCGTCGCCGCCGCGAAAGCGGCCTTTCCGGGATGGCGCGCGACGCCGGCGCCCAGGCGTGGCGAGATTCTCTACCGCGTGGGACAGATCCTTGCCCAGCGTAAGGAAGACATGGCGCGCGATCTGACGCGCGAGATGGGCAAGGTGCTGCTCGAGGCGCGCGGTGACATCCAGGAGGGCATTGATATGGCCTACTACATGGCCGGCGAGGGGCGGCGCCTCTTCGGCGCGGTGGTGCCCTCCGAGCTGCCCAACAAGGCCGCATTGAGTCTGCGCGATCCGCTAGGCGTAGTTGCCTGCATCACGCCATGGAACTTTCCAGTGGCAATCCCCTCGTGGAAGATCATGGCCGCACTTATCGCCGGCAACACCATCGTCCTCAAGCCGGCAACCGATACGCCATTGTCGGCCGGCAACCTGGTGCGGGCTTTTGAAGAGGCTGGGCTGCCACCAGGGGTGCTCAACCTGGTCTGTGGGACCGGTACGGAGGCCGGAATGCCGCTGGTGCGGCACCCTGACGTGGCGGCGATCTCGTTCACCGGCTCGAACGAAGTCGGCCGCGAGGTGGCGCTCGAAGCGGCGCGCGACTTGAAGCGGGTGACACTGGAGCTGGGTGGCAAGAACGCCATCATCGTGCTTGACGATGCTGACCTGGATCTGGCCATAGAAGGGATCCTATGGAGCGCGTTTGGGACGACCGGCCAGCGCTGCACCGCCTGCAGTCGACTGATCGTTCAGCGTGGTGTCCGCCCAGAGCTGGAGCGCCGCCTGCTTGACCGGGTAACCAGGCTGCGCCTCGGGCACGGGCTCGACGCGAGCACAGACGTCGGCCCGCTGATCAACGCCGCACAGGTCGAGCGAGTGCATGCCTACATGGCGGTAGCGCGGGAAGAAGGGGCGCGAATCCTCAGCGGTGGTGAGCCCGCCCGCGACGGTAAGCTAGCGCAGGGCAACTTCTACCTGCCGACGCTTCTCTCCGAGGTGAAGCCGGGAATGCGGGTGGAACAGGAGGAGATCTTTGGCCCGGTGCTCTCACTGATCGAGGTGGCGACGCTGGAGGAGGCCATCGTAGTGAACAACGATACGCGCTACGGTCTCTCCAGCGCCATCTTCACCCGCGATCTCAACGCGGCGCAGGTAGCGATGCGCGATCTGACAACCGGCATTGTCTATGTCAACGCCGGTACCATCGGCGCGGAAATCCAGCTTCCTTTCGGGGGCACGCGCGGCACGGGTAACGGCCACCGTGAGGCTGGCCTGGGCGCGCTCGAGTTCTTCACTGAGTGGAAGGCTGTCTACATTGATTACAGCGGGCGCCTACAGCGGGCGCAGATAGACGCATGATCGAAGGGAAGTTTACCGGCGGCGCCGTTGACGAACGCCGCCGCTTTCTTCACGTAGCCGTAGGCAAAGTAGACTGCCTTGGGCAAGTGGTCATCCCCAGTAGAGTGGTCGTTATACGTGAGCCGCCTCGGCCACCGCCAATTGCGGATAAACCGGCTGCCACATGGCATCCTGGACCTGCTGGACGACATCAGTGAGCTGGACCCGTGCCAACCCTTCGGCCGCCGCGGTTTTGGCGACTTCGACCGCCACCGTGGCTGAGACCTCCCGCAGATTCTCCACCAGCGGCAGCAGCGGGGCTCCTGGCGACTGCACCTCCACCAGACTCGATACCGCTCGCGCCGCCGTCATGAACATCCCATCGCTGATGCGGCGTGCTCGCGCGACAATCGTCCCCAGCCCCAGGCCAGGATACAAGAGCGCGTTATTGGCCTGGCCGATCGCATAGGTCACGCCCTTATAGGTGACCGGGCGCGAGGGAATGCCAGTCGCCACCAGCGCCCGTCCATCGGTCCAGGTGATCAGATCACTGGCACTGGCCTCCATAAGGCTCGTGGGATTGGAGAGCGGGAAGATCATGGGCCGCCCGACATGCGCCGCCATCTCCTTCACAATGGCCTCGGTGAAGGTCCCCGGAGCGGTCGAGGTCCCGATCAGCATAGTGGGATGGACTTGGCGCACCACCTCGGCCAAGCTGATGCCCCCACTCGGGAGGTCATGGGTCCAGCACGTGACCTCGCCGGCTGGTCGTGCGTAAGCGACCTGGAAGTCACGCAGTGAGCTCCCCATGTTGTCGGTGAGCAGACCCTGTATGTCGACGCACCAGAAGCACCGGGTGGCCTCGTCTTTGGAGAGGCCGCTCTGGATCATGGCGGCGCGAATCTGATCGGCATTGCCAATGCCCGCCGAGCCCGAACCAAAGATCACCACCCGCTGCTCCCGCAGCGGCAGTCCGGTGACTTTGAGTGCGGAGAAGATCGCCCCCAGCGTGATCGCGCCGGTCCCCTGCACGTCGTCGTTGAAGGTACACACCTGGTCGCGGTATTTTTGCAGGATGCGTCGTCCGTTGCTGACGCCAAAGTCTTCCCAGTGTAGTAAGGCATTGGGGAAGAGCTTGCTTGCGGTCTTGACGTAGGTGTCGATGAAGGCGTCGTAGCGCTCCCCTCGCACGCGCGAATGCCGGTTTCCCAGGTAAGATGGGTCGTTGAGCAGGCCTTCCCGATTGGTGCCGACATCGAGCATCACGGGGATGACTCGGGCCGGGTGGATCCCGGCCGCCGCAGTGTAGACGGCGAGCTTGCCCACCGAGATGTCGATGCCTCCCACGCCCCAGTCGCCGATGCCCAGAATTTCCTCGGCGTCAGTGGCCACAATCAGGTCGATGTCGTCCGGTCCCGCCCCAAAATCGCGAAGGGACATCTCGATGGCGTCCGGATCGTCGATGGAGAGGTAGACGCCGCGTGGACGCCGATATTCGTGGCTGTAGAGTTCGATAGCTTGCGCCACCGTGGGATCATAGACAATCGGGAGGAGTTCCGCCAGGTGGTCGGACAGGAGCCGGTAAAACAGGACTTCGTTGCGGTCCTGCAGGGCGGTCAGGAAGATGTTCTTCGCCAGATCGGTCGGCTGCTCCTGCAGCTGAGCATACGAACGCCTGGCTTGCTCGTCCAGGGTAATCACGACGGAGGGAAGTAGGCCGACCAAGTGCAGCGCCTGGCGCTCGGCCGCGGTGAAGGCGTTGCCGCGATTGAGGGTCGGATCCCTGAGCACGTCATAGCCGGTGACGGTGAGCTTCATCGTCCGTCCGGCAGACCCATCAGAACTTATACGATAGCCGTTCATTACGTTCATTTTCGAATCTCCTACTCGTACCCTCTGTGCAACGGCAAACCACCACCAGAGTGTCTGTATCAACGCTGCCGCAGAGACCGTGCCATAGGCGGCCAGAGATGCGTTGCGTTGAACCAGGAAATAGACAGAGCTGGTGGCATTTGTCCCTGGAAGCGGTACCCACCGATGTGCTTGAGTGCAATCAAAGCCGCTATGGTGTCACCCCGAGATCCTGGTGCGGATTGCCCACCATGTGGTCGGGAACCACAATGGTGTCGAAATCCTGGGCGCTAATAGCGCCACTGTGAATGGCGGCGTCGCGCAGCGTGGTCCCTTGGTCCATCGCCTGATGGGCAATGGCCGATGCCCTGTCATAGCCGATCACCGGGCTGAGCGCGGTCACCAACATCAGCGATTCATTCACGTAGGCGCCGATCTTCTGTTCATTCAGGGTCATCCCGGCAATACTGTACTGCCGCAGCTTCTCACTGGCATCTCCCAGGATACGCGCTGAATGGAGCACGTTGTTGATGATGATCGGCCGCATGGCATTGAGCTCGAAATTGCCTTGGGATCCAGCAACCGCCACCGCGTTGTCGTCGCCGATGACCTGGATGCAGACCATCACCATGGCCTCCTCTTGCGTAGGGTTGACTTTTCCCGGCATAATCGAGGAGCCCGGCTCGTTGGCGGGCACGTTCAGCTCGTGCAGCCCGCAGCGCGGACCTGACCCCAACCAGCGCAGGTCATTGGCGATTTTCATCAGGGCTACCGCCAGTGCCCGCAGCGACGCGCTGGCGTTGACCATCGCATCGAGCGACCCTTGAGCCGCAAACTTGTTGGGCGCGGTGACGAACGGCTGGCCAGTTAGGCGCGAAATCTCGGCGGCGATCTTGGAGCCGAAGTCCGGCAAGGTATTGAGGCCCGTCCCCACCGCTGTGCCGCCCGCCGCCAACTGGTAGAGACCCTTCATCGAAGCCTTCACCAGATCCAGCGCATCGCGCAGCTGCGTGACATAGCCGGACCACTCCTGGCCGACCGTGAGCGGCGTGGCATCCTCTAGGTGGGTACGTCCGATCTTGACGACATCGACCCAGGCGACCGCCTTCTCCCACATGGCGGCAATCAGCGCCTCGACGTGCGGAATGAGGTGGTCGGTGAACTCCAGTACCGTGGCAATATGCATCGCGGTAGGAAAGGTGTCGTTGGAGGACTGCGACATGTTCACGTCGTCGTTAGGGTGGATAGGCGTCTTGGTGCCCAGCGTACCGCCAGCGATTTGGATCGCCCGGTTGGAGATGACCTCATTGAGGTTCATGTTGGACTGGGTGCCCGAGCCGGTCTGCCACACGTAGAGCGGAAACTCACTGTCTAGCGTACCGGCGATCACTTCATCGGCCACCCGGCTGATCAGGTCAGCCTTCTCCTTGGAGAGTTTGCCGGCGGCGCTGTTGATGATCGCCGCCGCTTTCTTGACGTAGCCGTAGGCGTGGTAGACCGCCTTGGGCATGTGGTCATCCCCAATGGAAAAGTGGATGAGCGAGCGCTGCGTCTGTGCGCCCCAGAGCCGATCCGCCGGCACGAGCACCTCGCCCAGCGAGTCGGTCTCGACCCGGTAGGCGCCTCCATCGAGAATTGTGCCGGGCTTATCGTGGCCGTCTTTGATCTCGGTATCTTTGACCGATTCCATTGTTCTTTTTCCCTTCTCCATCCGTTCACTATTTATGCATGTCCGTCCACTGGCAGACATGCTCGTCGACTGACTGACATGTGTCTGCGAACTACCCATGCCCGTTCATCGCGCCAAACGCCCCCTTTAGCCCCTTAGGGTCGATCAGGGTCGATCAGGGTCGATCCGGCGATTCTTCCGACTCATTCAGCGCAACGCTTTGTGCTGAGGCGGCCTCGCGTGCAGTCGCCCGTCCACGCAGGACGCCATCTAGGAGTACCGCCGCCGCGGCACCAACTATTGATCCAACTACATAGACCCACAGCGCGTTGAAATCCCCCAGTGCCAGGTCCGGTCCAAAAGCACGCGCCGGGTTCATGGCCGCCCCGTCGAACAAGCCTCCAGTCATCCCAAGGGAAAAGATGTAGGCCCCCACGGCATATGGGATTAACGGGCCGTTGAGCTTTGGACCCGCGGCCATCGAAAGCACGAGCATCACCTGCCCACCGGTGATGAGAGCCTCGAATGCCACCGCTTGCCACTCCTGGCCCGGTGGTGGCATGGTTGCAGCTAGCTTGCTGTAGGTTCCGAAAAACGCGCGTGCGAGGAGTGAACCGGCCCCGGCGGCGGCAAACTGTACCACCCAATAGGCCACCGCCATGTACCAGTGCATATCTCCGCGCAGGGCGAAGGCGAAGGTCGTCGCTGGGTTGAAGTGGGCAGAGACGTCACCAAGGGCTGAGACCGCGGCCACAATCCACAACGCAGAGGTGGCCGAGAGAAGCGCGACCAGCGTCACTTTGCTCACCGGCGCCCCAGCACCAGCCGTTATCGCGCCAGCCCCCGCCGAGAGGACGAAGAGCAGACCGAAGGTGCCAATGAACTCACTCAGGAGCCGCCGGGCGCGATGGCGAGTGTTCGTCCAGTCGGCGTGATACCGTTTCTCGCCGAGCACAGCAATCAGTTGGTCACGGGAGCTCTCCGTGAGCCCGCCCGCCGTGCCGTCTTGTAAAGCCAAACTGCCCTCCAGGGTGTCTTCGTCGTCACTGGACAACCGCGCCCAGATGAGCAGACCACCGGCCTCAATAGTGGCAGAGACCGCCCATGGATTCTCTACCAGCGGAGGGAGCCTTGCTGCCTCCGCGCAGGTGGGCATGGACCAGACGCGCTACCGCCCGTTCTGCTGCAAAGTACATGCCATTGCTGATTCCGAGCCAAGTTAGCACCCGGGATTCGTTGCACGAATATAGCGAGCAGTTTTGAAATTGCCTGACCCTTATGCAAGAGCTTCGTCAGGCGGTGCCGATTTTGGCATAAATCTGACCAGTCCGAGGCATGGAAAGGTCATGACGATTACCACGACAAGACTGACGGTCATACCCTTAATGCCTTCGTCTGTTCGTTGAAGACTGAGGTAGATGGTCGTTACGACTGCCGATCCGATGGCCGCGGCAAGTTGTTGCACGGCACTTAGAGCGCCGCTGGCACTGCCAGCTTCGTGATGTTCAACGTTGCCGACCGCCACTTCATAAATGCTGCTGAAGCAGGCACCCATACCAACGCCGAGGACAAAGATAGAGGGAGCGGTCAGCCATGCGGTGACTGTCAACCCTTTGGCGGCAATCGTCGCCCAGAGACCAGTTGCCCCAACGAGGGTGAGTAACAGCCCTATAGTAACTAGCTTGCGGCCAAGTGACTCGAGCAGTGGACGGCAGATGATTGCAGCGGCAATGATCCCGATTGCCATAGGCGCTAGTCCGATAGCGGCTTGAGACGGAGTAAGGTGAAGAATCAATTGGAAGAATAGTGAGATGACGTAGGCAATGCCGCTTACTGAAGCGAAGAGGCCCAAACCGACGAGCAGTCCAGCGGTGAATCCCTTATTGGCCAGCAGTGACGGGTGAATGAGTGGTTTTTTAGCCAGACGCTGGCGGATGGCAAAGCTGACGAAGAGCACGATTCCGGCGATCAGGCTGACGATTGGAAGGGTCGTCCAACCATTAGTTGAGCCTTGAATGAGGCCGAAGATGAGAGTAAGCATGGTAGCACCAAGGAGAGCTGCGCCGATGACGTCGATGTGTTCGCGGGAGATAGGCTTATCATGGGGCAGAAGCTTAGCAGCCGCAACCAAGCCAGTTATTCCAAGGCCAATGTTGATAAGAAAGACGGGGCGCCAGTCCAATCCGGCGATGTTGGCAGTGATGATAAAGCCGGCCACGATCGGTCCTATGACGGCCGCAATTCCCATGATTGGTCCGAACGCGCTGATGGCTCGTGGCAGCTGATCGCGTGAGAAGGTGGCCATTAGGATACTTATACCCTGGGGAATAAGCAGGGCACCGAAGCCACTCTGAATGAGGCGCCCAATAATAATCATCGTTGGGTCAACGGACAGGCCACACAGCGCTGACGCCGCGGTAAAGCCGGTGATACCGATGAGGAAGAGTCGGCGCTTGCCGTAACGGTCACCGAGGCGCCCGCCGACGACGAGAAGTACCCCGATCGCGAGGGCATAGCTCGCTCCGAGCCACTTGATTAGCGACTGGCCGCCGCCGATGTCGCGGACGATCGATGGTGCGGCAATATTGGTAATCGTCGAGTCCATTAGGTCCAGGATGTCGGCGATGAGAACGACAGCCAGGATCGCTCGCAACCGCCAGGTTAACTGCGTAGGATCACCGGGTGTCCCCCCACTTACGGTGTCGTGGTCGGTACTAACTGATTGAATTACTTCTGTCATAATTGAAACCCTTCCCTCTAGTACGACGTACCTTCCATCGTACGTCGTACGATGGAAGTATAATGGTACAATGTACGAAAGTCAAGAGAATATTTTTTAGAGGTGGAATGATGGCGCCGGCCGAGCATGAAAAGCAGTCGAAAATCGATCTGATCTGGACGCGCCCGGAACGGACCTCACCCACAAAAACTCCACCGTTAAGCCGGGAACACATCGTGCGTGCCGCGATCGAACTCGCTGATGCCGAGGGGATAGAGGCCGTTTCGATGCGGCGCATCGCCGCGAAGCTTGGTGCGGGTACCATGTCGCTCTACTGGCACATCTCCAGCAAGCAAGACCTGTTCGACCTCATGCTCGATGCCGCCTTGGGCGAGATCGAGCTACCTGCCCACCGGTCGGGCGACTGGCGTCCGGACCTGCGCGTGGTCACCATGCAGAGGAGGACTGTGCTGCTGCGCCATCCCTGGCTCACGGCGCTCTTAGAGAACCGGCCTCCACTCGGGCCGAACGGGCTGCGCTACGGCGAGTTCTCTCTGGCTGCCGTCGATGGTCTGGGCCTGGACTTCTCCACCATGAAGAGAGTTCTCGACACTGTAGACAGCTATGTGGTCGGGCACGTTCTCAACACGGCGGCTGAGGAGGAGGCGAGGCGTCGAAACGGCATGAGCGAGGAGGAGTGGCAGAGAGCTACCTCCCCGTATCTACGACAGGTGTTCGCCACCGGGCAGTATCCCATCTTTGCGCGCCTCATCGACGAAGAGGAGGAACCTCCCGACAAGGAGGCGAACTTCGCCTTCGGCCTAGAGTGTGTTCTTGATGGCATCGCCGCCTACATCGCCAAACGCCACCCAAGCAAGCAATAGCTGATTCAGGTGCAGCGTGCCTTCATCCGACACCGAATCCAAGACAACTTCGACGCGGATAGCAGCCGAATCGCCGTCTTTTATCGACTACCCGACGTGTGGAAGACACTGAACAGACTGCACAGAAGGTGGTAGATCGGCTGATTTCTAGGACGAGGATCGTGACTCGGCTGTGCGGCTTTGGGGCGAGAATGTGACGTACCTGAGAGGGCTGCCCGCCAGACTTAGAGAGATAGTCGGCCGAGCCAGTCCGCTGGATCGCAGCGGCCGATGTTGGCTCACAATCCACGTCTGGTGACACTGCAAAAGAGGATACCATGGATCCGAACTCTTCGACCTCCGCGAGCGCATCTGCGGCGGACGTCAGTATGAGCAGCCAGCCTATCAAAACTTCGTTGACTGGTGCGGTACTGCTGAATAATCCACGGCTGAACAAGGGCAGCGCGTTTTCTGAGAATGAGCGCGCGACATTTTTGCTGCATGGCCTGCTGCCCCCTGCCATCATGACCATTGAGCAGCAGCTCACCCGTACCTACGAGAGCTTTCGCGCCAAGACGACCGACCTGGAGCGCTACATCTATCTGGTATCCCTGGAGGACCGCAACGAAGTCCTCTTCTTCCGCCTTCTGCAAGAGCACATTGCCGAGATGAGCCCAGTCATCTATACACCCGTGGTCGGCCTGGCCTGCCAGAACTTCAGCCACATCTACCGTCGGCCCCACGGCCTCTACGTCTCCTACCAGTACCGTAACGAAATCGTGAACATCTTGCGCGCGGCGCCCGTGCCCGACCCGCACGTGATCGTCGTCACCGATGGCGAGCGCATCCTGGGCCTGGGAGATCTAGGAGTTGGCGGCATGCTCATCCCTATTGGCAAGCTGGCGCTCTACACGCTCTGCGCAGGTATCTCGCCCAGCATTACACTACCGATCACCCTCGACGCCGGCACGGACAACCAGCAATTGCTCGCCGACCCGCTCTACCTCGGCTGGCGGCACGAGCGAGTGCGTGGCCAGGAATATGACGAGTTCGTTGACGCTTTTGTGTCCGCTGTGAAGCACGTTTATCCCGAGGCGATGCTCCAGTGGGAAGATTTCGCACGCGGCAACGCGCGACGCCTGCTAGATCGCTACCGCGACCAGCTCTGCACGTTCAACGACGACATCCAGGGGACGGCGGCGGTCACGCTAGCCGGGCTGCTCGGAGCCACTGGCGTCACTCGAGCGCCGCTGCGTGAGCAACGGATTGTCATACTTGGTGCCGGCTCGGCCGCCACCGGCATCGCCGACCTGCTCATCATGGCAATGGTTGAGGATGGTGCCACGCCGCAGGACGCTCGCGGGCGCATCTGGCTGCTGGACAGCCACGGTCTTGTCCACACCGGACGCACAGACCTCGACCAGGAGAAAGCCCGCTTCGCTCAGCCTTCCTGGACCCCGGCTGGCGACGGCGCGCGGGCGCTCGGCCTCCTGGAGGTCGTTCGCCATGTCCGCCCGACCATCCTGCTCGGGACGGCTGCTAGCAAAGGCGCCTTTAGCGAGGAGGTCGTCCGCGAGATGGCGCGCCACGTCGAGCGCCCGGTGATCTTCCCGCTCTCCAACCCGACGGAGAAGAGCGAGGCAGTGCCGTCTGACCTGCTCCACTGGACCGGAGGGCATGCGCTCGTCGCGACCGGCAGCCCATTCCCTGATGTGGAGCTAGACGGACGTTCAATGCGTATCGGCCAGTGCAACAACATGTTCATATTCCCCGGTGTGGGGCTAGGTGTCCTGGCGTCGGGCGCGCGGCGCGTCACTGATGGCATGTTCCTGGCGGCGGCGCGCGCCTTGAGCGCTGCTACTCCCAGTCGGGACGATCTCCAGGTGGCGCTCTACCCCCGCATCGAGCGAGTGCGCGCTACTTCGCGGGCGGTAGCGCTAGCTGTGGCGAACGAGGCGGTGCGCGCAGGTGTGGGACAGCCGCTCGACGCGCACACTCTCGAACGGCGCGTGGATGCCCTCAGGTGGGAGCCCCGCTACCGCCCATTGCTGCAGGAAGAAGGCTAACCAGGCCAAATTCCTGGTGGGGTTGCATGTGCTTCGCGGCGGCGCTCGCGGAATTTCTCAGCTTCAGTTGCCATGTTTCATGCAGCTGCTACTCGTCCAGAGACGGGCCTATTATTGGTAATTACCGTGCGCGGTTGGCTTCCCTGTCCAACGTTGGAGGCGCACGATGGCGAAAGTTAGATATTGCTAAGCGTGAGAGTAGTGCAGCGGATGTAACCACCGCCTTTAGCAAGTTCACTGATCTCTGGCGTAATGGTTTTGATGCCTTCGGCTTCAATGGCCGCCTGAAGCTGAGGCGCATGAGCGCTCATAATCACCGTTTCACCAGTGGAGACGAGATTGCAAGCAAAGCCTAGCATAGCTTCTTCAAGAGAAACTTCAATTTTCCTGAGTGGTAAAGCGCGAATCTTCCCTCGACACCTTGGCTCAAGTGCGTCAGGACACCAGGCAATGAGGTCATCGCGCAGGACTGAGATAGCGAGATCGATGTCGTAAAAGAAGCTGTCTGGCCAACCGGACGCCGCGTTAATGACTGGGTTACCAATGGCATCGCGCGCGGGTATGGTTTGTAGGGTGATCACTTCGTAGCCAAGCTCGGCCGCAAGGAATTGATGCACCGCCTGATCACTGCGATAGGTGCTACCGGCAAGGAGATAGTTGCCACAAGGCAGAGCGTCACCCTGTCCACTAAAGCGGAGACCATCAGGGATCTTAACGATAGTCTTGCCTTGTTGGCGTAAGATACGCTCTGCGTACGCTTCCTCCTCTTTACGAGCATTCGGCAACACCGACATGACAGCTTTGTCGTCGCGTACGAGCGCCCAGTTTGCGGTATAGACACCATCTTGGCAGTTGGCTGGAGGTGCAACTTTCAGGACATTAACTCCGGCTGACTCAAGTGCAGCACGGATGCTGTCGTGTTCAGCTTGAGCTTTGCTTCGATCAATGACTATTTCAGCGTGCATGAAGGGATTAATAGCTGCTTGATCATCAAAATAATCGACGCCCGACATAAGCACGGTCGTATTCATCTGCACTGGCATTATGTTAATTGTAGCAATCCATTATTGTGCACTGACACATGTCCATAGCACGTCGTACGATATTCGAAAAAGCGCACCAATGAATTCTGACGAGGCATCCTCACTCGTTCAAGTATGGCCAATACGAGTGTGCATAAGGCATTAGGCATTAGGCATTAGGCATTTTGCCACCACTTGCAGTTTCGAGTTGCTGGTCTGAATTGTACTAGCAGCTAGCAGGTCTCCGCAAGCCACGAAACGAAGAGGAAAAGTCGTCATCACCCGGGATCATGGCAACCACGCCTGATTAAGTCATGCAGGCGGGAGTCCTATTTGCCGCTTGATCCAACTCCCAATGTCGTTCACCACCTCTTCAGCCACATGACCAGCCACAGTATAGCTGGCGGGAGTCGCCTTTTTACCGCCTTCTATGGGCATAAAGAGGTGGCCAAGCGCCGGGTACAGGATAAACTGCACGTTGCTGCGCCCAGCCAAAGCGGCCTGCCAGATCTGGAAATCCGCCCGCGTGACTTGGTAGTCGCTCTCTCCCTGGAGGAAGAGCATCGGCTGTTTCAGGGTCTGCGCTACGCTCGAAGGATGATAAGCGTGCAGGTCAACCCAGTAGGCTGCCGGGACACCCAGCGGCAAGTCGGTAGCTTTGGCTGCCGGCAAGCGAGTGGGATCTTTGACCAGCTCCACTTGTTTCTGGAGGGCCGCGAGCTGCTGCTGCCGCACCGCCGCATCGGGTATGCTGAGCGACAGCACGTACGTCATTTGATCCAGAATCACATCCTCCAGCGGCCGCGCCGAACCCGCCAGGATAATCAGGCCGGCAATCTTCGGGTCGACGGCGCCGATGCGCGGAGCCAGAAAGCCGCCCAGGCTATGTCCAAGGAGAAAGATCCGCTGCGCGTCCAGCTCCGGCTGGGAGCGCAAGAGAGCCGCCGCCGCCAAAGCATCGTCGATGACCTCCTCCTTGACGGTGAGGGTGTCCTCCATACTCTCCAGACGAGCCGGATAGACTTTGGTACGTTTGTCGTAGCGGAGAACGGCAATACCCTGTGAAGCCAGACCCCAGGCCAGATCGCGGAACGGCTTGTTGGGCGGTATCGTCTCGTCCCGATCGAGCGGTCCCGAACCATGTACCAGTACCACGGCCGGAAAAGGCCCGTCTCCTTGCGGCAGACTCAGCGTGCCGGGTAGCGTCCATTCTCCCTGTCCGATCTCCACCGGAGTTTCGTGAAACCGGTCGGGCTGCGCATATGAAGGTGGCGAGTAGGTTGCGTTCGCCTGCTGTTCAACCGTTCCAACCGGCGTCACCGTTAATCCAGTGATCTCACCCGCGTCGTTGAAGGTTATGTTCACGTCGAGGCTGCCGCGCTCGAAGACGCAGGTCACCACCTGAACTGTGCCAGCCGGCGTAGGCATGACCGAGGTGTTGCCCGCACTCTGAAACGCTCCATTCTGCTGTACCAGACCCTGCCAGGTGGCCTGGATTGTTCCCGCTGGGACGAAAGGTTTGAGACGATCCGCCAGACGCTGCTCCACGGCGGCAAAATCTCCGCCCGCCACCTCGGCGACGATTTGCTCCGCCATATCCATCTCACTCATCGCTACATCCATCCATCTCTATTCCTGACCATCACTGGTGTGCTGGTGATTGCTTGCTCGCTATCTACTCAAGACGCTCTAATACGCTTGCCTGCGGAAGAGAGGGATTGCCACCGCCACCGGCACAATCGCCGCAATCAGGCAGATGATCAACGCCTTCACCGGAAACGCCGTCCCCTGATAGGCCGCAAAATTGGACCAGTAGAAGGTCACGTTCCAGCTGTGGAACGCGGTGTTGGGAATAAGGCCTGGTATGCTGAGCAGCAGCGTGATCAACAGCGCGAAAATCAAAGGACGCAGCACATCGTGAGACAGCACGGAGAAAAGCAGCGACACGCCCAGTACAAAGAGCATCCCCAGCCAGAGCAGAACCGTCGAGATCAGCACGCCGCCCACACTTTGTGGATGGCCCACGATTGCCGCTGTTCCCAGCAGCCCCAGTCCACTCAGCAGCATGATCCCAAGCAGAATGAGCGCTGCTACCAGATACTTCACGAGCAGCACGCGGTCACGGCTCACCGGCTTGCTCAGCAGGAAGAAGATCGTGCCTTTGTTGACTTCACCGGCAATCAGGCTCGCGCCCAGCACCGCCGCCAGAATCGCCAGTAGCTCTGGTCCATTCTTCGAGAACCACTGCGACCAAACATAGGCATCATAGCTTCCGAGGAGCTGTTGAATCTGCCCCTGAAACTGAGCGGGAATCTGATTGGCTCCGTTGCCGGTCGCAAGTGAACTCGCGAGAGAATTCTTTATGAGATCATAGCTCGCCGCCAGCGCAACCGCCCCGATGACCACGACGACACTGCCGACGATTGCCTTCCAGCGTGCCTCGATGAATTCCTTAGCGACCATTGCCGTCCCCTTTCATGTATTCTAGATAAAGGTCTTCCAGATCGAGATCAACGGTATCCACATCTCGCAGGGCATAGGGTCGCGCCTGAATTGTCTGCGAAAGTGCCTCTACGTTGCCACGCGTCAGCAGCCGTACGCTGCGCCCCTCCTGCGCCAGGCTCATCACGCCAGGCAGGACGAGGAGCGCATGTATCTCCTCCGCCGGCGGCAGTTCAGCATAGGTGAGCTTCACAACTTTTTGTGTCTGCTTCAGGTGGTCCAGTTCGTCAGCAACCACCAGTTTGCCGTCGCGAATGATGCCCACCCAATCGGCCACCGCCTCCACCTCAGAGAGAATATGGGAGGAGAAGAAGACCGTCTTTCCCTGTGCGGCAATCTCCGCCACCAGGTGGTTCAGAAACTCGTGGCGCGCCATCGGGTCCAGCCCGGAGGTAGGTTCGTCCAGTATCAGCAGATCAGGACTGCTGCCCAATGCCAGGCTCAGTGCGAGCTGCGATTTCATCCCCTTGGAAAACCGGCCGACCTTGATGTTCGTCGGCAGCCCAAACGTGCCTACATAGCGGTCCACTATAGCCTGGTCCCAGCGGTGACTGGTCGAGCGGCAAAAGGCGCAGTGCTGGGGAATGGTCAGGTAATCGTACATACTGTTGACCTCGCTCACGTAGCCCACACGGGCCCGCACCTCCAGGCTCTGGGTCACGCAGTCGTAGCCGAGCACCCGCGCGCTGCCGCCATCCACCGGGCGCAGCCCTAGAATCGCCTTGATCGTCGTCGTCTTGCCCGCCCCATTGGGGCCCAGAAAGCCAAAGATCGAGCCGACCGGCACCGTCAAGCTCAGTCCATTCACCGCCGGGCGAGCGCCATATTTCACTACCAGATTCTGTAGCGCTATGGCTGCCGGCGTCGGAAGCGAAGCCGCCGGCGTATTCACTGCTGACACGGAGGCGCTACTCCTCTCCAAAGGTTCTCTGCTGACCAGGGATGATTCCCGTCTGCTTAGCATCGTTGTTCTCCCCCTGCCTGTTCAGTTGCCCGCGGTAGAAGCGGGCCAGTTCGGCCGCAAAATGCTCGCTCAATTCTTCCTCGCCGATCTCCAGGTTTACCGCATCGCGGACTAGAATCCGTGTCCGTTCATACAGTGCCTCGACTTGCTGCTGGCGCAGCGCGCCGTTCAAGTTCGCGGTCACGATGGTTCCTACCCCCTGCCGGCTCTCGATCAATCCCTTGCTCGCAAGTTCATCATAGGCCTTCACAATGGTATTGGGAGCAATGGTAAGTTCGCTTGCCAGTTGTCGCACAGTAGGCAATTGATCGCCGGTCTGCAAGATGCCAATCTCCATTGCGTGGGTAATTTGCTGCGCCAGTTGCACATAGATGGGCACGCCGCTGCGAGGATTGACATCGAGCCAGTTCGGCATCCCTCACCTCCTTCGTGTTAATGTGTTATAAGAATGATACATTAGGTGCATAGTGCAGTCAAGGGGATGGCAGAGGGGGTAATATACTGTGTGCGATTTCTCCGTACACCATTATGTCAACATGGCTTGCTCATCCATTTCGTGGCCATTCCGTACCCCGTCGATCTGAACAGCTGAACGCCGCTTCCCTGGTCCGGTCCCCAGTTCCTCATCTATCGAGTCGAGTCGCTGCCTGCTTCCTGTCTGGATGATTCTCCCGTACATGTGCATGATCTCCTTTCTAGCTCCTCCATGTCCTTCTGGCTGAACTTCGCTGCTCGCCATGTCATCCAAGTCGCTACTGGGAACGTAGCGCCTCGTCCCGGTGGCGTTCGGAGCGCACACCTTCGAAGAACATCACCAGCTGCAGCTTGAAGAAGACGACCGGATCAATAGATGGTCGGCCTCCAAGCGCGTACAACGGGGCGACGAGCTACCGACTTGGGAACCGATACCTGCTCCGAAGCCCACGGCTGGGGCTGATGTAGATTGCCATACGCGCGATGTGTACGGAGAGTGCAGCCATCCATGCCGCCATGGCGAGCGGCGTTGCCCAGGAGTCACTAATCTGTCTTTGTGGTGCATGCCTACGCAGCCACTGCAACCCAATCTGGTCATTGCCCGCTCGTACGGGGAGAGCAGTGCGGGGAAAGGCACGCCACACCCAGGCCCAGAAGCCTATCGCCGCGGCCAGGCCGTCTGCGGCGATCTCCAGGAAGAGCAGTACTCGCGGGACAACCTCCAGCCGGCGCGCGGCACCACCGCCGAGCATAAATACGGCTCGAATGCCTAGTACTCCGATCGCCGCCTCCATGAGAAGCCCTCCGAACCGTCCCAATTTGCGCACTGCAACAATGCCAATGGGTATTCCCGCAATACTGAGGGCGAAGAGCGCTGCATCCAGACGCCGAGTTTGGTGAGGGTTGGAGCCGGAGCTGGAACCCGCTTCTGCGGCCATTTGAGTCGCCAGAGTTTCTGCCATGGTCACTACCTACCTCTCTCTCGTTGCTCTGGTTATCCAGGGTGCGATCGTGAACGGGCACAGGCGGTACCCTTCAGTGAGGCGGAGTTCTCGATCTTCGCATCGCAGAAGAGTCTGGTGTATGACGCATACAGTGTGTACGGTAAGGCCTGCCGCTCACGTCTCCTTCACAAGAGATGCGCTTCCAGTCACAATCCTATCACGGGTCAGAGAAGTCTGCACCACAGGGGCGGCCACCGTATCGCTAGGCTGTGAAGTGTCACTGTTCCGCTGACGAGCGGCAGTGCCTGATAATTGGTCAGGCGGTATCAAGAACGGCGCATCTCCTGCCTGACTGGCCGCTGTTCGCAACGAGAGTACTGCTCTCGGCCCGATATTCGCCGGGCGATTGGCAGTGGGTGTTTGCGGTATAGTCCTCAGTCCCGTACCGGCGCTACAGTCGGGTCCCGTGAGAACCAACTGAACGTCCTCAAGATCTTCCTCCCCGAAAGGATCAGTGGCCGTGAGGGACACATCCGGATAACAGCTTGCGGCCCCTATTGTGTCAGTAGTAAATGTAAAGCTCACCCGTGGACCATATGCAAAATCTACACCGTCAAAGTCCCACTCGTAGGTCAGCCCGTTACCGGACAGCGTCTCCGCTGTAAAGGTGATGGACTGGCCTTCCAGAAACGATGCATTGTTCACTGGTGAAACAATGTGAACCTGGGGTGCAAAGACCCTATGTATGCCGGTACCGATCAGCGCGGCAACGACCACGCATCAGACTCCAAGGCGGACGCAAGCGGCTGAAAGCTGGCCAGCGCGTTGCCAGTAATGCCGCCAAGCACAGCCAGGACTGTGCCCACGACAGCGAATATCCCGACAGTTCGTTGCGTCTGTTCCATAGCAGTACAGTCCTCCCGTGCTCGGCGCGACGGTGAGTAAAGTTTGCTTCATTCTACCAGATCGAGCAAGCTCTGTCATGGGATCCGCAACATGTGAGCAGCCTTCATCTGTGACAGGGACGACCAGGGAGCTGGGTTGTAGCCATGCGGATTCAGGTGTACGGCGGCAGGTGATCGATAGAGTTACAGCGCTCGCTCCTGGCGATTTCTCACCTCACGTGTTCTGGGGACGCCGTGCGGCCACGGGACAGCAGCTCGGCGATCGAGGGGGCGGTGAGGCCTTCGGCAGTGGTCTGCCAGTCGTCGACCGCGCCCGGCTCCGGTGCCCAGGGGGGCAGTGCCATCAGCAGGAACTTCGCCAGCCCATCGAGGTAGGGTTCGTACAGGGCTCGCAGCTCGTCCAGCCTGATCTCCACGCTATTGACCCCCTGGGCACTCTCGACCCCGTCTCTCTTCTCTCCCGAGCCGGAAGGGGCGGCTCCCACTGCCGCGAGCGTCTCCCGAAGCCGGATGCGCTCGGCCGGCGGTAGTCGCCCAACCATCGAGGCCACTCTGGGCCTCAGGCCGAGGGACGAGGTGCGGAAGACCTGAACCAGGTCTACGGCGGCGTGGCGCGCCATGGCGAAGGTGAAGGCCGCCTGCTCCGACAACTCCTCGTCCGCGAACTGGCCTTGCGCGCATGCCAGAACGAGGGCGCAGGTGTCCAGGATCATCGCCAGCGCCGCCACCCACGACTGGTCCTCGTGCTGTGACCGGTAGTAGGCCAGGATCGGGTAGGAGAGGTGGGTTTCCAGCAACTCGGCCGCCCAGTTCTCCCACTCAGCAAGAATGGCGGTGAGGCGCCGCGCGCGGCGGGAGGGCGGATGCCGCAGGAACAGCGCCCCGGGGGTAGGCGGCGAGCCGGCGTGAGCGTCGAGGAGCGAGATGCGCACTTCGCGGCGCGAGAAGGCCTGATAGAGCACCGGCAGGTAGCCGATAACCAGCGCGAGTATGCCGAAGCCCGTACCGACTTCCACGACTGTGACGACCCGTGCGGGACCGGTTTGGGGGATCACGTCGCCCAGGCCGAGCGTCAGGAAAGTGGTGCCGCTGAAATAGAGGTCGGTCCCGAAACTGGCGGAGGTGGACCCGGTGGCTACGAGCGGTGAGCCGAGCCCCCACAGGAGCAGGGCGAAGGCGACGATCAGCAACACTACCCAGAAGGCTAGTAGCCCCAACAGGGCCAGCGGACCGTAGACCGCCAGCGCCGCCTCGCGGCGTTCGATGGCTTCCACGCGCCGGGCGACGGTCGACCAGAGGCGCCACGTGACGCGGAAATACACCCGCGCCAGCCGGAGCCGGCGGGACACCCGCCGCGGCAGTACGGCCGTCTCGAACGCGTCCCATAGGACCACGGCGATGAGGAGTACCGCGACGATTGTTGTCACGACTCGCAGGAAGAGCATACCGTCACTCCTTCCCCAGATGGCGGACCGGGCCGGCGATGGTCCTGCCATCACACTTCAGCGCCAGCATAGCACCTGCGCCGTCGCGACTATCTCGGCGGCAGGCTCCAGAAGCTCCGACGCGAGCGCGCCGGCGAGGACGAGCAGCCGCTTGGGGGCCAAGCCAGCCGAAACCGGAAGAGGCATCTCGATCTTCCTCTCTGCTCTCAGTAAGTACTCCATATTAGAGGCCAATTCAATCGTCGACAAGACTTTCCACATGCCGTCCGGCCCCTCCTTATCTCCCACCTGGCCAATGGGGCACCTCTCCCACCTGTCGAAAGATCCGCATGAATGGGGCCGTGCCGCCATCAGCGGCTCAGGGCAGAAGGCAGCCTCATTGTAGTAAACGCGGAGCGTCGAAGTGTGAGTTGTCTATGAGCACATCAGTAAGTGGGTCGCTGACCCTACGGGGGACCCAGCGCCTCGTCCCGCTGGCGATGGACTTCTTGGGCCTCGGCGACGCGACCAAGCTGCATGAGCACGCCAATCTTGCCATTCCAGGCAGAGGCAAAATGGGGATCCAGAGTCAGTGCTCGCTCATAGGCCCAGAGCGCCTCCTCAGACCGGGCTGCCTTCAGCAGGACCTCGCCCTGACTATCCCACCACTCAACATTGTTGGGTTCCAGCGCCAGTGCCCGTTCGATGCTCATCAAAGCATCGTCATAGCGATCCAAGCCCAAATAGGCATAGCCTTTACCATTCCAGGCGCCGGCATCCTGAGGATTCAGAGCGAGCGCCTGCTCATAGGCAGCGAGTGCTTCCTCATAGCGCTTGAGAGTGTAGAACACAGTACCCTTGCTGTACCAAACGGTCGCATCCTGAGGATTCAGAGCGAGCGCCTGCTCATAGGCAGCGAGTGCCTCCTCATAGCGCTCTAGCTGCTGCAGAACAATGCCTTTGTGGTACCAATTCTTAGCATCATCGGGAGCCGAGGCAAGTGCGTGATTGTAGGCTAAGAGCGCCTCCTCATAACGCTGAAGGAATCGTAGCACATAGCCCTTGCCGGCCCATGCGACGGCATCCTGAGGATTCAGGGCCAGGGCTTTCTCATAGGCCGAGAGCGCCTCCTCATCTCGGTGCTGTGCTATCAGGCCTTCGCCGCGAGTCCTGGCCTCTTCTACCGTCTCTCTGGCTGGAGGGGTAGCAGCAGATGCCCCTGCCCCTGCATGCACAATCCCCAGGGCCTGAATCACTTGCCTAGCAGCCTCAATCGCACTGAGCCCACCATCCCCTGGCCCACTTACTCGCGTGAATGGCCGCCAAAATAAGGGGATCTCGGCTTTCTCAGCTGCCACCAGCACGATAGTTCGATCTGAATTCTCATCGCGCAGGCTTATTGCAGCTTCTATTTCCCGGCGCACCCAGGGCTTACGTACCGAAGCAGGAGAGAGGATGACGATAAAGATGGGCCGTGCCTGTATCTCTCGCTCAATTTCCTCCCCTAGGACCCCGTAGCCTAGGTTATTCTCATCGTACCAGACGCTGGCCCCAGTCTGTCGCAGAGCCTCCACAAAGGTGCGACACCACCCGTTATCTTCATGGGCATGGCTGACAAAGATACCATCGGCTTCGGCCATGTGGCTACCTCCCAAGTAGACAAGACGGCAGCAGGTGAGGATAGTCTACGTCAGGAGAGCTGCAGGCTATTTTCGCGCACCTGTTCCCGCAGCGCCGCGTTTTCGGCTTCCAATTCGGCAACGCGCTCCGTCAGATTCATGCTTCCCAGGCTACACCACAGCGCAAGTGCGGCTGAATTCTCACGTCTGCCGTTATCACGGTCGATCTGACCTTGAGGTAAGGTCGAGTGCCTGCTCCACTTGCTCTAGCTCCACTTTCCACTGCGTGAACATCACAGACAACAGCCCACGTCGTTCGTCATTCATCGGAAGAGTTTCCAGTTTCCTTTGTATTCTTTTGGAGCGCCGGGTCAACTCGGCCAACATGAGTTTGATTACTTCGTCAATGAGCGAGTCATTCTCTGTGATCTGCTGCATTGCTCCCCTCCATTGTAACTACTCAGGCGAGTAGCGTTGGCACCAGCTTGGCGCAAGTCGTTCACCAATTTTCCAGTGAAGGCGTCATCGTTGTGGCTGTGCCTGACGAAGATTTTGGGCTGCGCCATACCCTATCTCCTCTGGTGAGCATCAAGTTGCTGTTCGGTTGACATTGTATCACAGCAGGTGGATACCATATGGCTCCTTGTCGATCCTCGGTACACTGTTCATAGAGCAGTCAGGCGGCGTGAAATGAACGAGGAGAACAGCTATGAGCGAAGAGCCTGGGCAACGTGAGCAGGAGCAACCACAAGAGCAAGCACCGAAATAGGGCGACCCGATCAATCCAGAGCGGCAGGCTGAGCTTCAGCGGTATCTTGACCGGTGGCAAGCGGGGACCGAGCACGGCGACCGCAAGGGGCCGTTCGCAGCAGTAGCGCTAAGAAACTGTACGAGAAGGCTTCTTTTCGGCGCGTATGAGGTAGGCCAAATCGAAAGTTTCGCTACACGATGTGCTAACTTCTCCTGCACAGGCGAACGTGGTACGAACCCCTAATGAGGTTGTGATTGAGGCACATCGTCATCGGTTGGCAGAGGTCGAGACGTTGAGTCAGCAGTGTCTGTACGTGAAAACGATTCGCGCTCATTCACATCCCGTAAGGGATTGAGCCAGCCGCCAAGGCCATAGCGTTGAGCGCCGAGCAATTCCCAGGCACGAGTAAGGCCGAGGGCAAAGATGCCCAACAACAGAAAAAGCATGCCGTACACGAAGGCAACCTGAGTGGGATTGGTAATCAGGCCTATTCCCTGCCTCAGTTCTATGCCGTAGAGGCCGAGACTGAGGAAGACCATAGCGGATCGCCGGAGAAAACTCGGCCAGCTCTTGAATGGTCTCAGCAGTGTCCAAGCCTGGAATAGACTGGTGAGCAGCGACACGAAGCTAAAAGGGACAATGAGTGTGCCAAAATTGAAGTGCGGGATGAGTGCGACCAGCGAGATGAAGAATGCATTGATCAGAGCAGTAAAGGCACTGCCGGCGACTGCTTGCCGCTCCACTGGTGCCTGCCGAGTCACAATCTGCTCCGGCGCCAGAGAAACGGCCACAAAGAGCAGGCCGGCGAGCGCGGCCGCGGCACCGGTGCTCGCGATGAAGAAGCTGACGAATTCTGAAGGAACCACGAGATGAAGTCCTTCCTCAAACCTGGTAGGTCGCTATCCAGAGTGTGAAGGGGTGCCTCCATTGTAGTGTGCTGGATAAACAAATACAAGTTGTGACTGCTCTTCTCCGAAACGGTGCGAGAAGGCTGCCTCTATGTTTCACGCCAAGCGAGCGAGAAGTAAGCGAATGCTCGTGAGATAGATGAGTGCCTCACTACTGGTCGGAAGTCGTTCATAATCTTTGCTGAGCCGCCGTGCCCGGAGCCTGCCAGCGCTCGTCCTCCTGTGGGTGTGCACGGTCCTGCTCGGCGTGTTGACCGTGCTTGTCGGTCTCAGCCCCATCGGTGTGTTTGACAGCCCCATCGGCGTGTTCAGGTTCTTCGTGCCTGCCGACGTTCTAGCTCTGGGAGCGAGTATTCTGGGTACAGTGGCCGCCCAACGGCGCGTTCCCGCCCACGTGTGAGGGGTTAAGCCGCGCGGCCGGAGTGGGCATGCTGCGCGGCCACGAAGGTCTCGGCTAGGTAGGGACGCTGCTTGCGCCACAGTGCGTAGATGATCCGAACCCAGACATTGGATAACGCGCGCACTGCCATGCTATGACTCTTGCCTTCCTTCCGTTTGCGCCGGTAATACGTTACCGCTCAAGCTTCCTGGAAGGTGGATTGCCAGGCAAACTGGTAGAGCGTAGTCCGGAACGGTTTGATACAGGCATAGCGCCGATGCGCAAGCTGCTGCATCTCATCTATGGCGAACTCAAGTCGGGCAAGCCCTTTGATCCGTCAGTGGCACTGGCGGCGTGAGCATCTGAGAAAAGCCTGGGAGCTCCCGACTTGACGTTCAATCAGTTCGGCGTCTGTTCAGAGCTCGTTTGCCCTTGCCTGTGGAGTTCATCGAAGGTTGATCTCAGTCCTGGTATCGTTGGACGTATCCAAAGCGAAACATGTTCCGGCTGCAAGGTCTCGCGAACGACACTCAGGACACTATCTTTTAGTGTCTCCAGATCGACCTCCTGGCGTAAGGCGGCGCTGAACGCCGCAAGTGTCTTCTGCGCATCATGCTTACTGCGGTAAAACCGCCGGTCGACACTCGCCTGAATGCGGGTGCGCAACGGTTGGAAGAGCCCAGCAACCACAAGTGTTGCGACCACGATGGCTACGGGCGAATCCTGATGCACGACATTGCGTGCCAGCGCCTGTAAGCCCACGATGCTACCAACATAGACCGCGGCCAGAATACCCGTGAGCGAGCCATAGACGAGCGTCCGGTTGATAATGACGTCAATGTCGTAAAGGCGGTAGCGCAGAATCGCAAACGTGACACTCTCGATCCCCCTAAAGGGGATGAGCTTCTTGGCAGCATCGCACCGGTAGCCTGTCTCCAGGGAGACCCGCTCATCGGAGCGGTGGTTGAGGGTACGACTCACCAAGACAACGCCAGCTCGGGGCTGGTGGCCCGTGTCCGGGCGACTACAACGTTCCGGCTGCATGGCTGCACCGTCCCCGGCTCTTCACTCCGAGGATGGACCCGCAAGGGACCGGGCCGTTGATACGTGACGTGAGCGGGAACGTCGATGGTGCGGCCAAAGGCGAGCGGATGCATGTTCACGGCGCCCACCACGTCCCGGTGTCCCACGAAGGCGCATCCTGGACGATGACAGCGCCAGACACGCCCGCGTACTTTCTGCTTCCACCCACAGACCGGACACCGGCTC
>JBKQTH010000201.1:0-27115 GCA_052143275.1 Ktedonobacterales bacterium | reverse complement strand
CCCCGGGATACGCGGCGACGAAATGGTCTGCCTCGCGAACGACCTTTCCGATTCGGGCCAGACCGTAGTGGCAGGCTTCTCGACGCATCCGCATTGGGATCACCTGCTCTGGCACGCCAGGCTCGGCTCGGCACCCCGTTATAGCACAGCCCGCTGCGCGTCTACTATCCAGGATCGGCTGTCGGACCCGCATTGGAAGGACTTCATCGCCGGGATGCTGCCGCCGGACATCGCCGAGCAGATACCGCTGGACCTGTTCGGCCTCATTAGCGGTCTGCCCGCCGAAACTACGCAGATTCTATGGGATGGCCCAGAGGTTCGGATTATCGAGCATCAAGCGCATGCCCCGGGCCATGCGGCGCTGCTGATCGAAGAGCGCGGTGTTCTCGTCGCTGGCGACATACTTTCTGATGTCTTGATTCCGCTGCTTAACCTGAACGCCCCGGACCCGATCGAGGACTATCTCGCCGCGCTGCGGCTGCTCGAGGACGTGGCGAACGACGTCGATGTCCTCATCCCTGGCCATGGGTCCGTCGGTGGAGCTGATCAGGTACGCGCACGGATCGAACAGGATCGCGCGTACGTGCAGGTCCTCCGTGACACTGGTGTTCCCAGCGACCCGCGGATTGGCCCATCGGCCACGTACGATTGGGTGCTCGGTGTGCATGAGCGGCAACTACAGCAACTCGCCCCAAAAAGAGCGCGCGACCGCGGTTCCTGATGAGTACCGCTCCCGCCAACCGGGAACGGACGACGTCCGGCGAGGCTGTAGGCGGGTTGAGATTGGCTCTTCCAGCAGCGAAGCGCCTAGTCCGCCGTTTCACCACAGGTCACATTGGCGACGGCGCCAGTCATCGCGCTGGCGCGATCCGACGCCATCAGCACCGCCATATTCGCCACTTCGGCCAGCTTGGGCATCCGTTTCAGCAGCGTTCGCTCTGCCAACTGGGCCTCGAATGTGTCTCGAGATACGCCAGCCTGCTGGGCCAGATGGCGCATGACCCTGTCTACCACGGGGGCATCCGGCGAACCCGCCGAGCGCAGACAGACCACCCGAATGCCCTGCGGACCGAGTTCTCCTGCCAGTTGGCGACACAGTCGCTCGATCGCAGCGCCTATCACCCCGAAGTTCCCGCTGTTGGGAACGAACATGCGGGCGGGTGTGGCGGTGATCGCCAGGATCACGCCCGATCCTGCCTTCAGCATATGGCGCGCCGCCGCCGTGCTGGTCACGAACTGGGTCTGCATGGCATCGATGATCCCCAGCGTAAACGCGTCAACCGACATCTCCACCAGGGGGTCGCCCTGATCGGCTTTGGACGCGATAGCATTGAACGAAATATCGATTCGCCCAGTCTGCGCTACGATTGCGTTCAGGTGCTCTTCGACCGCCCGCGTGTCGAGCGCGTCAACGGACGCCGCCTGGGCCACTCCTCCCGCTTGGGCAATCTCGCGAGCGAGCGCGTCGAGCGGGGGTCTGGTGCGACCGGCGAGGAAGACGCTCGCCCCCTCGCGAGCAAACGCGCGGGCCACGGCACTGCCGATGGCGCCGCCTGCTCCATAGATGACCGCCGTTTTCTGCTCCAGTAGCATGTCCATCGCCTCCTATTCGGGCCGTGTGCTGGGCGAGGCTCCCCGAGAGACTCCCCAAAGGCAAGACGACTGGCTGCGCACTGGTTTACAGGAGCGAAGGGTGTCACGATATCTACCGATGCCTCATGAATACCTCCATTGATGCTCATGAGCATCCTACCCGTGTCAATCACCGTCTGGACTGAGCACTAGGTGGTAGTGGAGGGATGTCTCCATGGAGTGCGATCATGGCGTCTGGAACCAGTCGTGAGGTCATCAAAGAACAGCTCAAGTCTCACTGCGAAAAAATCTACTGGAAGTAAAAAAGTCACGGCAAACCTTTTTCGGAATTTTCGGACGCACGGCAATACTTTTTCAGAATTTCCTCCTCGAGCAAGGTCGCTGATCCCAGAAAAAGCGGCAAAACTATTCCGGAAAAGTGGCAAGACTTTTTCGGAATCTACAACTTGAGACTGGAAGCATAACTTGTCGCAAACGACATTTTATGCTTCCACGTATTGCCTCAGCGGAAAATCTTGCTGTGAGGAGGGTTGTTGCCTCAGCAGAGATCTTACTCAGGAATGAGCAGCATATGCCAGCCTGAACAGCTGGGAGGTGCCTGCACGCGGACAAACAGAGAGATCGGGAGTCTGAGGGGTGGACCCCTGGGCAGAGCGCAGCGAGCAGGCTGCCCTAGCGCGGGGGAATAGAGAGGGTCAGGGAGAGGAAGGGGACCCACCGCACTGCGGGGTCTTCTTCCTCTCCCTGGCTAGGCGGTCAGGCGCGCTGCGACTAAGATGGCGCTGCGCTCGTCGGAGCAGTACGCTCGCCTGCCCCGCGAGACGGATCGCTGGGGACCAGTTTCGCCTGCAGCGGTCGCGGCAGCCCCTGTGCAGGGAGCAGTTCTTCACTGAGCCATTGGCGGTCAAAGAGTAGGATAGCCTGGGCACGCCAGACGTGGACCCGCCGTTGCAAGGTCCGCAACTGGCCGGCTGCATACTGGCCTGGATACTGCTCTTGCAGTTGCGCGAAGAGCGAGATGGCGGTTCGTTCTGGCGCCGTTTCCAGCCAGCTACAGACCTCCTCCCACACGGTAACAAACGGATCAGGCCGTGTTCGATAGGTCCGGGGCACCCGCGGCTTGATCCGTCGATAGACGCGCTTGAGATGGCGCTGTGGAGCCACGTCGATAGGGACCATAGCTGAACTGGATGGGCTGGAGGATTGCTCGCTGCCAGCTACGTGCTCCAGCCCGCAGCTCTGCGGGTCGAACCGCACGGGACGCGCCTGCGCGCTGAGTTGAGCGGTCAGCGGTGACGGGGCGCTTGCCACTGCATGCTGCCACAGCGCCTCTTGCAATGTTTCGATCTGGCGCAGCAGCAAGACCGGATCGAGCGCTCGAAAGAACCTAGTGAGCTGCTCTTCGACGTCCTTGGGCAGCACCTTGGACGTGACCAGACGCTGGAGCGGCGTTTGAGCGCGGTCATAGATCCGAGTGATGGTGCTGCCTACTCGGCGTTTGCTGCGCAGCTTGACACTGGGCTGAAAGCCATTAACATAGAGCCGCACGGCCCGATACAGTTCGTTCAGCTGGCGATAGGCACGCTGCCCCTCGAAGCGGTCATAGCCGACCAAAGCACGAACGACGGCCCCGTTTTTCTGCTCGACGTAGCACTGGTCATTCTTTTTGTAGGCCCGTCCCCGGGTAAAGGTGAGCTGCCTCTCTTCACAGTAGGCCACGAGCTCGACGTTGAGGAATTCGCCGCCATTGTCGGTATCCAGCCCCAGGAGCGGAAACGGAATCAATCGACGTGCGGCATCTACTGCCTGGAGCACCATCTCCTGACCTCGGTGAAGCAACGCCAGACATTCCGTCCAGCCGGTGGCCACATCCGTCAGGGTCAAGGTGTACAGATAACTCCCTTCGGCACGCGTGCCACAGTGGGCCACCAAGTCGGCTTCCATGAAACCAGGACGCAAATCGTTCCAGTCTTCGAACGTCCGCACGGGGACTTGGTGTTTGAGCAACGATCCCCGCTTGGTGGTCACGATTCCGTGTGGCTCGTCAGCGGCGCGGAGTGGGTGCAGGAGCCGATCGGCGGTAGCCGGACTGATACTGAGCAATTGAGCTCGGGTCGTCTCGCTCAGGCTTAGGTGCCCATGGCGTTCGAGGGAGACCACCAGTTCTGGCAGAAACGGGACGAGCCGTTTCGCACAGACATAGTTGGCTGCTGCCCAGGCAATAGAAAGCGCATCTTGCACCTCCTTCCCGTAGTACCGTGGTCGCGGCCGGGTAATAGGCTGGACCGGTGGTGGCGGTGCCGTGAGCAGCCGGATCGCATACTTGCGCGCGTAGCCGGTGGCGGCGACAAATTCATCGAGGATCTGGGATTTGTGTGTGCTGGACGCATCCCGATAGCGTCCGGCGATCTGCGCAAGCAACTCGCGTTTGGCCTGAAAACTCATCGAAGACCTCACCCTGCTCTCTCCCTTCGCTGTGCTGGTCTGCAGAAGCGTTGGGTAACATTATTGGTGAGGCAATATCCCTGTCAAAGTAACATCTTCCGTGATGCAACGCGCACCAGTTCCTTGCGCAGGAGTGTAGATGGGTTGAGATCACGCAAGCGTGAGCCTGGTAGGAATATAGCACAGCTATCCAGTAACAAGCATTCCTGTGCCCTGAGCTTCGAGGCAAGGAATGGTCCGGAGAAGACCATGTTTAGCGACTTATGCGGAGATCAGTAGGCCAAGAACTGGTGCGCGCGAAAGAACGCCTTCGTCACCGGAGTTCGCAGATGTAGGATAGGGCTGGCTTGCCGTTGAGCGTTAGCTCACCGACGGCGACGAATCCGTTGTGTTCAAGCACCTTGCACGAGGCCGGATTGTCCAGCGTGACCCTCGCGCGCAGCTTGGTGAGTCCGTACGCTGTGGCGGCGAGCTCGCGCACCTTGCGCACCGCCGCTGTGGCCAGTCCCTGCCCCGCGGCCTTCTGCGCGATCCGGTACCCGAGTTCCGCCGACCCGTCTGCCACTTCAAACAGGTTCACCCGCCCCACCACCTCACCGCCCTCGGCCACCAGCAGGTGGAAGTAATCCGTCCCGGCGGCCTGCCACTCGAGCAGTTGCGCATGCCGCGTGTCGAACTCGGAGAAGAACTCGTCCCCCCGATCCGGCACCGACGCCGCGAAGTAGGCCCGATTCTCCCGCTCGAACGCAAGCAGGGCAGGCGCGTGGTCGAGGCGGACCAACTGAAGATCTGGCATGGGGAGTTGGAGGCGCGGTGTCGATTCCGACCCGGTTCCCGTGTCCTCCTTCGATTCCGTGTGCGCGGGTTTCCCGCCCACGGCCTGCCTACCGAGAAAGGAACATTCACCGACTTCTGGCGCGTTTCGTTCGTCTCGTTCTTCCATGTGTTTCTCCCTTTGCTCAATGCTGAAGTGTAAATCCCAGGAGTACATAGCTCACCCTCACGTTGCGTGAAAGCTCTAGTATGCGTCAAGAAACCACTACCATAATGAGACTTCACAACGGCTTTCCTTGGATAGTTCTGCTTTGCTCATTGCTTCTGTTTATCAGGTTCACCAATCTTTGTCGAGGTCAGTAAGTAGTGGTTATCGTTGTTATCACGTATCTGCGTTGGCTGCACTCAATCTTGACAAAGTATGTCGTTTGCCACAATAAATGGCCGCTTTGTGCCACAGGTTTGGCCGCTTCCAGTTATGTGAAGTACAGTTCTTAACCCCTCCCCATACCACCAGACAACAATCTGAGCAGACGCCTGTGGCAGGCGGGGCAGACGCCGCAGACGGGCTTCCGGTTCCCTATCCCAGTGGCAGCCGAGATACGTGTAAAAGCGGCCTGAAAATTCTCCGACAAGTTCGGATCATCCCTTACTTCCTCTCCTCGCCCATCAACAGCATCTCTCCCGAGATCGTCACGCAATCGGAACTAACTCTGGATGCAGAATGCGATCAAAGATCGGCGTCAGTGCCCCCTCGGTCATCGGTGGAGGGATGTCGTCGAGATCCACGTCATACTCTCCATACCGCAGCAAGTGTTCATGGGGATATGCGCTCAACCCTTGTAGTGCCGGCACGTTGACGGTATACCCTTCCTCAATCAATTCACGGATGACTTTGCTCATGTGAAGGTGATGGTAATCTCGCTGGCGGCACTGGCAATGTCGAAGGAATAATGCGGGCCGGTCGTGGTGAAGTCCGCGCTGTGCAACATCGCAATGTTGCCGCCGAAGTAAGTGCGGTCGTCGAAGACCACCATAGAGGCCGACCCTTTGAGATGCACGCGCGCGGCCACGCCTGCCGGGCGTCGCACCGTGATCACAGACGCTCCCCCGCTGATGCGGATAGGCACCACGCCGGCAGGCACCGGAAGGTTCAGACGTATCATGCTCCCCCCTCCCTTGACCTCTAGTTCCCTGAGATCCAACCTCTCCAACTCGGCGGTGATGTCCGCTCCGCCCCCCTGAATCACGATCTGCCAGGGGATGGCGGTGCTCAGTGTGACCTCCGCCGCGCGCTTTCCCCCAGTCAGGTTCCACAGACGCCGGGCGTAGCGAATGGCGACCTCTCCTGCTGTCACCTTCACGTCCGGCGCCGGCCCCTCGAAGTGGGCTTGATAGAGATCGGTCATGCCGTCGCCCGCACGGACCACCAGTCGAGCACCTTCTACGATAGTGGCCGGCGCGTCAAGGACAAGCCGACCGTCCGTCACCTTTCCCAACGGAGCAGAGGCGCTGTCCCCCTCCCGTTCTGGGGCCGTTTGCAATCGAACCAGTTCTTGTCGCGAGTGCGCATTACTGCCAGCGAGCACCTCCAGGAGGAACGCGAGGTGCTCATCGTCGTACGGGGCAGTCAGATCCTCCAACGCCTTGCTCAGCGCATCGAAGGTGGGGGCGATTGCTTGCAGTGGATCTGCACCCGAAGTGAGTTGGACGATGACCCGCCGACCATCATCCGGGTCACGGTCCCGGCGTACCAGCCCGGCCTCCTCCAACCGGTTGAGCAACGAGGTGGTCGATCCGGTCGTCAATCCCGTATGATCGGCGATCTGCCCCGCAGTCATCGGGCCGGTGCTTTGGAGGAGATCCAGGACCTGCACATCGGTGACGGCCATCCCCATTCGACTTGCCACCGCCCGCCAGAGCGAGGCGCCGAGTTCCGTGCTTTGTCGGAACTCGCGCGCCAAGGCGCGAAGCATCTCCGCGCGTGATCGTTCTGCCCCCCTTGACATGGATGGCTCCTCTCATATATCATCTTGATCATCGAGATAATATTGTGTTATTCACTGTATTGTCAAGTTAATAATGCAAAGACACCTTCATCACCTTCAGTATAGCAGAGAAAGGGGGTCTATCAAGCGACGCGGCGCAACACGCAGAATCTCACCTATCTGCTGAACGGGCGCGGCGGAGGGCAAGCGCGTGGTGGACATCACGGGCGAGGACGTGGCCGCGTTTTACGGGCGAGCTTCTGCGTAACGCCAAGACGTACACGCAAAACCGGCGCGAGGCTCTGAACCACGACATCATGCAAGAACTCGGAAAGGGGAACGGTTCGTAAATGACAGACATGGCCATTCAAGTGAACGGTTTGCGGAAATCTTTCAAAGATACGGCAGTCCTGAAAGGCATTGACTTTGCAGTGCGGCGCGGCGAGATTTTCGCCTTGCTCGGCTCGAACGGCGCGGGCAAGACGACTACCATAAACATCCTCGCAACGCTTTTGCAGCCCGACGGTGGTAGTGCGAGCGTCTGCGGCTTCGACGTGAAGCGTCAGTCCGAAAAGGTACGCGAGAGCATCAGCCTTACCGGGCAATTCGCCGCCGTGGACGGCATCCTCACAGGGCGGGAAAATCTCTTGCTGGTTGCCAAACTGCGGGGAGTTTCCAACGCGCGCAAGATCGCCGATGCATTGCTTTCCCGCTTTGGGCTCAGTGACGCGGCGAACCGTCGGGCAGGGTCGTATTCCGGCGGTATGGCTCGCCGGCTCGACATCGCGATGAGCCTGGTCGGAACGCCCGCCGTTATCTTCCTTGACGAGCCGACGACGGGACTGGACCCCGAGGGGCGGCTTGAAGTCTGGAAAACCGTCAAGGAACTTGCTGACGGCGGTACCACGATTCTGCTGACGACCCAACAGCTTGAGGAAGCGGAGCACCTCGCCGACCGAATCGCCATCCTGCACGGAGGGAAAATTATTGCGAGTGGGACACTTGACGAACTCAAAAAGCTGTTCCCGCCCGCGAAGGTCGAATACATCGAAAAACAGCCGTCATTGGAGGACATTTTCCTCGCCATCATCAGTCAACCGGAGGGCAAGTAAATGAAAGTTGTGCACGATACCGGAGTGCTGTTCGGGCGTTCTATGCGCCATATTCTGCGCAGCCCCGACACGATTATCACGGTGTTGATTACCCCACTGATGATCATGTTGCTGTTCGTCTATGTGTTCGGCGGCGCAATCCGCGCAGGAACCAGCAACTATGTGAATTACCTGTTGCCGGGCATCCTGCTGATTGCCATTGCCAGCGGAATCGCCTACACCGCTTTGCGGCTGTTTACCGACAGACAGCAAGGGCTGTTCGCGCGGTTTCACTCGATGCCTGTGGCTCGTTCGTCAGTATTGTGGGCGCACGTGCTGACATCGCTTGTGTCAAACGCCATTTCGGTTGTGGTGATTATCCTCATTGCCCTCATCATGGGCTTCCGCTCAGGCGCGGGCGTGTTGGAGTGGCTTGAGGTAACGGGAATACTCGTGCTGTTCACGCTGGCACTGACGTGGCTCGCGGTTATACCCGGACTGACGGCAAAATCCGTAGACGGCGCAAGCGCGTTCTCGTACCCGCTCATCTTCCTGCCGTTCATTAGTTCCGCATTCGTCCCGACCGCGACAATGCCCGCCGTCGTCCGCGTGTTTGCGGAGAACCAGCCCGTAACGTCTATCGTTGATACGGTGCGTTCCCTGCTGAGCTCGGAACCGATAGGAAACCAGATATGGATTGCCCTTGCGTGGTGCGTCGGGATTACAGTTGTGGCGTACTTCTTCGCAATGAGGGCGTACAAACGGATTGCGTAAAGCAGGATAACGCGGGGTACCGCAAAAGTGACGGAAAAGGGGGAACTACTACTTCCCCCCGTTTCGACGCCTCGCCAAGACAGCTCCATACCGTGTCTCATGGCACCGTTGTAGAATGACCCAAGATTCGGCATAGTCGCAATCGGGAAACGTACGAAAGGCAGAGGGAGAGGCATCGTGGTGTTCGAGTAGGCACGCCTGGACATGCACGGGCTACAATATTTGACCTGAGAGTGTCCAGGGGCCGATCCGCGTCTGGGGCGGCGGAGGCAGAGCGCGCGAGAGACAGGGCAGGAGGAGGACCAGTGGTGCAGCAGATCCCACCAACCATTGCTATCGGCAGAACAGACCTGCGTGTGGCGCCCCTTGGAGTAGGCACCTGGCAGTGGGGCGACCGCTACTGGCGCTTCGGCGGTGCGTACGCGCTGCCCGACGTCGAAGAGGCGTATCGCGTCAGCCGCGAGGCAGGCATCGACTTCTTCGACACCGCTGAGATCTACGGACGCGGCAAATCGGAGAGCATCCTGGGCGCGCTCGTTGGGCGTGACCAGGGTCCTGTGGTCGTCGCCACCAAGTTCGCCCCGCTCCCCACGCGCTGGACGGCTCGTCAGGTGGCCCAGGCCCTCGACGCCAGCCTCAAGCGCCTGGGCATGTCACGGGTGGACCTCTACCAGATCCACTGGCCGTATTCCCTCATGCGCATCGACATGCTCATGAATGCGCTGGCCGACCAGGTGGAAGCCGGGAAGGTACGGGCCGTCGGCGTCAGCAACTACTCGGTCCGGCAGATGCGCCAGGCCCACGCCGTGCTCGTGCGCCGCGGCATCCCGCTGGCGTCCAACCAGGTGCACTACAGCCTGCTACACCGTGCGCCCGAGCGCAATGGCGTGCTGAAGGCCTGCCACGAGTTGGACGTGCGCCTGATTGCCTATAGTCCGCTCGAACAGGGCATCCTCACCGGCAAGTATCACCATGGCACGCCGCCGCCAGGAGGGTCCCGAGGAGTGCGCGGCGCCTACCGGCCGTCCGCGTTGCGCGCCTCGCTGCCGCTGATTCAGCGCCTGGAGACGATCGGTGCCGCCCACGACGGCAAGACGCCCAGCCAGGTGGCCCTCAACTGGCTCATGCGGCGTGGTGCGCTTCCCATCCCTGGAGCCAAGACGGCGGCGCAGGCGGCGGCCAACGCGGGCACTTTCGGCTGGGACCTAACCGACGAGGAGCTCGCCGAGCTCGATAAGCTGAAGATCTGAGGCCGGGGTCATCGCGCTCGTTGGACTCGCCGGGCCACTGTTCCAGCATATAGTGGCCCAGCCAGCAGCGCTCCAGGGGAGAAGGTAGTCATTCTACGATGATATGGCGCGACGTGGTATCACCCGTGAGGGCATCAAGGAGCAGCTCCAGTCTCAATGCCAAAAATCTACTAGAAGTAACAAATGTACGGCAAGACTTTTTCAGAATTTCCTCCTCAAGCAAGTTCGCTGGTCGCAGAAAAAGCGGCAAAACTTGTTGGAATTTGATACTGCAGCAGCAGCCGGCAATGATCCGCTCCACCACCTGCTTTCACTGGTGGCCTCGCCAGATCCACAAACGTCGAGATCCCAGGCGGAGATAGTACGAAGTGTGATGCTGTGACAAGTGACTATCGCTTGGTGTGTTCTAGATGAGTGGCGCATGCGGGCGTCGCGGTGTCGTACACAGCGAAAGTGAGGCTTCTCGTGGCATTTCCGGCAGTGATGAGCCGGCGGAGCGGGCAGCAAGGTTGGCTCCGCCAGCTGCTGCGATGGTTTGCGTCCTCCATGCTCCCAATAACTGGCGGGCGCACCAGCCATGCCGGGTCAGAGGGCGAAGCAGCCATACACTTTGATGCCTTCTTTCGCGAGCATGAGCCACGGATCTTCGGCTATCTCTGGCGCATCACTGGTGACCGTCAGCTTGCTTCGGACCTGAGCCAGGAGACATTTTTGCGTGCCTGGCACTCCTTCGCCAAGGTACGCGGCTATGAGAACCAGGCTGCCTGGCTGCTACGTGTCGCAACCAACCTAGCGTTGAATTCCCGGCGGCGCAAGAACACGCGGATGGGAGTACCCCTCGTGCTGGACGAGACCACGGAGCCAAGCCAGAGCGACCATGCCTGGCGGATCGCGGAGCGTGATGCTGTACACCAGGCACTGCTCGCGCTGCCCGTACACATGCGTGCGGCGCTGGTGTTACGTGAGGTGGAAGGACTGCCCTATGCCGAGGTTTCACGCCTGCTGGGGATGAGTCCTGGAGCAACGCGGATGCTCCTGTCGCGTGCCCGCGAGCAGTTTCGCCGGTGCTACCAGCGCGAGGAGGAGCGGCAATGACTACTGACGCTGTGCCGGGGTGCGCCCTGGAAGTCTCTTCTGCGACCCTCTCTGTCTGGCGTGATGGCGCTCTCCCACCTGCCGAGATACAGCGCATCCAGGCTCATATTCCGGACTGCACGGCTTGCCAAGGCCGGTTGGCCGAGTACGAATCGATCGCCTACCAGTTGGCCGCCATTCGCGTCCCTGAGCCGGTCGGTGGCTATGGCCAGAGTCCGCGCCTCGGGCCGGCAGCGAATCGCGGGGACAACGGCAGGCGCCCATTCCGATTTGCCGGCGGCCTGGGGGCGCTGGCGGCGGCGGTGCTGGTCACGCTCCTGTTCGCTCAGCTCTTCCACAGCATGGGAGGCAGAACGACTCCGACAGCGACCGCCACCAGTCATCCGGCCCCCCCAGCCGTCTGCGGTGGGACACAGGTTGCATTGCAGCTTGTCTCTGATCGCGTGGTCGGGGACTACGAGGGCTACGGCTTTCGACTTCGCAACATCTTTCCCCAGGCTTGCACTCTTCGGGGCTACCCAACCATTAGCTTCTCGGGGGGGAGCCGCCCTGCGACACTGGTCATGCGCGATGCCCTGAGCGCACCGACGTTCCAGACCCAAGCACCCCAGGAAATCACCCTGCAGGGCAATGGCAAGACGACGGCCGACTTCTACGTGGATTGGGCGACCAGCCCCTCCCAGGGACAGGCCTGCATCGAGGCGCAAACCGCCAACGTGATCTCGGTCGGGACCGCCAACCTCGTGGACAGCGGCATGAACTTTGACGCTCCTCCGCTGCTGTGTGGTCCGGTCGCGCTCTCACCCGCTGTGCCCACGCCGGTAGCCGTGCAACCACCACGAAGCGCCGCGGGACTGCCGGTGTGTCAGGTCAAGCAGCTGGTTCTGACCTACGTAGAGAGCAGTCCGTCGGACTTGAGCTTGACACCTCCGCGAGTGGGCGCCATCTATGGGCTGACCAATGAGAGCATCATCCCGTGCATGCTCGATGGCTATCCGACGCTCACACTCTACGACAGCAGCGGGCAGCCAGTATCGGTGTCCATCCAAGCAACACGCGCTTCGACCTACCAGATGCAGCCTCCCCGGGCGATACCCCTTGGCAGTGGTGATAGCGCCTATTTTGCGGTCGATTACAGCACCGCGTCAAATCCAGGGGATGCCTGCAGCAGTCCGGGAGACTGGCGTGTCAGCGCGCCTGGGAGTGCAGGCAGTCTGCGTCATGGTATCGATGTAAACAGTTGCGGCGTGGTCTACGTCTCGCCACTGCAGGCACAGCCGTAGCATCCGCACTTATGCTACAGTCAGGGCGATGCAGAGCGATTGGCCACTTGAAGCGGGGGATGCGTGCACGGCATGCGCCGTACCATGGAGGAAGCCTATCCCGCCCAGAACAAGGATGAGCATCGCCGCAGCGCCAATGGGAAATCAGCGAAACAGACGACGAGGGGAAGAAACCATGCACCATACTCCTCTCCACACAATGCACTACGAAAGCAAACCAAGGCACCGCGCGAGAGCCAAAGCGGTGCTCGATTGGTGTATGCGAACAGCATAGCAGGTGTGGCAAGCGGTCCGGAGAGGAAATCGTGGAGCGAATCCATTGACTGGAGCGATCAATCAACTCGTCTTGACGGGGCGGCATTCCCAACCCGGCAGCTTCGGCGAAGTCGCCGCTGGCTCTGAACGTCCCGCCATGGTTATCCACCATGGTTAGCGGCCCCGGCTGGGTTGTCGCCGCGGACTGCCGTAGCAGCGTTGCCATAGGCGCATCATCGAGCGAGAAATCTCGCCCGACGCCAGATGCACGAAACCGACGAGGTAGCGCCACTCGTAGCGGTGTTGGACGGGGGCAATAGAACGCTTCCCCTTGAGCGCCCAGACCCGTCGCAAGAGCGGTTTCAAGCCGATACGATGCTCATCTATCGCCCAGAGCTCAACTTTTTGCCTGGGGAAACGCCGCGGCCACCGCGTTCACGAGGGGTCGAAGTTTTTTTAACCGCGGCGGCAATATTAGCACTCGGCTATTTACGGGCGGTAAGAGAGAGCATCAGCGGCAGGTTGGGCTGATCGGGCGGAAGATACCACCGGCCCTCCAGTTCATACATACTGGGGAAGCTGGGACCCATGTTGTCAAACGAGTATTCCCGCAGGCTGGTCAAGGCCAGCCCACCGTGCAGCACCGCGGTCACGATATCGCCCACGCCCCAATTAAATTCGTGATGGGGGTGGGGGTTGGTGAAGTCCTGGATGCCGGGCACGTAGGTGCTGCCAGGCAGACCACGCCCAGCCTCGGCAACGTAATCGCCGACTCCCTCCTCAAAACTCAACGGCTCCCCTCTCGTGGTGTAGGGATAGACCCGTTCCCCGTCCCGCTCGAACATTGAAGCCACCGGGTGGCGGTCGATGACGATCAGGGAGCCTCCCGGCCGCAGAATACCGGCCACCCCAGCGGCCCAGGCCTCTATATCAGAGAGCCAGCAGAGTGCCCCATAGGAGCAAAAGGCGCGGTCGAACCGCTCCGGCCCTGCGACGGTCCGATCCATCCAGTCGTAAATATCGCTACGCACGAAGGCGGCGGGGATGCCGGTCTCGAGCGCGAGAGTACGGGCAAAGTCAATAGCGGTATCGCTGATATCGACGCCGGTGACCTGCGCTCCCAGTCGAGCCAGACTCAAGGTATCTTGACCGCCGTTGCATTGCAAATGGACCAGCGACAGCCCCTGGATGTCGCCCACCAGCTCCAGTTCTTCGCGGTTCAAGGTGCTGCCTCCGTTGCGAAAGAAGGCTGCCTGATCGCCTCTGTGGCTGTTGTGGGCAATGGTAGCCGCATTCCAGGACCGGCGATTTTCTTCGTGTAGATCTTTGCGCATGCGACGACTCCTTGATGTCGGATCGAGAACCAGCAACACTATGCCGCGGAGTAGCTGGTAGGCGTGTGCGGATGGCGCAAATCGCTCTGCGAGCGTACCCCAGAAATGAGCAAGCTGGGAGAAGTTTTTGGCGGGTCCACATGCTACACTGCGAAACAGGGGCTGCTACCCTGAGTCCTCGTGAATGAAGCACGAGGCAATAGGAAGGGCCCAGCGATTCCCCCTTACCGCCATCTACTTCACCATCGAACGGAGTGTATTTGATGAACGAACCACGTACAACTATTGACTCGCGATACAGCGATCCGAGCGCCGTTGCCACGCAATGGGAGGAGACGCTTCGCGTACTTGAAACAGCTCAACTCTTCTGGCTGTCGACGGTACGGGCGGACGGCCGCCCTCATGTCACGCCGGTCGTGGCCGTGTGGCACGATGGAGCTCTCCACTTCAGCACTGCCGACACTGAGCAGAAGGCGAGAAACCTGAGCGGGAACCCGCACGTGATTCTGACGACTGGTTGCAACACCTGGAACCAAGGGCTGGACGCCGTAGTCGAAGGCGACGCCGTTCGAATCACCGACGAGTCCGTGCTCAAACGCCTCGCCGAGGTGTGGGCGACTAAGTGGGACGGACGCTGGAAACATGAAGTGCGCGACGGCTACTTTTACCACTATGATGAAGAGGAACACAAGGTCCTCCCCTATGCGATCCTCGTGTTCAAGGTTTTGCCCACGAAGGTCTACGCGCACGCCAAGGGCGATCCCTTCAGCCATACCCTCCACCAGTTCTGACTTCCTGCCTGAGAAGTCAGTATTGCACATGAGGTTTTTAAAGGTCTATTGTTCCTTGGCGTCGGCCAGGGCGTGGCGCGGCCGGGATACCTGCAGGCTGTGCTTGAGTTTCACCAGGTAGCTCCATCCTAAGCCATACGAGACCAGTCGTCCCAGGCGTTCTCTCATCCAGGCAGCCACGTCGCTGCCCGTCCAGTGCTGGTTCTGGGCCGCTGCCTGGGAAAATGCAGCCCGCAGCTCCTCTTGCTGCTCCGCCGACAAGACCGGCGCCGGTCGATAGGAGGTGGTATGCCGTCGGTTGTGCATGCCCTCGGGCCCTTGTTCGTTGTAGCGTTTGGCAATTTGCCCAATCCAGTACGCCCGGTAGCCAATGACGGCCGACAGCTCGGTCGCCGTCCGACCTTGGGCCGGCAGCCACAAGATCTGCCACCACGTGCGCTCGTTGGGCTCTTTGGCCGTCCGGTAGCGGTGTTCGAGTTCGTCAATGCTCAAATAGGGTTGGAGATGAATGCGTCGTGCCATGCCGAGAGTCTACCATAACCCATGCCCAAACCGTATAACTCTTCAGACGGATTTGCCCTGTAAGTCTACGGTAGAGGCATGGCACCAGAAGACGAGAATGTGGCGCTGAAAACCGAGAATACTGCGCTACGCGAGCAGGAGCTGGAAACGCGGCTGGCCAAGGAGAGCCACAAGAGCAGCAAGCCACCCTCGAGCGACGGACTGGCTCAGGATGACCGGTGGCGGAGCGCTGAATCTGCGCGGGTGTGAACACTTCGCTTCGCTGCCTGCATCTCATTAGGTAATGGAGTGAGACCCGCAGGTCTGTCTGGGCACCAAGAGCGTGCTAGTTTAGCAACGTGATGGTGTTGTGAGGAAGGGCCGGGCTGGCGTGATAGGGTCGTGATACGCATGGGCTATGCTTGGCTGCATCCTCAGAGAGCGCCGCAGACTGGACCCTGTCGACGCTCTAGGGTAGCACCCAGGACAGCACAAGGCCCGAAAAAGGAGCATGCATGATGATCGCAACGTCAAAAACACGTAGCTGGTTCGGGCTGAGTACGAGTCTGCTGCTGGTGGTCATGGTGGCTGGGCTCGCTGGATGTGGCATCAGCTCGGCTGGGCAAACCCATCCCACCGCCACTCCCGTGCCTGCCACCGCCACGCCGCTGCCTCCCACGGCACCGGTGGTCACCTCCCCGATCGATGACATCACCATGGTCTCGGCGACCATTGGCTGGGGCAGAGTGCACTCCGGGACCTACGATTCTGAGATCGCCTATACCGTAAACGGCGGGCAAACCTGGTATGATGTCACGCCCCCTGAGCTTATTCCTGAGGCGCAAAGCACGATCGCCCTGTACCCCAGGTCGGCCACGGAGGCGTGGACCTGGCTCTCTGGAGGTGGTAGCTCCACCACGCTCTGGCAGACGACGGATGCCGGCTCTCAGTGGACAGCCTACACCGTGGCCACCAGTGCGGTGCTCCACCTCGACTTCATCGATAGCCTGCATGGCTGGCTGGACGCCAGTCCTGCTGGATCGGCCGCGGGGCTCTTCCCGATTAATGTCTGGCGCACGACCGACGGCGGCTCCACCTGGACTCAAGTGGCATCCTATTATGTATGGGCAGGCACAACGGGCCTATCCTTTGCCAACGCCACCGACGGTACTGCGTGCTCGGGCCTCGGCACTCCGCTTCCTTACCTTGTCTCCGTCACCCATGATGCTGGCAGCACCTGGTCTAAGCTGTCCCTGCCCCCTCCGTCCGGCTACTCGGAAGGTGGCGGGTTGGGAGTCGAGCCGCCGGTCTTCACCAGTGCCACTGCTGGGATTCTTGAGGTCATCTCTGCGTCCGGCTCTACATCGGGCACATCACAGGGACTTTTCACCGTCTATCGCACGACGGATGCTGGATCGAGCTGGCAACTAGGCCCTTCCCTCAGTGGCGTCCCAATCTCATATACGAATGCCCCCATGCCGAGTTTGGTGAGCAGTGTGCTCTCGACTGGTGAAGTGTTGGCCGCTGCCACCGTAAATGGGCAGCTGGCTCTGTATCAATTGCCGGCTGGGGCCACCAGCTGGACCAAGATCAATACTGGTAGCAGCTCCACGGCGTTACTTAGCGGTATGACTCAACTTGACTTTGTGAACCAGATGTCTGGGTGGGCGGTGACCTCAGCCGGTCTCATTGGAACTACCGATGGCGGTGTGACCTGGACGCTACTGCACGCCTAAACACGCTTGTGTGGTGAGTCACCAAAGCTGGACTTCACTATGAGAGCATATGAGCGCACAGGTCTGTGCGTCATGCAGATTTGCTCAGAAAGTGTGGAAATGGATCAGTAGGAAACAAGCGACCATGAGGAAAGTCAGGTCACACGTGGTAGGACATGCGCGTCCATACCCGCGAAGCTCTGGCGCAGGGTCAGCCGTCGCGGAGCGAAGCGGAGTGCTGAATCTGCACGGCTGCGAACACTTCACCTCTGTGCCTGCATCGTAATAGTATAGTGAGGTGAGGATGCAACGGAGGAGTCACGAAGTAGTCGTCAGCGAGACGGGATGAGAGGCCGATAAAGGGGGCGAGACATGCCTGTCTCTGAAGGCACGACGAGCTTTGCTGCCATCGTGCCGCAACATGCCTCAGCCATGCTGCGCGTCGCCGCCGCGCTGGTAGGAACGGCCGAGGCAGAAGACGCCGTGCAGGAGGCGTCCATGCGAGCGTGGCAATCCTGGTCCAGCCTGCGGAGTCTCGAGGCAGTGCGCCCCTGGCTGCTGCAAATCACTGTCAATGTCTGTCGGGGGTGGCGACGGGGCCTCAAGGGGCAGCAGCAGGCCCATCTGCAAGCCCTGCCGGAGGAGAGCGATCCCCAGTACCGCCATCTGCTGGCCCTGCTCGACGCCGATCCGGGCACCAGCCTGCATACTGGAGCGCTGGATCTGCGCGCCGCCGTCAATGCGCTGCCGAGTGACCTGCGTCTGGTGGTGGTCCTGCGCTTCTACGTCGGGCTGGATGCCAGCGAGATTGGAGAGGCGCTCAGTATCCCGGCGGGAACGGTGCGGTCGCGGCTGCATCGGGCCTTGTTGCAGATGCGTGAGCGTCTGCTGCCAGCTGGACACCTGGCCCGTAGCATGCAGCCAGAGATGGAGGGCCGCTCATGATCAACGAGCCGAACTCCCACAATCATCACCATCAGCCGGAGGAACTGGAGGAGCTGGAGGAGCTGCTGGGCGCGGACACCTGGCTGCTGCCTGAGGTCGAGGCACTGGCTGCGCGACTGAGCGCCGACGGCGCCTTGTGGCAAGCGACTTTACCGGATGCCGGACGGGTGGCCGAGCGCATGCGGGCCATCCCTTATGACTCTCCTCACGAAGCGCACCTGACCGCCGCTGCTGAAGCAAGTAGGGGCAGAATTGACGAGAAGACCAGGAGCACCCCGGAACTGATGGGACCCGTGCGGCGTGCCCCTTACCAGGTGCGGCCGGCTTCGTTCTTCCAGCGACTGGGGAGCCTGGCAGCGGTGGCTATCGTGCTGGCGCTGGTGGGCAGCATAGCCCTGGTGTTCTACGCCGTGCATCACCCTGTTGCCTCCCTACAGCCGACCGCTCAGGACCATCCCACCGCCACTCCCGTGCCTGCCACCTCCACGCCGCTGCCTCCCACGGCACCAGTGATCACTGCCCCGATCGATGAGATCCGAATGGTCTCAGCGACCGTCGGCTGGGGCAGAGTGCACAATACCTCCGGGACCTATGATTCTGAGATCGCGTATACGGTGGATGGGGGACACACCTGGTATAATGTCACGCCCCCTGGTCTGACTCCTGAGCCGCAAGGCACGATCGCCCTGTACCCCAGGTCGGCCACGGAGGCGTGGACCTGGCTCTCCTTGAATGCAGGTGGCAGCTCCACCACGCTCTGGCATACGACGGATGCCGGAGCCCACTGGGCATCCACCACAGTGGCCACCGGTGCGGTGAGGCAACTCGACTTCATCTCTGCCACTACTGGCTGGCTGGCGGCTACTCCATTGGGAGCAGCTACGGGACTGTACCCGATTGAGGTCTGGCGGACAACCGACGGTGGCGCCACGTGGACTCAAGTGGCATCCTATCGCGTCTGGGCAGGCACACCGGGCATGTCCTTTGCCAACGCCACCACCGGTATTGCGTGCTCTGACGCCGATGGTGGTCCCCTCCTTCTCTACATCACTCATGATGCGGGCAGCACCTGGTCTACGCTGTCCTTGCCCACTCCGCCTGGCTACTTGGAAGCTGACGCAACGCTAGCCGAGCGGCCGGTCTTCACCAGCGCCACTGCTGGGGTGCTTGAAGTCAGCTATGGGTCGGGCCCATCCAATCCCGCGCTCTTCGACGTCTATCGCACGACGGATGCCGGAACGAGCTGGCAACTGGGCGCTTCCCTCAGTGGCGTCGGCGGGACCAGTTTCGTGAGCAGTATGCTGGCGACTGGTGAGGTGTTTGCCGCTGCCGCAGTAAACGGGCAGGTGACTCTCGATCAATTGCCGGTTGGGGCTACCAGCTGGACCAAGATCACCACCGACAGTAGCTCCACGGCATTACTCAGCGGTATCACGCAGCTCAACTTTGTGAACCCGACGATCGGGTGGGCGGTGACGACTGCCGGTCTCCTTGGGACCACCGATGGTGGCGTGACCTGGACGGCACTGCACGCCTAAGCGCGCTTGTCTGGTGAGTCACCTGAGTCTGAATAGCTACAACGACCCCAGTTCGAGCGAACTGGGGTCGAAAATGGGGTCATGATACCATTCGAGGTGTATTCAGGAGCGAGTGCGATGCACGTTCGTTCCTGAATACTTCACGGTTTATTCGTCTATCTCGCGTTCCACCGGCAGTGGGCGCCCCGGTAACCACCAATTCCAGCGGCCGACTAGGCGCATCGTAGCCGGCACGAGCAGGGTGCGAATGATTGTTGCATCCACCAGCACCGCCACCGTCATGCCTAGACCAATCTCTTTGGTGATGACGAGGCGGGTGAACGTAAACGCACCGGTCACGATTACAAACAGTAGCGCCGCATTGGTAATCACTCCACCGGTCTTTTCCAGTCCACGGGCAACTGCACGGCGGTTATTGTGAGTGCTCAGCCATTCTTCCTGTATACGGCTTAGTAAGAACACCTCGTAATCCATGGAGAGGCCGAACAAGATGCAGAAAAGTAGAATGGGAATGGTAGAGTCCACGAAGCCTTCAGGTGTGAAGCCGAGTAGACTACTCAGGTGACCTTCCTGAAATATGAAGACCAGCATGCCATAGGCCGCACTTACTGACAACACATTCATGAGCACAGCTTTCAGAGGTAGTAGAAGTGAACGGAACATCAGCAGGAGCAGGAAGAAAGTGGCAACCAGTATGAAGACGATAGCTTTAGGAAAGTTACCGTACAGATAGTTGTTGAAGTCCATACTGCCCGCCTGAGCCCCGCCTACCAGCGCCTGCAGGCCTCCGGAAGCGTGCTGGTCGCCGGCACGCAGATCAGTGATTACTTCCTTACCCTGTGGACTATCCATCTTGGTGTCGGCATACGCGGTAATGATGGTGGTGTTGCCCCTAGTGGTCGAAGCCTCCAGCTGCGCCAGCGCCGGGTCATGCTTATAGGCGCCGCTGGTATACAACTCGATCAATTGCGAAGTGCTGAGCTTTGGCAGGCCAGAGCCGGCTGGTAAGCTGGTGAGGCTGGTCGTTGCAACGATATGGGACCGGCTGGCCACCCAGTGGGAGAGAGCATCCAGGCTTGCCAGGTTATGAGCGGTGAGCATGCTGGTTCCGTTGGACGCTGAGACAACGATCACCACTGGATTCTGGTCGGTTGAAGGGAACTGTTTGGTGAGAATAGCCAGTCCCTGGCTAGCCTCAGTGTTTGCCGGTAGTGAGGACGCGCCAGAGGTGCCGATATTGATTGAAAAAAGGGGCGACCCCAACAGCAGCAGCAATGCGCCGACTGCCACGACAATCAGTACCGGCCGCTTCATGACGCCAAGGGCCCAATGTTGCCAGAAGCCACGGCTGGCAGTTTGCGGCTTTGGCATGGTTAGTCTGCCAAGGCCCGGCAGCCGCAGGGAATTGACTCTCCCTCCCAGCACACTCAGCAGTGCCGGCAGGAGCGTAAGGGCCGCCAGGACGGAGGCGGCCACTACCATTGCTCCGCCGATTCCAAACGAAGTCATAAATGGCAGACCAATGAGGAGCAACCCACAAAACCCGATAATTACGGTGAGTCCGCTGAAGAGAATCGCCTCACCCGCAGTCGAAACTGTCCAGCCAATGGCTTGGTCAACACTCCTCCCACAGGCTAATTCGTCTCGAAAGCGCCGGGTCATAAAGAGGCTATAGTCGATTGAAATACCCAGACCAACGATCGAGGCGATATTAAGCACGAAGACGCTGGTCTGGGTATGGAGTGCGATGGCGTATATCAGCGCCAGCGCCACCGGTACGGCGACCACGGCCAATACTAATGGAAGCAGAGCCGCAACCAGCGTACCGAAGACTATGATCAAGACCAACAATGCTATTGGGAGGGCCTTTTCCTCAGCAGAGCCGGTATCCTGCGCCGTGATCTGATTGTACGTAGCGTCGACGGCCGGCTCACCAGTGATGTATGACCGAGCTGGGTCAGCAGTGCCTGCCTTGGGTAGCATGGCGCGAAAATCGCTGACGCTGTGCTCAGGGTTTGGCGCCTGGTTGTCGAAGCTCACGACCACCAGGGTGGTTTTGCCGTCATTACTGGTTCCATCCTGCATCACCTGTTCGACGTGGGGATAGCCCTTGGCCCGTGAGATGAAGTTGGAGATTTCACGCTGGTAGGCTGGATCGCTTACCGCAGTATTCGCCGACTGGAACACGACCAGCAACTGCGCCGACGATTGGTGAAACGTGTTCGCCAAAATCTCGGACACCTGTCCGGACTCGCTATTCGCGACGGTGTTGCCTCCTCCGGTGAGTATGCTGGGCAAGCGCATGGCAAATGGCACACTGATGGCCAGTGCCACTATCCACAACGAAATGACGATCCAGCGTGTCTTATGAATGAATTTGCCGTAGGCAAAGCCAAGACGGTAGAGCCCGGTTGGTTGATGCTCGTGCAGTTCTACGCTTGCGGTAACTGGAGCAGACAGGACTGCTCCATCACGCTCTGGTGCCAAGTTCTGGAGTTTCATGCGATGGTCATTGTCTCCCGAAAAACAGCCGGGAAGTAAAAAGCGGCTTCCCAAGTGCCACTCACACACAAAGCGTGGTGAATGAAAGTCCTCTCAAAGTGTATTGGAGAGATTTCCAACGGAGTTTGGTGTCACGATTTTCATCCAGATATCCTTCTTCCTGGCTCAACGCCACCAGCTGTTCCTGAGAGAGAGATGATACAATAACATGCGAAAGATGACATGACCGGCGTGGTCGGGGTTGAGGCTGCGGTGCCACTGTCTCCGGAAAAGCGTTTGCTCTTTATGACCGTTCTTTCAGTAGCGGACTTGTTCGCCGGCGCAAACCTGCGCATCCATGAGGGCTGCTCGGTCTCGGAACTCTTCTAGTCCGGAATAGATGGGCCAGTGGACATGACCAGTGGTGAGGCGGCCTTTGAGGAACGTGTGCTCTGCTATCTGCGCAGCCTCGCAGATCCCTGTAAGCCACCTGTGGGCGCCGGCTCATTCCTGTTGCTCTATGCCAGTCAGGTCGAGATAGTCGTCTGGTTTGATCCGGCACGCGAACATCAGCGCAGCTCTGGAGAGGTATTGATCCCCGGCGCCCTCCTATTCAGCGCCTGGAGCGCCCTAGTTACCGGCGAGACGCTTGATCTGCTGGCCCTTGACCGGATCGCTGGAGGTATCGCCGGCGCGTACTGGCTCCTGGCATTACTCTCGCTGCTTCCAGGGGTCTCCTTTACTGACGAGCCTCCATCCGTCTGCTGGATGCCGGGTAAAGAAGGACAACCGTGAAGCCAGCCCACTTGCGGGGCCAAGCGCATCGTAGTATGTTTTTCAGCAGTACGGATGACGTGTGTGCCGAAATTGCCGGCAACCAGAGATCGGGGCCGCATGACTCATCTCCATAGAAGGAGCCGCTCGCTTGCCAAATTCGAATAAATCCGGATCTGCCATGGCCTCCAGCATCGAAGGTGGGACCTCGGCGCCATCGAACGAACCCGATGTGTCTGTCGCGGGCAGCGGTAAGCCTCAGAGATTACCTACTGCGCTTGTCTACGATGAGGCATGCTTAAATCACTTTGTTCCGCAAGATTTTCCGGAGACTCCAGATCGACTTCAGATGGCTATTGGTATGATTCAGGCGTTGCTAGACGAGGGTAGTCTGCCCTCCGAGCAAATCCTGAGACTCGCTCCTAGGCCTGCGACCGAAGGGGAGCTAGGTCGCGCACATGATCCTGAGCACGTGCAGCGGCTACGTGAAGCGGTGGAGGCGCTTTCCCGGTTGGAGGAGGAGTCGGACCAGGCCAGCGCAACCCGCAAATTTGCCTCGGAGGTCTATATATCTCGTGGCAGCTATACCGCAGCGACGCTAGCCGCGGGTGCCGGGCTCACCGCTCTTGACGCCATTGGTGAGGGCCGAGCGCGCAACGCCTACGCTCTGGTCCGCCCACCGGGTCACCATGCCACCAGAGATACGGCTATGGGCTTTTGCCTCCTGAACAACGTGGCGGTTGCAGCCCGTTATGCCCAGGAGCGCTGGGGCTGGAATAAGGTATTGATCGTAGATTACGATGTGCATCACGGTAATGGGACACAGGATATCTTCTACGACGACGGCACTGTCGTGTACTTTTCAACTCACCAATCTCCGCTCTACCCGGGAACCGGTGCCTCCACTGAACTTGGCATGGGAGCCGGCCTGGGGGCGACCATTAATGTACCGCTACCGGAGGGCAGTGGGTGGAGCGTATTTGACCCGATATTCCGGCAAGTGCTCTGGCCGGTTGCCGATCGTTTGAAGCCGGATGTCGTGTTGCTCTCTGCTGGCTTCGACGCCCACTGGTGTGATCCACTTGGCGGCTTGACGCTCTGTACCGCCGACTATTCCGATCTGACTCTGGAGGTGGCGGAGATCGCCGATCAGTACTGCGATGGCCGTTTGGTTGCTGTGCAGGAAGGCGGGTATCATCTTGATGCTGTGGCGCAGTGCGCCTCAACCCTGCTCTTCGCACTTACCGGCAGCGACAAAGTGGTAGACAGCCTGGGCATGCCTCCGCCGATGAGCTTCCGCTGGAATGATGAAGCAATTGTACGAGCGCTCTACGAACTGCATGACCTTACCGGCTATCGCCGCAAGCCTCGACGGATCCAGGTGCGCGCGGGATACGAATCTCCGTAAACTAAGCGCGGACCCAGGCGTCATACTTACGCGCTAGGTATGGATCGTCACGATTGAAGCATGTGGAAGCCTCTGGAACCATACTGAAGAGCACAGTATAGAGCGGGAGGAACCTCGGCCATGCGAACGGAGACTGCTGTCCGGGGTGAGCGCCGTGGCCAGCGCGGAGAAGGTGAAGCAGATCTGACTGACTCCTACCGCGGGATGGCTCCACAGGCGGCGCTACAGCTGGCCTTCTGGCGATTGGGGCGCTCCTTTCGATTGCTGCTGGCAGTCGGTATGGGCATGCTGGTAGCGGTTGCGCTCATTTGTACGGTGCCGCTGTACAGCAACCTGGTCTTAAATGTTCAGCTCCAGCGGCAGCTGAGCGTTCAGGCGCCGTCCGATCTCAACATCGAGACCGACACGACGCTCAGTCAAATCACTAGCTCGTCGGTTGGAGCGGTACTCAATCATAGCGCATCCTCAGCCAACCAATTTCTCAAAGGCTTCGCGCCCACCTCCACGTGGTATCTCAGTACGGAGACCTATTTCCCGCTGCTTGCGGTCAACCATACACCGTTACCGAATTCCCGTTATTCATTGCCAGCTAAACCGGTACTGCAGCCTTACCTGTTTAATCTTCCCGAAGCGCTGCCGCATATGGACATAGTTGCCGGACGGTTGCCTAAGCCGACTGCCGCAGGCCAGACGCCCGAGATTCTAGTCGTTAAGGAGATGGGACTCAAACCTGGAGATACCCTCTCTATACGCTATAGCCGGTTGACCCTGAAGGTGGTAGGGGTCTGGATTCCCAAGAGTGTCTCCGATCCCTTCTGGAATGGCATTGGGTCGGACTTCACTCCGTTCTTTCCTCCGTGTCTTTCTAACTGCAGTCCAAACGCGTTCCCTGTGCTCTTCGACCAGACTACCTTTTTTGACCTCTTTGGAACCAGTCCAGGGGCGATTGCTCCAGGATCGCTGTCACTCGGTGTCCATTACATTTCGTTTACCATACCCAGCCGGATTACCGTAGCTAACACACCCGAAATTATCACTGCCATCTCCACGTACCGGTCCAACTTAAATGGCGCGCTCTACAGGGTTGCGGGTGTCGATGCCATTGGTGTGGGGACACAGCTGGACAGCATTCTCAGGGACCAGCAGCAACAATTCGAGCGGTTGGCTCAGCCACTCTATATCATCATCATCCCGCTGGTAGGTTTGGCGCTGCTTTTTGTCGCCGCCATGGCCTCGCTACTGATCGAAAACCAAGCTACTGATATAGCTACTCTGAAGAGTCGTGGCGCCAGCCGTACTCAGCTCCTGCTAATCTATTGTCTGCAAGGCCTTCCGGCCGCGATAGTGGCCGCACTTGCCGGCCCATTCCTGGCCGCCAGTTTGAGTCTGGTCATCGTTCGGTTCTTTATCCCTAACGCGGCGACAACCTTGCGGCAGCAGACGCTCAGCAGCGGAAGTGTAGCGGCGCAGATTTCCTCACCTCAGCTGGTTCTGGAGCCCGCCTTGGCCGGAGCGCTGCTTGGTCTGCTGGCGCTGCTTGTCGCTGCCTGGACGGCGGAGCGCCGAGACGTACTGGCGCTACGCCGTGAGGCCGGCCGGCAGCAACATACCCCTTTCTGGCAGCGCACGAATCTGGACCTCGGACTGGTGTTGCTCGCTATCGCCGGCTATCTGGAGCTGGATGAGTTTGGCGGCGTGAATGTGCTCCAACAGCAGGGCCAAAGTTCGAGCGGTGGCGACCCTCTACAGCTGGCGGCCCCAGGTCTCCTGCTGCTCGCGGGCGCGTTGTTGGCGCTACGCCTTTTCCCTCTGGCCACCCGTGCCGTTGCCTGGCTCACAGAGATGGGCCGGGGGGCCACCGGTATGCTGGCTTTTGCCGAGCTCGACCGGGTGAGTGGCCAGTTTGCCCGCCTGGCACTACTCCTTTCCCTTGCCACCGGGTTGGGCATCTTTGCTCTCACCTTCCAGGCTTCGCTGGTGGGCAATACTCTGGCCGACGCTCGCTTTCTGGTCGGTTGCGACGAGCGGATTGTGTTGCAGAGTCCAGACGTGGGAATGCCTCCTACCGCACCTTTCGCGGCCCAGCTCGCCGCTATGCCGGGAGTGAAAGCTGTCACTCCGGCGTACCGGTCGTTGGCTGATCTCAGCGACGGCACCAATGTGGACATCCTGGGTATTGACCCTTCCAGCTTCGCCCAGGTGGCATACTGGCGCACCGATTACGCTTCCCAGCCACTGGCGAAATTGCTGAGCCAGATGCAGAAACATGCGCAGGGTCCGGATGCCGGTGACCGGAGCCATCCTATCTGGGCCCTCATAGATACACAGCTCGCCAGCTACTATCGGTTGGCTCCAGGCGTGGTTTTTACCCTGGGTCCTCAGGGTGATAACTTTTCGACACCACTTTTCTTCGTGGTGGAGGCGATCGTGGCCCATTTCCCCACCCTGGACGGCAGCACCGTCAGCGGGCAGGTAGTCTTCAACCTGGCTGACTATGCAAATGCCATCACAGGGCTGCGAGAAGGAATCGGCGAAAATGTCAATTTTATCGGGCCCAATGAATACTGGCTCCAAACTATCGATGATGCGGCCGCCGCCGCCAAACGGGCAACAGCTCTCCGCAATCCCAATCTCTGGGTGCAGTCAGTAATCAAGCTGACAACGGTGGAGCAGCAGGCGCTGGATGATCCGCTCTTCACAGGTATGACCGGTTTGCTGGTAATTGGCGCTGCCAGCGCGGCTCTGCTGGCGGTGTTTGGTAGTGCCATTCAAGCCAGCGTAGTAGCCAGGAAGCGACTTACGGAGTTCGCGATCCTTCGGGCGCTGGGAGGACAAAGGCCGCAACTGGTGGGAATTCTGCTTACTCAGCAAATGATGGTCTACGGCTTTGGACTGGTGATAGGTTCTATTCTCGGGGTAATACTTTCTACTTTGACGCTGCCCTTCCTGCAGTTTAGCACCGGCGAGATTAATCCCTATACTCAGCAACTGCCTCCTTATCTGTTATCCTTCAATACGGCGACAATCGCCGGCTTCTACATGGCCTTGCTGGTGGCGTTCGGATTGGCGCTTTTCATTAG
>JBKQTH010000200.1:0-9811 GCA_052143275.1 Ktedonobacterales bacterium | reverse complement strand
CTCCACCGGTTCTGGCGCTTATTGCCGGCGGAATCGCCGGCGTGAACTGCATCCGATTATTGCTCCAGATAGGGAAATCATTCAAAGCGGGGCAGTATGATAGCATACTCGCTGATTTACCGGCGCTGAGCAGCGCGGCTAAGATTGCATTCGGGAGTCTGGCCTTCCTGGCGCTGGTGTACGCATTGAGTGTACTCATCGCTGGTCTGATTGGTACCCGCAGGCAGCACTTATATCTTATCCTTGGATTTATACTATCCCTACCGGCGTTGGCTGCCTACACCGTGGCGGCGTCTCTGTTGGTTCGAATGCTTGATTCCATTACCGGCTGGGGTGGCCTGCTCTTTGTGATACTCTTCGGCTACATAGGACTTGACGCTGCTGTCCTAGGGCTGCTGGCTACAGATCTGCGTCCCGGCGGTAGACGAGTTCGGACCTCTTCGGTTCGAGAGAGCAGCCCTGATGGTGTACTAGGAGACGGTCAGGAAACAGACGTTGACACACCCACAATACGCATACGAAGAAAGGCCAACAGTCGAGTTACCCGCGGCGAGGCCGGATTGTCTCGTGTAGTGCGCAGTTCTCGATCATAGCGCGCGGTAATCTGGTAGTGATATTCGCCTGGTCGATTAGACTGGTCGATTAGACTGGTCGGTTCAATAGGAGAATGCCGAATGGCTGATATCAGACCTTTACCTGGCATACGTTACGGCGAGAGCGCTGATCTGGCGAAGCTTGTGACCCCTCCATACGATGTCATTTCAACGCAGGCCCAGGCTCGGTACTACGAGCGACATCCCGAGAACATCATTCGGCTTGAGTTGGGCCGCGACGAGCCAGGAGACAATGATCTCAATAATCGCTATACACGGGCCGCGGTAACCTTTGCGGAGTGGCGCTTGCGTGGCGTCCTCCGGCAAGATACGCCATCGCTCTACCTGTACCAACAGCGCTTTGTCTACCACGGCACTCGCTACCGGAGGCTTGGATTGCTGGCACGGGTGCGTCTGGAGTCGTGGTTGCGCGGTATCATACTTCCACATGAGCATACCCTAAGCCAGCCGAAAGATGATCGTTTGCGTCTTTTGGACGCGTGTGCCGCCAATCTCAGCCCGATTATGGCACTGTATGAAGATCCGGGAAGAGACTTGCAGAAATTGCTGGTGAAGAGGACCAAGGCGCAACCTGTAGTCAACTTTAAGGATGAGGTCGGTGAGGAACATCGGCTCTGGCAGGTAGCTGGGGATGATTTGGCGGCAGATATTGCAGAATTCTTCCGCGACCGGCAGCTCTTTATTGCTGATGGCCACCATCGCTATGAGACCTGTCTGCATTATCGCGACCAGAAGACGGCTCTCTATGCCCCCTATAAAGATGCCCTTGCCAGCGATGCCATAAACTTCACGCTGATGACACTCTACGCTGTCGAAGACCCTGGACTGTTGGTGCTGCCGACACATCGGATCCTGCGCAATGTCGATGAGGGTAGGATAGCTCAGCTGGAGCGGAGTCTCGCTCCTTATTTCAGGATTGAATTGCTGCCGGCTACTCTTACGTCTGATGAGTTGCTACAGCGGCTGGGAGACGCTGGTGAGGGCGATACTACTGTGGCTGCGCTGGTCCGTTCTACAGATACATTGCTCCTTACACTCCGGCCCCAGGGACGTGAGGCAATGGAACATCTGGAGGGCGCGCAGTCATCGGCATCCAAATGGTGGCGTGGGCTTGACGTGGCAGTGCTACATGAGTTGGTGCTTCGGCGCGGACTTGAGATCAGTCCTGAGATGGTTCAGGCTGGTGAACATGTCACCTATACCCGCGAAGCCTCCGTGGCAATAGCCGCAGCGCATGAGGTGGCTGAAGGCGAAAATGGTACGACGCTCGCGCTCTTAGTGCGGCCAACTCCACCGGTGTCGATTCGGGACGTGGCGCGCGCCGGTGACCGTATGCCTCAGAAATCTACGTACTTCTACCCAAAGCTCATAACTGGACTAGTCATTAATCCGCTCTGGTAAGTGTAGCGCACCTAGTGGACTGGTTGTGCAGCGGGTATGATTGGTGTGGGTATCGGGAGAAGTAAAGGGTGCAAGATGATCCTGGTTGTAGGCGCCGGAGTTGCCGGACTCACATGCGCAAAGGTAGTCAGCGAGGCTGGTCAGGACGTCCGCGTGCTCGAAGCGTCAGACCATGTCGGCGGTCGAGTCTGGACCGACCATAACGCAGATGGATTTCTCCTGGATCGCGGCTTTCAAGTGCTCTTCACCGCTTATCCCGGCGCGCGGCGACAGCTGGATTTCGAGGCACTGAAGCTACATGAGTTTAGCCCTGGCGCGGTTCTCATCCGTAACGGAGCCTGGCATGCGCTTGGCGATCCCTGGAAGCAGCTGTCATCGCTGGGGCCGACTATCTCCAATCCGCTGTTAACCTCCGGTGACAAGTTGCGAACTGCTCTCCTGCGCCGATACGCTAGACGCCGTTCTCTCGAGGCGATATTTAAAGGGCCTATCCGAGGTGGAGACAAATCTACCTATGCTGAACTCCGACGACGGCACTTCAGCGATGCCGGATTCATCGATAGTTTTGCGCGTCCTTTCTTTGGCGGCATATTCCTGGACCGTGAACTCAGCACTAGCGCTCGTACGCTCTTTTTTGTCCTCAAGATGCTCTCGAGCGGCAAGACAGTCATACCCGACCAGGGTATGGGCGCAATTTCCGAGCAGCTCGCTAGCAAGCTGCCGGCAAAATCGCTATACCTCGAAACACGAGTTGAGGGGATCGTACGGGCAGATGGCCGTGCAGTAGGTGTCACCCTTACTGGCGGTGAGGAGATGCAGGGCGCCGCCGTGGTTATTGCCACCGATGTCGAAAGCGCTGGACGCTTTATGCAAGATGGCCCGCCAACCGAGGCGGTGCCGGTTACCTGTGTATACTTTGGTACAACGGAGAGCCTCTACTCGGGTCCGCGCCTATTGTTGAACGCTAATCCTGATGCCTTTGTCAATCATGCCGTTCAAATTTCTAATGTCTCGCCGGCCTATGCCCCCAAGGGCCAGCACCTCCTCTCTCTGACTGTGCTGGGCTTATCTGAGCTTAGTGATGCCGAGTTGGTGGCTCGATGTATAGATGATATAGCCCCCTGGTTTCCAGGCAAAGACCTTGGCAAGCTACGCCATCTGGCAACCTATCGAATCCGCCTGGCGCAGTTTCGCCAACCGCCGGGTATTTTCGCGACTCTAGCTTCTAACCTGACACCAACCGAAGGATTGATCCTTGCCGGCGAGTATACGGAGTCGAGCAGTATACAGGGTGCTATTGCAAGTGGAGAGAAGGCTGCTGAGCAGGCGTTGGCCTCGCTGGTATCGCCGGATGAGTAGCATTTTCATGGTGAGACGAGGTGCGATATGGCGCAGGAGGGACGGGACTCAAACCCACGCTCAGCAGACCAGAGAGGCAATTCAGCCAACCAACCAGTACAGCGTCGCCGCTGGGAGAGTAGCGTAGAGCAGCAGATAGCTGAAGCTCGTGAGCGAGGAGAATTCGACAACCTTCGTGGGCAAGGCCAGCCACTGCGGCTGGAAGGTAATGTGTTTGCCAAAGAGAAGGCATTGGCGTATAGCTTGCTTAAGAATAACCAGATGGCGCCTCCGGAGATCGAGCGCGGTAAGGAGATCGATGAAGACTTGAAACAAGCCGAAGCATTGCTCGCCAGGCTTAGATTCCAACGCGACCGGCTTCGGGCGCGCTCCGCCGTCTTCGCTAGTGATCGCAGGAACTACAACTTGCTGCTTTCCAGCACGGAGAAACGCTATATCGAGTCACTAGCTGCCGTCAACAGCAAGATCTTGAGTCTGAACATTACCGCGCCGCCGGCCCTACACCGGCACATGATCGACATCGAGGCAAGACTGCAGGATTTCCATCACGAGTTTACCCCGCTCTTGCCGGGAGGATAGTCGGTGACTGCTGGAGGCACCTTCTCAGACTATCTTCATAGATTTCACATGTTGGGCATGTAGACTCTCTGTGTCGAAGAGTATCGAAGACCGATGAGCAAACGAGCTTAGCGGTATATGTGGCATTGGCAGTTGGCGTGAGTATGATGTATTGTACATAAGATCAATTCTTCTTCGTAAGCGAAGGAGCAGGGTACAAGTATGCATCATCATTTCCAATGGGGGCCGGGCGGGTACGGTGGGCCGCCGCCTGGCGCTTATCCGCCGCTTGCTCAAGTGCTCCTCTACGGGTTGGCGAACCTGTTCTGGATTGGGCTCTTAGCAGCGGTGATCTGGGCGACGGTACAGGCAGGTCGCATGCCGGATCGGCGTGCGCTCAAGAGTTCGGCCGAAGACCTTTCGGCACTAGAATTATTGCGCCGCAGCTATGTTCTCGGGCAGATCGACGTCGACACCTTTTCGGAGATGGTGATGCCGCTGTTGGAAACGGAGGAGTTTGAGCATTATCACAAGCTTTCGCCACCAACCCCGCTCTAGCCTCTCCCGTCTGACCGGGTTGACTTACCGATTGGTAGGCGGTACACTGCCGATGTACGAAGCAGCAAAAGCAGCATACTAGCTAACAGCAACGATCGGGAAAAGTAGGCAGGACATGCCGCCGCCAGTGAGCCGGGATAGTGAAAACCGGCAGTAGGCAGTCTGCCGAACCGGCCCGTGAGCAGCGGACCTTAAACCCAGGAGCGTCTCTCCTGGGAGAAGCCCGCCGGTGGTCCACCGTTAACCTGGGACTCCACGCCTCTGGCGTATGCCGGCAGAGTGGGCAGAGTAGAAGGAATAGGTATCCCAAAGCGAGACTTATACCTTCACCGAGGTGGCACCGTGGGTTAATTGCCCACCCTCGGAGCGGAAAGCTCCGAGGGTGGGCTTTTTACTGGGACGCACATTCGAGTAGGTGCGGTCTGCAGCAGTCATGAGGAGCAGCGTCATGCCGGACGAGAACAGTTTTGTCGAAGATCTTGCTGAGAAAGATGACTTTTCAGAGTGGTATCTGGATCTCGTATACAAAGCGGAGCTGGCCGATGAGTCGCCAGTTCGCGGCTGCATGGTCATCAGACCCTATGGCTACGCGCTCTGGGAAAATATGCAGCGTGCCATGGATGATCGTATCAAAGCCACCGGTCACCAAAACGCTTACTTTCCGCTTTTTATACCTAGCAGCTTCCTTGCGCGCGAGGCAGAACATGTCGAAGGCTTTGCCCCCGAGGTAGCGGTGGTGACACGGGCAGGCGGTGAAGAACTGGCAGAGCCATTGGTGGTTCGCCCCACCTCCGAGACCATGATTGGCTATATGTATGCCAAATGGATACACAGTTACCGTGACTTGCCCCTGCTCTACAACCAGTGGGGAAACGTGGTTCGCTGGGAGAAGCGCACCCGTCCATTCCTGCGCACCAGCGAATTCCTCTGGCAGGAGGGCCACACCGTGCATCGCACCGAGGAGGAAGCCGAAGCGGAGACATTGTTGATTCTGCGCCAGGTCTACCTTGACTTCTTCCTGAAGGAGCTGGCCATACCAGGCATTTGCGGCTTGAAGAGTGAGAGCCAGAAGTTTCCGGGGGCGCTGCGCACGTATACCATAGAGGCGCTGATGGGCGACGGCAAAGCGTTGCAGGCGGCCACCTCTCACAATCTTGGGCAAAACTTTGCGAAAAGCTTCGGTATACAGTTCCAGGACTCCGATAAAGTAGTCAAGCATGCTTGGACGACGAGCTGGGGGGCCAGCACCCGTATGGTTGGTGGGGTCATCATGGTGCATGGCGATAGTTCCGGACTGCGCATGCCGCCGCGTGTAGCACCCATTCAGGTAATCATCATTCCAATATGGCGCAAGGAAGCCGAGCGCCTGTTGGTGGCCGAGGCGGCGAGAAAAGTGGAGGCGGCGCTGCAAGCGGAAGGGATACGAGCCAAGACCGACTGGCGCGAAGAACGGCCGGGATTCAAGTACAACGATTGGGAATTACGGGGGGTGCCGATACGCCTGGAGATTGGTCCTCGAGACGTTCAGAGCAGTCAGGTGGTGCTGGTGCCGCGCACCGATCGTGCTGCCAAAGAGACCGTTAGCCAAGATGGGGTGGTGCGCTCTGTGCAAGACAGACTGCTCATGATCCACCAGGAACTCTATGATCAGGCTCTGGCATTCCAGAGGAGCCGAACCTACCAGGTGGGTTCGTACGAAGAATTTGCCGAGATCCTGGCTGACAAAGGGCGCATGGGTTTTATCGAGAGCTGGTGGTGTGGCGATAGCGGTTGCGAGGCTAAGATCAAAGCCGAGACGCAAGCTACGATCCGCTGCCTGCCGCTTGACCATCCCGAAGGCTCCGGCGCATGTATAGGGTGTGGGCGTCCCTCGTCAACCTGGGCGATCTTCGCCAAGGCCTATTAAGACCTGCTGAATCCTATATCTAGCCGGTGAGCAACAAACCGTGTATAATCCGGCTGGCGCCGGCCCACAGAAGACCTAGCGCCTGTGGGACTGCGGCTAAAGAGTGCATACAATGTGCATACGATAAAGACTCCTACCAGCAGTAGAGGGAGGTGCGAGTATGCGAGTCGTGATTTTGGGTTGCGGGCGTGTCGGCGCGATGCTAGCTCAGCTGCTTACCGGCGAGGGACATGTTGTTACAGTGATAGACCAGGATGGCGATGCCTTTCGACGCCTGGGCAGCGATTTCCCGCAGAGCCGCACCGTTATCGGCAACGGCACTGATCCAGATGTGCTTCGGCGCGCTGGGCTTGAGCAAGCGGATGCGTTTATCGCTACCACCAATGGAGACAACCGTAACATCATGGCGGCAGAGATCGCGCGCCATACCTTCCACGTCGACAAGGTGATGTGCCGGATCTATGATCCCATACGGCAGGAAACCTACAACGCCATGGGGTTGGAGAGTATCTGCCCCACTATTGTAGGGGCAAAGCTGTTCCGCGACGCGTTGCTCAACCCGGTCACTCACGGCACTTCGCCGGCCGTCTCGATGGCCCAAGGCCGTAGCGTGCCGCTTACGCCATTAAAGCCTTCTCCCGGTCCACAATAGTCGATAATTAGCCCATAATAACCCGATCAAGGTAGCTCGCCGGAATGCAGGCTTGACCCGGAGAAGACACTGGGTGACGGACAGTCAAGAGAAGAATACACAAGAGAAGAACACATATGTACATTTTGATTGGTGGAGGCGGCCAGGTTGGCTATTACCTCACCAAGGGGCTGCTTCAGCAGGGGCACGAGGTGCTGCTGCTCGAGAAAGACAGCCGGCGCGTCAGCCAGCTCAGCGAAGAGCTGGGTTCGGCCATAACTCGTGGCGATGCCTGTGAGGCGCAGGTGCTCGCCGATGTAGGCTGCGAGCGTGCCGACATAGTCATCGCGGTGACTGGAGACGACGAAGACAATCTGGTGATCTGCCAACTTGCCAAGGCCCGGTTCAATGTACGCAGAACGATTGCGCGGGTCAACGACCCTCGCAACGACGATCTGTTCCGCAAGCTTGGCATTGATGTTACCGTCAGCCCGACCCGTACCATACTGCACATGATCGAGGCAGAGATCCCACACCACATCGTGGTGCCGCTGATGACGCTGACCCATGCCGGTCTCGGATTAGTCGAGGTAACTATACCGCCCGATTCACGCGCGGCCGGGCGTGAACTAAAAACGTTACATCTCCCGTCGTCAGTGAATGTAGCGCTGGTAGCGCGCGGGGACAGCAATATTACCCCAACCGGCGACACAATCATCCAGGCTGAGGACCGTCTGTTTGCTCTGGTAACTGCCGAAGGCGAATCGATTCTACGGGATACCATTCTAGGCCGATGACCGCTCATATTCAGGCTCGCCGGCAGTAAGGCCAAGGCGGCTGAAAGCGGTATCGATATAGGTGAGGTAAGTTTCCGGGTCGGCAATGGCATCAAGCTCCCCGGCGGTGATGTGTGCCATGACCTCGGCATCGTCTTTGAGCATAGCCAGGAGACCGGCGCCCTGGTCCTGGTTACGCCATACCTTCTGGGCATTACGCTGTACCAGCTTGTAGGCTGCCTGCCGCTCTAAGCCCTTATCGATCAGCGCGAGCAGGATACGGGACGAATAAATGAGACCGCGAGTCATGTCGAGATTTTCGCGCATATGCTCGGTATCTACTTCGAGTCCAGACATAATCTCGTTGAAGAGCCAGAGCATGTAGTGGAGTGTGGCGGTTGCGTCGGGAATAATGATACGCTCGGCGGATGAGTGGCTGATGTCGCGTTCGTGCCACAGTGCCACGTCTTCCAATGCGGTGGTGGCATAGCCACGCAACACCCGCGCCAGGCCACAGACTCGTTCGGCTTTTTCAGGATTGCGTTTGTGGGGCATCGCCGAGGAGCCCTGCTGATTGGCGGCAAATGGCTCAAAGGCCTCGCGAAGCTCGGTGCGTTGTAAATGCCGTATCTCCTGCGCCATCTTGTCGAGTGAAGACCCAATCAAAGCCAGAGTCGTGACATAGTGAGCGTGGCGGTCACGCTGTATGATTTGCGTGGATACCGGTGCCGGACGAAGTCCCAATTGCCGGCAGACATAGGTTTCGATACTCGGCGGCACGGTGGCGTGGGTGCCGACCGCACCGGATATGGCGCCGACCGAGATATCATCTATTGCTGCCTCTAGGCGCTTCCTTGCACGACGTAGCTCGTCTACCCACATCGCCAGCTTAAAGCCAAAGGTGGTCGGCTCAGCGTGAATGCCATGGGTTCGCCCCACCATGAGTGTGTGACGGTGCCGGAGCGCCAGCTCGCTAACAGTGCGGTGAAGCGTTTCTAGCGCGTCCTGAATCAGGACGCCGGCCTGTTGCAACTGGACGGCCAGCGCAGTATCGAGTACATCGGATGACGTGAGACCGAGGTGCAGAAAGCGTCCCTCCGGCCCTAGGCGTTCTTGCACAGACTGGAGAAACGATATAACGTCGTGATGGATTTCAATCTCGAGCTCTCGCGCTCGTTCAAGATCATAGGTAGCTCCACGTATCTTCTCCATGTCGGCGGCCGAAATAACGCCTTCCTGCTCCCATCCTTCACAGACCAGCACCTCGATCCGTAACCAGGTGCTGAATTTATTGGTCTCAGACCAGACCTGTGCCATCTCTGGCCGAGTGTAGCGCTCGATCATCGCGTACCTTGCCACCTCTGTCGTTGGCATAGCGCCAGTAAAGAACCCATTATCCACGATTTACTTAGTCGTAAACGGCAAATGGCATGCTTACCATTCCTAACGCACATCATAGTACATTCTCTAAGGTCCGGCTTTAGGTTACCGTCATCGTGTCTTTAACCTTTTGCCTTTCACCCATTTTGCCTCGTTTTCGTTCTCCGCTTGCCGTTCCGCTTGCTACCCTGGAAACTTTCGTGCGGCGTTCCGCGGCCCTGTGGTCCATGGCGCGTTTGAGTCGCTCGCCTGCAAGCACTCCGACATAGAAGTAGTTTGGTCGTAGGTGTTCGTTGGGCTCTAAGCGGAGCGGTACTGGAAGCGCATTGGAGCTCCGGTGGGCGGAGCGCTTCGCCTTGACTTGGGTGGGAACGGGAATGAGCGAGGGATTGAGTTGGCAGGTAGTTGGCTCGTAGCCGACTCGCTCACGATAGCGCTGTGCCGCCTCGGCAACTTTCTGTGCCAGCGGACGATGTGCGTCATCGTCGTACCAGAGCAGTCCTGATACCATCATAATAGTGGAGCAGCGGCCCCCAATTCCTTTGCCTGCTAATGCTGTCCCGGAACTGAAAGCTGCCGCATCTCCTTTCTTTATGCCTCGGGTGAAGGGTAAAATGGAGTATAGGTA
>JBKQTH010000199.1:0-20162 GCA_052143275.1 Ktedonobacterales bacterium | reverse complement strand
GTGCCAGGATTACCGTCCTCAGTGCAACTCGAGGCTCATGCCCGTCACTAACGTAAGCCGGCAGCGGAAATATTGCTATCCCTCCTATCACACGGAAGGCGGAGCGCACCTGGCGCCGGCGCTTATGCCGCTATAGCCGGCGGGTCGGCCGTCTCTCCACCGGAGCTGCCCACGGGCTGCAGCCGGCTCACGGCAGCTGATGGAGGACCGGCCGCAGTGCGGGATACAGCGCGCGGTAGACCTGGTAGCCCTCGGCGTACACCCGTGCGGTCTCCGCCTGTGGTAGAGTACGCTCTCGTATCGTTACCGTAGACTGGCAGGCGCTCTCCACTGAAGGGTACAGGCCGCAGGCCACACCGGCTAAGAGCGCCGCGCCGAATGCCGGGCCCTCGGCGCTGCTGGTGGTCACCAGCTCTATTCCCAGCACGTCGGCAATGATCTGGCGCCAGAGACGGCTCTTGGCTCCGCCGCCGGTCGCGCGGACCTGCTGTATCGGGAGTCCCTGAGTTGCGATGATGCCAAAGCAATCCTTGAGGCTGAAAGCTACTCCCTCGAGTACGGCCCGAATCAGGTCCCTGCGGCTGTGGCTGGCGGTAAGGCCGATCCAGCCGCCACGCGCGCGGGCATCCAGGTGAGGGGTCCTCTCGCCCTGAAGATAGGGGAGGAAGATCAAGCCGGCGCTGCCCGCGGGCGCAAGGCCCGCCTCGGCGGCCAGTAGATCGTAGGCGTCCAGGCCGGACCAGCGCTCCACCGACTGCTCGGGCAGCCCAAGATTGTCCCGCACCCAGCGCAGCGAGAGACCGGCCCCCTGCGTCACTCCCATCATGTACCATGCGTGAGGCACCGCATGGTTGAACGTGTGCACGCGGGGTATGGGTCCGGAGCGATCTACCTCCGGCGTTTCGGCGTGCACCAGCACGACCCCGCTGGTACCAATCGAGACCAGAGCAAGCCCCGGCTCCACCACACCGTTCCCCACCGCGCCGCAGGCGTTGTCGGCGCCGCCGCCGGCCACCGGTGTACCCGGTGCCAGGCCGAGTTGCTCGGCTACCGGCGCGGTGATGCCGCCCGCCACCGTGTCGCTGGGAATCACCGGCGGCAGCAGAGCCGGATCCAGCTCCAGGTCAGCCAACAGCTCCTCGGACCACCGGCCATGCCTCACATCCAAGAGGCAGGTGCCGGCGGCATCGGAAATTTCCATTCCCAATACCCCGGTAAGGCGATAGCGTAGGTAGTCCTTGGGCAGCAGCATGGTCCGGGCGCGCGCAAAGAGCTCAGGCTCATGATTGCGTATCCAGAGCAGCTTGGGCAGCGAGAAGCCGGTGAGAGCCGGATTACTCACCAGCTCCACCAGCCGAGCGGCACCTACTCGCTCGGTAATCTGGCGGCATTCAGCCTCACTTCGCTGGTCGGCCCAGATGATCGCCGGACGCAGCACCTCCTGGTGCTCGTCTAGCAGCACCACGCCGTGCATCTGGCCCGAGAGCCCAATGCCGCGTAGCGTGCCTTGATGCGACTGCTCGCCGGTCCCTGGGGGACCGCCCCCCGTGGCAGAGGACCGTCCTCCCAGGCAGACCCTGATTGCCTCCTGGGTGGCAGTCCACCAGTCGGCCGGATCTTGCTCCGCCCATCCCGGCTGCGGGTGCCGCAAGGGATAAGCACAGAACGCCGAGGCCAGCACCTGCCCATTACGGGCGTCGAAGAGCGCCGCCTTTACTCCGGTAGTACCCAGGTCAATGCCCAGCAGAGTCTCCATCAGGTTTTGCCTCCAATCGCGAGTTGGCTATGCCCGGCCTCGGCCAAGCACGCGGTAGACCCACGCACTATCAGATGGGGATCCACCAGTATCCGGAGCGGCTCCTCGTCCTCATACGGGCTATCCAGATAGCGCAGCAAGAGTTCGGTGGTAGCGCGAGCCATCTCCCGCTTGGGGACGCTTATGGTGGTGAGTGGCGGGTGCGCGTGCGCCGCCAGGGTGATGTCGTCCACCCCCACAATCGAGATATCTCCCGGCACTGAGAGCCCGTGGCCGGTGATGGCCTCGACGGCGCCTAGCGCCATCCAGTCATTTCCAGCAAAGATGGCGGTTGGCGGCACGGGTAATTCGAGCATTGCCAGTGCCGCACGATAGCCGCTTTCAAATGAGGAGTCACCCAGCTGTATATATCCTGGTCGCGGCCGTAGACCGGCCGCCGCCAACGTCTCTTCATAACCTTCCATACGGGTTTGCTGCGCCGTTGCCTCGAGAATGGCGGCAATGCGCTGGTGCCGGCATTCTAGAAGATGCTCGGTCGCGAGCTTGCCGGCGAGATGAAAGTCAATGTCTACCATAGGCAGGAACTCCACCTCTGCATCGTGGTTCCAGGCTCCCAGCACCACCGGTTTGCCGCGTTTGGCCAGAGCCAGAACATCCTCGGTACTGGCCGCCATGCTCAGCACGATGAAACCGTCTACCCAGCGACGCGCCAGCCGTTCCAGATGCCGCTCACCCTCCTCGGCCGAGTTATGAGTCAGGCAGAGTAGCAGCTGGTAGTCATGCTGATCGGCAACTCGACCGGCCTCCTCGACGACCTCGGCAAAGAACGGATTGGAAATGGTGGGCACCACCAACGCCAGCGTCTTGGTCTTTCCCTGCGCCAGCCCGCGGGCAATGAGGTTGGGACGAAAATCTAGCTCGGCTATGGCTTTCAGCACTCGGTCACGCGTCTCTTCCTTCACCACCACACGACCGTTCAGCACGTTCGAGACCGTCGCAGTAGTGACCCCTGCCCGGCGCGCGACATCGGCAATGGTTGGCATGGCGAGTCCTGGCCTCCCGCAGCAATAGACTTTGGTACTGGTAAGCATAGACCATCCGTCCCTCACATGGCAATGGGAAGAGCAATGGAGGAAAGGTACCTACCACGTACCGGCCAATTCGGGTATGCTAGTTGGTGCCAGTTGGCGATGAGATATCACGAGATTCCAGAAAGGGAGATGATCCAATGGCCGATCGACTAACCGGCAAAGTAGCTATCATCACCGGTGCCAGCGCGGGGATAGGACGGGCCAGCGCCCTCGCGCTTGCCGCTGAAGGCGCCACTCTGGTGGTCTCCGGGCGACGGCCGGAGCGCCTCTCCGGCCTCGTCGACGAGATCTCCGCCTCCGGCGGCCAGGCAATCGCCGTGGTCGGGGATTCGCGTGAGGAAGAGACCGCCCGCCAGGTGGTGGACGCGGCAATCACCTCCTTCGGCAGGATCTCCATTCTCATCAACAATGTGGGGGTGGGAAATTACCGCCCACTCGTTGAAACCAGCCTCGAAGACTACGATGAGATGATGGATTCCAACATGCGCTCGACATTTCTCTTCAGCCGCCACGCGGTGCCGCACATGATCACCGAGCAGTCGGGCCTGATCCTGATGATATCATCGATGGCCGGAAAATATGGCTTTGCCGGTGAGGCGGTCTACTGCGCCACCAAATTTGCCCAGGTGGGATTTGCCCAGGCCCTCGACAAAGAACTGCACCCCTACGGCATCAAGGTTGGAGTCATCTGCCCGGGAGGGGTCAAAACCGAATTTGCGCTCGGCAAGGGGCGCTCCGAGGAGGGCGTCGCCGCCTCCGGCATGCTCGAACCCGAGATCGTGGCGGAGGCGGTTCTGCTGGCCTGCACACAGTCATCCGGCTCGCGGATTATCGAGATTCAGCTGCGCCCAATGAGCGAACCGCTTGCCTAAACTCGTGTCGAAACTCGTGTCGCAAGTTTTCCCCACGTGTTTTACGTCTTGTGACGCTAAAGTGACCACACACCTCTTGACAGGGAGGATGCCGATGAGTACACTGTCATTTAACCGATTAAATCCACCCGACTCGGTCACGTTTTCTCGCCCTTTGAGTGGCATGGTGTCACCCACTTGGACATAGCTATGATGGTGTCACCCTTTCCCAGAAAGGAGGCCCGACGCACCGCCTTTCGTGACTCCAGCAAGCTTTCCACGCGAAGTCCTCGAACAATGAATCATAGCTCGGCGTCGAGCAAGAAAGAGGAGAGTCATCAGTGAAGAAGTCCCCAGATTCTACCCCGGCATTCGGTGGCCAGGTAGGGCGCCGCAAATTCCTTGGCGGCACGGCACTCGGCGCGGCCAGCGTGGCCACTCTGCCCTCGGCTCTGTCGGCCTGCGGCAGCTCGTCGACGCCATCCACCGGCGGCACCAGCGCCAACACCCAGGGCAACTTTCCCTCGCATCCGGTGTGGAAGTTCACTTTTGTCAACCACGTGACCACCAACGCCTTCTTTACGCCCACCCAATATGGCGCCTCCGACGCCTGCGCCGCCCTTGGCTGCAGCTACCAGTGGACCGGCTCGGCCAACAGCGTGGTCTCCGAGATGGTTAATGCCATGAACGCCGCCATCTCCGCCGGCGTCGACGGCATCGCCGTCGCCCTCATCGATCTCACCGCCTTCAACGCGCCGACGTCGGCCGCGCTGGCCGCCGGCATACCGGTAGTCTCCTACAACGCCGATGCTCCGACCAACGCGCGCCTGGCCTATATCGGCCAGGACCTGTATCAGTCCGGCTTCCAACAGGGCCAGCGGGCGGTCCAGGTGTCGGGGGTAACCTCCGGCGACGTGGTTGGGTTTATCGCCACTCCGGGCTCGCTGAATATTCAGCCCCGCATCGACGGGTGTAAAGCGGCTTTCGCCCAGTACGCGCCCAGCGTCACCTTTACCGAAATTGCCACCGGCGCGCAGGCCGACCAGGAGCAATCCGCCATCGACGCCTACGTCCTGGGCCATCCCAATGTGAAGGCTTACTACTCGGTTGACGGCGGCAGCACCGCCGGCCTGGGACTGGTGAGCCAGAAGTATAACCTTCCCGGCAAGGGAATACACTGCGGCGGCTTCGACCTGGAGCCGACCACTCTGACCGCCATCCAGAATGGCTGGCTGGATTTCACCATCGACCAGCAGCCCTATCTGCAGGGCTTCGTTCCCGTACAGCAGCTCTTCCTGTACAAGCTCTCCGGTGGCCTGACCCAGCCGGCCGAGACCGATACCGGTCTGCTCTTCGTCACCAAGAGCAATGTAGGCCCCTACCTGGCCACCCAGAGCCGCTTCGAGGGCAGCTCGAGTGTCGAGAAGGTGGTCGCGAGCTAACCCGTCTCGCCGGGTGTTCACGATAACCGGAACCCAACCCAGGTAACGGGTAGCCATTCAGGCTGTGTCTGTGGTTTCATCTATCTAGACCACTCCAGATTAGTCTAGCTTAGTCTGTCGTGGTCTAGAGTGGTCTAGAAGGTGAATGGCGCACAGCCTGAATGGCGCACAGCCTGAATGGGGTGCGGGTTATCAAAGGGGAGACTACCGATCATGGCCGATGAAGTCCAGAAAGAGGCTTTGCCGTCCGCCAGCTTGCCGCCAGCCTTGCCGCCAGCGCTGATCACCGCGCAGAAGTGGGGGCTCTCCGCCTGGCACCTCTTCCTCCGGCAACGCGAACTCAGCATAGCCGTCATCGCGATACTGCTGCTGATCTATTTCCAATCCGCCAACAGCGTGTTCCTCGGGCGAAGCAATCTGGAAAACCTGGGACAGTACATCGCCACACCAGCCATGATCTCTGTCGGCGAAGTCATGCTGCTCATCTGCGGCGAGATCGATCTCTCGGTCGGCCAGGTCTTCGCCCTGGCGCCGTTCGTCATGTATTTCATGCTTCAGGACGGCATACCGCTCATCCCCAGCATCATCATTGCGCTCATTGCCAGCGCGGGCATTGGATTCGTCAACGGGTTTATCAGCGTGATTCTGCGCGTACCCTCGCTTATCACCACGCTGGGTATGCAGTTTCTGCTCTACGGCATCACTCTGGTGATCTCCAACGACTTCCCCGTTGTCACTCCCAACGGCGGCCAGCTGGCGCAGGTGCTTAGTATCGGCGCCTTCTCCGAAATCACCTGGGCAATTATCATTGTCCTGCTCATGCAGGTGGTCCTCAGCCGGACACCTCTCGGGAAGCATACCGTGGCCACTGGAGGCAACCCACTTGGGGCCAGAGAAGTCGGCGTTGAGGTCAGCCGCATCAAGATAGGCTTCTTTATGCTGACGAGCGTCCTGGGTGGTCTGGGCGGCATCATGGAGGCCTTCCGCATCACCTCCATCGACCCACAGGCCGGCGGCGGTGTTGGGGGAACGGTGATCATGTTCAACGCCGTGGCCGGTGCGGTCATCGGCGGTACCGCGCTCAGCGGTGGCTCGGGAACCATTATCGGCGCCTTCCTGGGATGCACTGTCCTGTTTATTCTCGAGGACGGCATGAATATCATCGGCGTCAGCGCCAACTACTTTTATGTGATCTTTGGTATCGCCATTCTGGCAGCCATGATCTTGAACGTTCGGCTGGCGATTCTGCGAAGGGCAGGCAGTCAAGAATGACCCAACCAGACGCCCCTGAGGCGCTGCGTGCCACCGGCATCGCCAAACGATTCGGGCCGGTGACGGCACTGCGCAACATCAACCTGTACCTGCGGCGCGGCGAAGTGCTGGGCCTTATCGGCGACAACGGCGCCGGCAAATCCACCCTCATCAAGATCATGTGCGGCTTTCTGCAGCCGGATGCCGGCACCATCTATGTCAATGGCCGTGAGGTGCGGCTGCGCTCGGTTGAGTACGCCCGCTCGGTGGGCATTGAGACGGTCTACCAGGATCTGGCTCTGGTCAACGAGCTGAGCGTCTATCACAACATGTTCCTGATGCGGGAGCTGACCTACAAGCCCACACCCATTATGAACAATCGAGCTATGCGCAACCAGGCGCGCGAGTTTCTGGCCGGTATCGGCGTTCGCATCCCTTCGGTGGATGTCGCTGTGGCTATGCTCTCCGGCGGCCAGCGCCAGGCCATAGCCATTGCCCGCGCGGTTTCGTCCAACGCCAAGATTCTGCTCCTGGACGAACCGCTCGCGGCTATGGGCGCCAAAGAGGCGGCCATCATCCTTGACCTCATCAATAATCTCAAGCGCCAGGGCGATGTTTCGATCATCATGATTGGGCATAACTACGCGCAGGTGCTCGAAGTCTGCGACCGCATCAACCTGCTGCAGCATGGCGAGATCACCTTCGATAAGTCAACTGAAACCGACCTCATGGATGAGATAAATGAAATCATTCTGCGCGAGTATCGCCTGGGTAAGGACGGTAAAGCTCCGCAGTTACGGCCAACGGCCGAGCAAGGGCAACTCAGCCAGTAGCCGGCCGGCCGGTGCCGACCAACAGAGAGAAATTATCGGCGGCATGCGCGGGGAGTGCCGGGCGTGGCGTGAGCGTGCGGTTTTGCGTTTCCCCCGACTTCGGTGAGCTGACAAGGAGCCACTAAGGAGCTACGCTAATGTACACAGTTGGCGTCGATTTTGGAACGGAATCCGGCCGTGCGTTGCTGGTCGACGCCGAAACTGGAGCTGAGATCGCCACCGCGGTGCATCCCTATGCTCACGGCGTCATCGACGAGCACCTGCCCAGCAACGATACGCCGCTGCCGCCGGAGTGGGCGCTGCAGGACCCGTCCGACTATCTGGACGTGCTGCGCCACGCCGTGCCCGCGGTGCTGCGGGAGAGCGGCATCGATGCCAACCAGGTGGCGGCTATCGGCATCGACTTTACGTCCTGCACCATGCTGCCTACTCTCGCGGACTCCACACCGCTCTGCCAGCTGGAAGAATGGCGAAACCACCCGCACGCCTGGGTCAAGCTCTGGAAGCATCATGCCGCGCAACCTCAGGCGGATAGAATCAATGCAGTGGGACGCGAGCGCGGTGAAGCCTGGGTGGCGCGTTATGGCGGTAAGTACTCCAGCGAGTGGTTCTTCAGCAAAGTGCTTCAGATACTTGAAGAAGACCCAGCGGTCTACTTCACAGCGGAGCGCTTCATCGAGGCCGCTGACTGGCTGGTTTGGCAGCTGACCGGTGTGGAGACCCGCAACGTCTGCACCGCCGGTTATAAGGCCATGGTGATTGACGGCCGCTTTCCCTCGCCCGAATTCTTTGCCGCGCTCGATCCCCGTATGGCCAACGTCGTCCAGACCCATCTCAGCCGGCATTGGCAGGGCGCCATCCCCCGGCAGTGGGCCTCCCACTTTGCTCCGCTGGGCGGATGCGCCGGCTACCTCACCCAGCTAGCTTCGGATTACACCGGACTACCCGCGGGGATCACGGTGGCGGTGGCCAATGTGGATGCCCATGTCACCGCGCCGGCTGTGCAGGTCACGGAGCCGGGGCGCATGGTTATGATCATGGGAACATCGACCTGCGATATCTTGCTTTCGGACCGCCTTGCCGAGGTGGAGGGCATGTGCGGCGTGGTCAGGGATGGCGTCATCCCCGGTACCTTTGGTTATGAGGCCGGCCAGAGCGGCGTCGGCGATATCTTTGCCTGGTGCACCGAGCACGTGGTTCCGCCGGCCGACCATGCGGCGGCGGCGGCGGCCGGGCTGGATCTGCACAGCTACCTGGAGCGTGAGGCGGCTCGTCTTCGTCCGGGAGAGTCAGGCCTGCTGGCGCTTGACTGGTGGAACGGCAATCGCTCGATTCTGGTTGACGCCGACCTCTCCGGCTTGTTAGTGGGAGCCACCCTTATGACCCGGGCTCCGGCAATCTATCGGGCGCTTATCGAAGCCACCGCCTTTGGGACTCGCGCCATTATCCAGGCATTCAACGAGCGCGGCATCGAGATTCATGAGCTGGTGGCCGCCGGCGGCCTGCCCAACCGTAATGCGCTGCTGATACAGATCTATGCCGACGTGACCGGTAAACCCATTGCTCTGGCCGGCTCTCCCCAGGCGCCGGCGCTGGGCTCGGCCATGCACGCCGCGGTTGCCGCCGGTATCTACCCAGGCATTGAGCGGGCCGCAGCGGTGATGGGTAAGCTGAAGCCGGACCGCGTGCTGCCCACACCCAGTCACCAGGAGACCTATGATCGCCTCTTTGCCGACTACCAGCTACTTCACGACTACTTTGGACGGGGAGAAAACGATGTCATGAAACGGCTCAAGGCCATACGGAACCAGGTCCTCACCGAGATTCCGGAGATTCGGGAGGTGAGGGCATGATGCTTGACTCGCTTCGTGCGGAGGTTGCCCGGCTGCACCAGCTGCTGCCTGCCAACCATCTGGTGGCCTGGACCAGTGGCAACATAAGCGCCCGCGACCCAAAGACCAATCTGGTCGTCATTAAACCCAGCGGCGTGACCTACGATGCTCTGACCCCTGAGTCACTGGTGGTGGTAGATCTGGAGGGTCGGGTCGTCGAAGGACCTCTCTCACCGTCTTCGGATACGCTCTCGCATTGCTATATCTACCGGCATCTCCCGAAGGTCAACGCCGTAGTGCATACGCACTCACGCTACGCCACCGCCTTCGCGGCGCTGGGGCGCGAGATTCCCTGCGTCTTAACTGCCATTGCCGACGAGTTCGGTGGTCCCATACCCTGCGCTGGTCTGGCGCCCATCGGCGGCGACGAGATCGGGAGCGAGGTGGTGGCCTGCTTGAGCCACAGCCATAGCCCGGCGGTTCTCTTGCAAAATCATGGTGTCTTTACTACCGGCACCACTGCCGCTGCCGCGGTCAAGGCAGCAGTCATGACCGAAGATAACGCCGCCATCGTCTGGTGTGCGTTGGCGCTTGGGCAGCCGTTGGCTCTCGCCGATGACCTGATTGCCCGGCTACACCAGCGCTATACCGAGCACTATGGTCAGCGCCAGGAGGCATCCCAATGACCCGTGCAGCTACCGCTACCAGTGCTGGCAGCGGACCTTCCCCTCTGCTCTCCAACCGTTCGCCACTCAAGCGTCCACTGACTCTGGCGGTGATCGTGGGTAACCGCGGCTTTTTCCCTGACCATTTGGCCCAGAGCGGCCGTGAGGCCATTCTCGAGGTACTGGCCAAGCGCAAGATCCAGACCGTGATCGTGGAAGCTGGCAGCACCAACGTCGGCGCCATCGAGTCTCTGGCCGAGGCCAGACTCTGCGCCGAGCTCTTCGCCAGCAGGCGCCAGGAAATCGACGGCGTGCTGGTGACGCTGCCGAATTTCGGTGACGAGCGAGCCATCGCCAACGTGCTGCGCTGGAGCGAGCTTCGGGTACCAGTGTTGCTGCACGCCTTTGCCGATGACCCGGCTTCCATGAGCATTAGCGACCGGCGCGACAGCTTCTGCGGCAAGATGAGCGCCGCTAATAATCTTCGCCAGTACGGCATTCCGTTTACTCTGACCAGCCGGCATACCATAGATCCAACCAGCCCCGCCTTCGCCAGCGATCTGGAGATGTTCGCCAGTACCTGCCGGGTGGTACGTGGGCTGCGCAGCGCGCGAGTAGGCGCGCTGGGAGCGCGTCCCGCCGCCTTTAACACGGTTCGCTACAGCGAAAAACTCCTCGAGCAGAGCGGTATCAGCGTGGAAACCCTCGATCTCTCGGAGGCGTTTGGACGCATACATACATTGGCGGATGATTCGCCGGAAGTAACTGCGAAACGCGCCAGTATTGAAAGATACGCCAATACCGCCGAGATACCGTCGGAAGCTCTGGTAAAAATGGCTAAATTTGGCGTGGTGCTCGACCAGTGGACTACAGGCGCGCAGCTGGACGCCAGTGCCGTACAGTGCTGGACAGCCATGGAGGAATACTTTGGGGTGGTGCCCTGCACCCTCATGAGTATGGCCAGCAACGGGCTGATTCCTTCCGCCTGCGAGACCGACGTGGTTGGAGTCGTCGCCATGCTGGCGCTGCAGCTGGCATCGGGGCGTCCCAGCGCACTGGTCGATTGGAACAACAACTACGGTGACGATCCTGACAAAGCGGTGGTCTTCCACTGCTCTAACCTGCCCAAGGACATCTTTATCGAGCAGGTGCCGCGCATGGAGTATCAGGCAATCATTGCCGGCACGGTTGGACGCGACAACACCTACGGCACCATCACCGGCCGTGTGCGCGCCAATCCCTTTACCTATCTGCGCGCGAGCACCGACGACTTCTCCGGTAGAATGAAAGCCTATGTCGGCGAAGGAGAGTTTACCGCCGATCCACTGCAAACCTTCGGCGGCTATGGAGTGGTAAAGGTACCGCATCTGCAGGAGCTGCTGCGCTACATCTGCCAGGAAGGCTTCGAACATCACGTGGCCATAAACCAGACCCGTGTGGCCGAGCCCTTGGAGGAGGCCCTCAGCAAATATCTGGGCTGGCAGGTGTACCAACATCGGTGAGAGCCAAGCGAAGAGAAGGGTAGTACGAAGATCATGGAGACCAGACCAGTGTCGGACTTCGCACCGCGGCGGGCTGAAGTCGAGGCTAAGCTGGCACGCCTGCGTGAGCGCATGCGTGAGCGCCGTCTGGAGCTGGTGGTGTTGACGGAGACGCCTAATGTAACCTGGCTTACCGCCGGAGCCAACACCAACATCATTCTCAACACCGACCGCAGCGGAATCTCCATCTCGGTCACTATGGATCACGCCACCATTCTGGCTAACACTATCGAAGCCCCTCGCCTGGAGGCGGAGGAGAGCATCCGGGCACTGGGACTGGAGATCGAAGCACCGGTCTGGTGGGAGACCGGTGAGGCGCTTTCGGCGCTGGCGAAGAGTGGACCTAAGCCGGCGGCAAGCGACGGCGGCCGGCTCGGCCCGGATTTTGCCGATATCAGCCAGGATTTGCAGGCACTCCGCACCAGCCTCTTTCCTACCGAGATCGACCGGCTTCGGGCCGCCGCCGATTGCGCCACCCTGGCCATGCGTGGGACCATTGCCGAGCTTACCCCCGGTATGACCGAACTGGCGATCGCCGCCGAGCTTGCTCTGCACACCATCAGGGAGGGCGGCCAGGTAGTGGTGAATCTGGTGGCCAGCGACCAGCGGATCAGCCAGTTTCGCCATCCACTTCCAACCGACAAGACGGTTGAGCGCTATGTGATGCTGGTACTCTGCGCCAGCGTTGGAGGCCTGACCGCCGCCGTTACTCGCCTACTTTATTTCGGCAAGTTGCCGGCTGAGCTGGATGCCAAAGCCAGAATAGTTGCCGAGATCGACGCACGGTTGATTCTTACAACCCAAGCGGGCCGTACACTGGGAGATCAATTCAGCTGCGCCGAAGAGGCATATAGAGAGGCCGGGTACCCAATGGCCATTCGGGAGCACCACCAGGGCGGAAGTATTGGTTATCTCTCGCGCGAAGTTCTGGCTCAGCCGGATGATCCAACCCGAATGGAGGTGAGTCAGGCATTTGCCTGGAATCCTTCGCTTGCCGGCGTGAAGTCCGAGGATACCATTCTGCTCACCCCGAACGGTCCCGAGGTCTTGACCAGCTGGCCGGAATGGCCGTCTGCAGCGTTTAGCTTCGAGGGCCGCAGCCTGAATCGCCCGGCCATTCTGGTGCGCTGACATGTCTTTTTCATCATCAGCGTCGTCTTCGGGGTTCCCCCGGCTGCCGGCTCCCGCCGCGCTGGCGACTGACCAGGCTCGAAGCCGCTTTGGTATTACCGGCCCTCTCCTGGCCTCCTGGGCGCCGGGCCGGGTAAATCTGATTGGTGAGCACACCGATTACAATGAAGGCTATGTGCTGCCTATCGCCATCGAACGGGTGGTCGCTCTGGCCGGCCAGCTACTCTCCGACCCGGAGGACCGTACCGTGCGGCTGTACTCCAGTCACCATGACCAGAGTACCGCCTTCCCGCTGGACCAGCTGCCTTCGGCGGTTGAGCCGGGCGGCCAACCGCTCTGGGCCCTCTATGTGGCGGGAGTTCTGGGCGAGTTACAGAGCGAGGGCATACCGCTTCGCGGCTTCTCCGCCAGCATAGCTGGAGATGTACCCACCGGCCAGGGGCTCAGCTCTTCGGCAGCGCTGGTCATCGCTACGGTGCTCTGGTTGGATGAGGCGCTGCAGCTGCGGCGTACTCCGCTGGAGCTGGCCAGGCTTGGCCAGCTCGCGGAGACTCGCGGCACCGGTGTTCGCGTAGGGATAATGGACCATGCCGCCAGCGTATTGGGACGTCCTGACCATGCCGTGCTCATCGATTGCCGCTCGCTGGCGTATCAAGCGATACCATTTGATCTACCAAGCTCCAGTCTCTTGATTTGCGACTCCGGCGTCGAACGGTCGCTGGCTAGCTCCGCTTACAACGAGCGACGCCGGGAATGTGAAATCGCGGTATCCGTGTTGCAATCGGCTCTGGCCGCCGAAGGAATCGATCCACCACTCGCGCTGCGAGATGTCACCAGGCACCAGCTGAGACGCCTGGGCGGCCGCATTCCAGAGCCGGCGCGGCAGCGTGCCTGGCACGTAGTGACCGAGAATGATCGCACGCTTTCGGCGGTAGAGGCGCTCCGCGAGCAGAACGCCACGCGCTTTGGCGAACTCATACTGGCCTCGCATTCGAGCCTTCGCGACAACTATGCCGTGAGCTGCGGCGAGCTCGACGCGCTGGTAGAGATCGCCACCCAGGCTCCCGGAGCCTACGGCGCGCGGGTGGTGGGCGCCGGCTTTGGCGGAGGGGTACTCATCGTGGCCCCTCTGGAGTTACAGGAACAGATCTCCGAGCGAATCTACTCCAGCTATCCCGCCCGTAGTGGCCGTGAGCCGGAGATACTGCCCATACGTCCAGCTGGAGGTCCGGGACATGCCACCGTTGGCGAGCTCTGAGGGCCGGGAATACCTGGAATAAGCCGCATCCAGAGCGTATACCGGTATTGCCGTTGGACCGAAGGGTCCGGGAGGAGAAATAAGCATGTCGGAGAATGCCGACCATGAGGAGCATGCCGGCGGGCGTCTGGTGGAGAATCCACTGCTGGGTGAGGTGGTGGTCCAGACGCCCGGCCGCATGAACCGCCGGGAGGGTACCTCGGAGTGCCCCTTCTGCGCGGACCGCCAAATGGGTCGCTGGCCTTCCGGCCAGGAGACCTGGGCCCGTCCCAACGACTTTCCCGCACTGGAACCTCCTCTGGGCGAATGCCTGGTCTTGCTGTACGCACGGGAGCACAACCTCTCCTTTCCCGAACTCTCGCTAGAGCAGGCTTGCGCCGTAGTTGACCTGTGGCAGGCGGTGTATGCCGACCTCAGCCGGAGCTATGTCTGTGTCATGACCTTTGAGAACTCTGGCGCCGCCATCGGGCAGACCCAGACCCATCCTCACGGACAGACCTATGGAGTAAGCTTCTTGCCGCCGGTGATCTCACGTGAGCGGGAGCATTTCCGCGCCGCTCGCCTAGCGACCGGCCACTGCCTTGGCTGCGATCTCACCCGTTCCGAGTTGGCCGGACCGCGTCTGGTGCTCTCAACGCCTCACTGGACTGGTTTTGTCCCGGAGTATGCCCGTTACCCCTACGAAGTGCATCTCTATGCCCGCGACCATGTCGGCACAGTGAGCGACCTACCACGCGGCGGAGCGGCGGCGGTTGAACTGGCCGGTGTGTTGCTCAGTCTGGTACGCGCCGAGAACCAGGTGTATACCGCGCCGATGCCCTATATGCTGGTGGTGCACCAGCTGGCGGAGCCCGATTTCCACCTGCACCTGGAACTCCTACCGGTGGGACGCTCACCCGGGAAACTCAAGTATGCCGCCAGCGTTGAGACCGGTTTCGGACTCTGGCTGAATGACTCGCTACCCGAGGAGAAAGCTGCTGAGCTGCGAGCCGCGATTGGCTCGATAGGCGAGTTGCGCTAGACTCCGTCTTTAGCGGTACTCCCCCCGCCGGACGAGCAGGCCATATCCTCACCTCAAAGACTCGACTTTCGATCGGGGACACCAACAAAGGCAACGGCTAACAGTGTAGGAGACGCAACTGTAGAGTAGCCGAGATGTCCGCGTGCGCACACTGCGAGCGCTTCCGCGCCGCCAGGAGTCGCCGCAGGAATATGCCCGTCTGGGGTGCGGTTGCCCTGTGCGCGATACTAGGCAGAAAGGCCGTGGCAACGATGGAGTATACACAGTTTGGGAACACTGGAATGCGAGTTTCCAGGATCTGCTTTGGGACGTGGGCCTTCGGTGGCGAGTGGGGCGAACAGGATCTCGCCGCCAATAAGGCGGCGGTTCGCCGAGCGCTTGACCTTGGCATCAACTTTTTCGATACGGCGCAGGCGTATGGATTTGGACTGGCCGAGCAGTTCCTGAATCAGGCTCTGCAACCGGAGATACGCACTAAGCGCCGGGAGCTGATCCTTTCGACCAAAGGTGGGTTGCGGCAGGCCGGCGACCAGCTGGTACGAGATTCCAGCCGGTCGTGGCTTCGCCAGGGTCTGGAGTCCAGTCTGCGTGCGCTTGGTACCGACTACATCGATCTGTATCTCATCCACTGGCCGGATCCGACGACACCGATGGCGGACGTGGTCGCAACGCTGAGCGAGTTTGTGGCGGAGGGCAAGGTTCGATTCGTCGGCGGCTCCAACTTTAGCCTGCCGCAGATCCAGGCCTTTGAGGAGATACGCCATCTCGACGGCATTCAGCCACCTTACCACCTCTTTCGCCGCGACATTGAGACGAGCCTGCTTCCCTACTGCGAGCAGCACCATATTGGTATCCAGGCCTATGGTCCGCTGGCGCACGGTCTGCTGACCGGACGCTACGGTCCCAGTACCACGTTCCCCAGTAATGACTGGCGTAGTAAGAGCGACATTTTCTCCGGTACGCCGTTCAGGCGGAATTTGGAGGTGGTGGAAGAGCTGAAGCAGATCGCCGGTAAGCGTGGGTGCAGCCTGCCACAGCTTGCCGTTGCCTGGGTACTGGCTCATCCGGCGGTGGACTGCGCCATCGTGGGCGCCCTCAACCCCGCGGAGATCTCCGATACGGCCGGCGGAGCCGATATCCACCTCTCCAGGGATGAGATGAATGAGATCGACCGGGTGATGCAGAGTGCCACACCGGTCGGTGGCCCCTCTCCCGAAGGTACCTTTACCACCGATGAGGAGGCGCCGATCACTCCGGAACGTGGCGGTAGCGACTTGCCGGCGGCTCCTATATAGCGGGACGGCCGCTCCGTATACCCGCTGCCACCGTGATGGCCCTGCACAATCTGATGGTAACAGGCAAAGATCAGGAATGCGTTGGCGCGCGCCAACGCAATCCCATGGCGAGTTTACCATTGCGCGAGTATGGGCGGTAGAGCCGGAGGCGCTGGGGAGCATAGAGTAGGCTAGAGTAGGCTTATGAGCGGCCAGTCACCCGTTCCATCCGAGGATGTTCCGGCTGAGGATGTTCCGGCTGAGGATGTTCCGGACCAGTCCATCTCTTCCTCACCCTCAGCCTACCGGCCACGAGAGCGGGCCACCGTATCGGTTGCGATTAGCCAACGCACCCTCTGGTTGGCGGCGGCGCTGGTAGTGGCAATCCTCGCGGTCATCTTGATCCTCACCGAGGCTCTCGGACCTCTGATTCTCCTGCTGCTCTCCATCATCATTGGAGAAGCCATCCGGCCGCTGGTCGCCCGAATGGAGCGTTTCCGCATACCCCCTCCCGTGGCGATACTTTTGATCTACGTGATCGTGCTGGCACTGGTGGGTCTGCTGATGTGGCTTTTGCTTAGCCCAGTGGTCAGCCAGGTGACCTCGCTGGCCCACCATTTACCTGAGTACCAAAGGGAGTTACGGGAGCGGGTCACGCAGCTCCAACGGCGTTTGCAGGCAGGGGGCGCCGTCGGGCAGGCAATACAGAATCTGGCTGGCTCGCTGGCTGCGGCACTGCAGCATTCGGCGCCGGCGCTGCTGGCACTCCCCTTCAATTTACTCCAAGGGATCTTCGGCATTTTGATCTCGGTAGTGGTGATCCTGACCATGACACTGTTCTGGCTGCTCGGCTCGGTCAAGCTGAAGCAGTTTGTGGTGGGGTTGTTCCCGCCAGCCGCGCAGGACCATGCCTCTTTAGTGATTACCCGCCTTAGCAGGACATTTGGAGGGTACGTCCAGGGCACCGCGCTCAGAATGGTGCTGATTGGGAGCCTCAGTGGGATTGGACTCGCCATTCTTCAAGTTCCCTATGCCCTGCTTCTCGGAGTCCTGGCCGGACTCACCGAGCTGATTCCTTATCTGGGTCCATGGATCAGCGGCAGTGTCGCGGTACTGCTTGCGCTCATTGCCGTCGGCCCCGGGAAAGCGGTCGAGGTCATCATCCTGTTCATTCTAATATTTGAAGTTGAAGGTAATGTCGTCCAACCACTTGTCATGAGCCGGACGGTGCATATCGATCCACTATTGGTGATTGTGGCGGTCCTGATCGGGCTCAATTTACTGGGCATCATCGGGGCGATTCTGGCGGTGCCACTGGCGGCCGCACTGCAGGTGTTGGTAGTGCAGGTATTTGCCCCGGCCATTCGCCGTGCCGATTCCGGTGCCGGACTCGCCGCCGGATCGGCTTACCTGGCTACCGATTCCACAGCTCCCCCGCCGGACGAGCCGGCTTCTCCTCCGCCGGCCCAGGGCGCGGCAGAGGCATAGCTGAACGCAGTCAGTCTCATCATCGGTAGCCTCTTTCTCTGGCACAGCGCGGTCGGACTGATTAGCTGATACCGCCCAGCCGCGCCAGCGGCCGCGAAGCGCCCGGCCTCGCCCTCAGTACGTGTGACGGGAAATGACGGCAAGCCTATCGGTATCAGAGCAGGGAGTGCAAACTCAGGCAGGCTTATACTCACTCCGTCGGGTTGTGGTAGGATACGAAAAACCACGTCTCAATCAGGAGGGGTTTCGCATGGAAACACCGTTGTCTCCGCTGGATTTTTTTCGTCGGGCCCGCAGGCTCTATCCCAACCGCGAGGCGGTGGTGGATGGAGATACCCGCCTGACGTACGCAGAGTTTGGTGCGCGATGCGACCACTGGTCTGCCGCGCTGCAAAGTCTGGGCGTAACCGCAGGCGATCGCGTGGCATATATCGCGCCCAACACCCATAGCCAGCTCGAAGCCTTCTATGCCGTGCCGCAGATAGGCGCGGTGCTAGTACCCATCAATTATCGCCTTACCGCGGGCGATTTCACCTACATCATCGAGCACAGTGGTGCGAAGGTCGTCTGCGTCCATGGCGACTACCTGCAGGACATGGAACGAATTCGCCGTGCCTTGCCGGGCGTGGAGCATGTGGTGGCGCTGGAGGGTCTGCCGGGCGATCTTCGCAACGAGGGTTGGCTCGATTACGAAGCGCTGCTCGCGGCTGCCCCCGACACCTTCACCCGCCCGGAGATCAACGAGAGCGATCTGCTGACCATAAATTACACCAGCGGCACCACCTCGCAGCCCAAAGGCGTGATGATCACCCACCGCAATGCCTATATGAATATCGTTGGCACACTGATTCATATCCAGATGACACCGGCCGACCGCTATCTGTGGACGTTGCCGATGTTCCACGCCAACGGCTGGACATTTGTCTGGGCCGTCACTGCCTCTGGGGGGACGCATCTGTGCCTGCGCAAGGTGGAGCCGCGCGCCGTTTTCACGGCTGTGCGCGACGAGGCCGCGACCATTCTCTGCGCTGCGCCGACCGTGCTCATCAGCATTGCCAATGCGCCTAAAGAGGTGCGCGACATTTTGGTACAACCCGCGGCGCCCGGCGCCACACCGTCTGAACGCCGCAAAGTTCGTGTGCTGACCGCGGGCGCCCCACCGGCCGCCGCGACCATCGAACGAATTGAGGGCGAGTTGGGCTGGGAGATCACCCAGGTCTATGGTCTGACCGAAACCGCACCGTTTATCACCATCTGCGAACCACTGCCCGAGCATGCGACGCTTGCCCCTGACGCCCGCGCTATCCTGAAAGCGCGCCAGGGGGTGGAACTCATCACCTCAGGGGAATTGCTGGTACTTGACGAGCAAGGCAACGAAGTGCCCCATGATGGCGAAACCTTGGGGGAGATCGTGGCACGGGGCAACGTGGTGATGCTGGGATATTACAATGATCCTGACGCCACCGCGCGGGCCTTTGAGGGCGGCTGGTTCCATACGGGCGACGCGGCGGTGGTACACCCCGACAACTACGTCGAGATCCGCGACCGCCTGAAAGACGTCATCATCAGCGGCGGAGAAAATATCTCGTCCATCGAGATCGAGGGCGTGCTGCTACGCTACCCCGCCGTACAGGAAGCGGCCGTGGTTGGCCTGCCGGACGAGAAGTGGGGCGAAGCGCCGCATGCCTTCGTCGTGCTCAAAACCGGAGAAAGTGCCACCGAAGAGGAATTGCGCAACTTCGCTCGTGCCAACATGGCGCATTTCAAGGTACCAAAATCCTTCATCTTCGTGGCAGAGCTGCCCAAGACCGCGACCGGCAAAATTCAGAAATACGTGTTGCGCCGCGGCAAGTCGGCCATCTCGCGGCAGTGACTCGGCCATCCCCAAAACCAATAGAGAAACGCTGCCTACACGCGCTCAAATCGACCACCTTATACCGGTGGCGCGCGGGGGGACTGATGCTAAAGAGAACCTCGTACTCTCCTGCGAGTCATGCAATTACGCAAAGGGCATGCGCACTGTTGAAGAGTTTAAGACCATGCCGCTTGATCCCGTCTCCGAACTCAGCAGGCAGATTCTAAACCTCCGTTCTATCTCGGCCCTGTACCAAGCTGAACGGAGCGGCTACACCATGCTTCCGCTCGTAGACGGCTACCCTATCAGTTGCTTGGGCAATCCCAAGTCCGATGGAGATCCAGCAAAAGAAGGCCGCTGGCAGAGATGGGCATACCAACTCTGGCACCGCTACCGACAGCGAGTACATGGCTGGGAAGGCATGCCAAACCCGCCAGTGAGCTTAGAAGACAACTACGAGCGACTGCAACAGCTTAAGCAGATTGCGCGGCAGGAGATCCAGGAAGCCGCGAAGCCCTAAAGAGGGTGCGCTCGCCGCTACGTAAGGCTCGATTCATCCATACTGGTACGGATGATACCATTCATATCTGCTTTGCCTGGGTGGGCGCGACACTGGCATGTTCCTCGGCTTACCCACGCCCTCCCCAGGCCAAAGTGTCCGAAGCAGCCGGACAGCACAGCGCAGAGTGCTACACAGCCATTGCTACACTGGCGGCAATCCATGAGAATTTGCCGACTCGGCAAATCGGTCCTCCAGAGGCTTGACAAGCGTATTTGTTATAGCTATAATTAAGCCAAGATAGGCGAAGAGTGGAAGAACAGAGAAGGCGACAATTATGGCCAGAACAAGGCAAGAGTCAGTACCCGTCAAAC
>JBKQTH010000198.1:0-3194 GCA_052143275.1 Ktedonobacterales bacterium | reverse complement strand
AGCACCAGGGCGATGCCGACCAGGGCGCCCGTGATCTCGCTCATCGAGCGTCGCGTCGCATCCTTCGGTGAGAGCTTCTCCTCCTCCATCACGCGCTCGACGTTCTCCACGACGACGATTGCATCGTCCACCAAGAGGCCGATGGCGAGCACCATGCCGAACATGGTCAGCGTGTTGATCGAGAATCCCGCGGCGGCGAGTATGGCGAAGGTGCCCAAGAGCACCACCGGGACGGCGATGGTTGGAATCAGCGTGGCCCGGAAGTTCTGCAGGAACAGGTACATCACCAGAAACACCAGCATGATCGCCTCGAACAGCGTCTTCACGACCTCATCGATGGAGACGCGCACGAATGGCGTGGTGTCATAGGGATAAATGAGCTTGAGGCCGGGCGGGAAGAACGGCGCCAGCTTGTCCATGGTAGCGCGCACCGCGTTGGCGGTCTCCAGAGCGTTCGCGCCTGTGGCGAGCTTCACCGCCAGGCCCGCCGCCGGCTTGCCATTGTACTCGGTGTAGACCGAATAGCTCTCGGCGCCGAGGCCGATGCGGGCGACGTCACGGAGCCGCACCTGCGAGCCGTCGGTGTTCACCTTGAGCAGCACGCGCCCGAACGCCTCCGCACTCGTGAGGCGCTCTGGGCCAATGATGGTGGCGTGGAGGCGCTGTCCCCTCACGGAGGGGAGTCCGCCCAGCTCCCCGGAAGGAACCTGCAGGTTCTGCACCTGCAGCGCGTTGTTGACGTCCGTCGGTGTCAGCCCATAGTTATTGAGCTTCGCCGGATCGAGCCAGATGCGCATCGCGTACTGGGTGCCGAACAGCTGATAGTCACCGACCCCGGGGGTGCGGCTAACCGGATCCTGTACGTAAGAGGCGATGTAGTCGCTCACGTCCTCGCTACTCATCGAACCATCGGTCGAAGAGAAGCCGATCACGAGCAGGAAATTGCGGGTCGCCTTGGCGACGCGCAGCCCCTCCTGCTGCACTTCGATCGGCAGGAGCGGCGTGGCGAGCTGCAGTTTGTTCTCCACTTGCACCTGGGCGATGTCGGGATTGGTGCCCTGCTCGAAGTAGAGCGTGATGGTCATGCTGCCGTCGGCATCGCTTTCGGACCCGAAATAGAGCAGGTGATCGATGCCGCTCATCTGCTGCTCGATGACCTGCGTGACGGTGCTTTGCACGGTGTCGGCCGAGGCGCCGGGATAGGTCACCTGAATGGAGATGGCAGGCGGGGCGATGGTCGGATACTGCGCGATGGGCAGCGTCGTGATGGCGAGTGCGCCCATCAGCATGATGACGATGGCGAGTACCCAGGCAAAGACCGGGCGGTCGATGAAGAAGTTAACCATGGCCGGCGCCTACTTTGCGGAGTCCTGAGCGGTCGCGGCTCGCGGATGCGCCGTCTTCTCATCCGTCGGCCGGTACTCCTCGGGCACCACCTTGGCACCGGGCTTCGCCGACTGGATCCCCTCGACGATGACGCGATCCCCGGGCTTGAGGCCCGAAGTCACCAACCATTGATCGCCCACAGCGCGATCGGTCCCGATGGTCCGCAGCTCGACGGTATTGTCCGGACCCACCACGAGTGCATTGGGCTCACCCTTCTGATTGTGGCTGATGCCCTGCTGCGGCGCCAAGACGGCACCCTGACGCACGCCTTCCTGGATCTCTTCGCGCACGAACATGCCTGGCAGGAGTAGACGCTCGGGATTGGGCATCAGCGCACGCAGTGTGACCGAGCCCGTGCCCTCGTCCACCGTCACCTCGGAAAACTCCAGTGTGCCGGGGTGGGCGTAGACGCTGCCATCTTCCAGCCGTAGCCGCACCTGGGCATTTCCCGCCTCGTTTTGCTTGAGCAGTCCCGCGGCGGCCTCCCTTTTCAAGCGCAGCAGGGTCGTGGTTGGTTGAGTCACGTCCACGTACACCGGGTCGAGCTGTTGGACGGTGGCGAGCGCGGTGGCTTGATTGGCGGTGACCAGAGCCCCTTCCGTGATCGACGAGCGGCCGATGCGGCCCGTGATCGGAGACAGCACTCTGGTGTAGATCAGATTGATGCGTGCCGTTTCCACCGCCGCCTGCGCCTGTAGGTGCGAGGCCACAGCATTGTCGTAATCCTGTTTGCTGACTGCATTCGCTTCGGCCAACGGCTTGTAGCGTTCCGCGAGTGCACGGGCGGAAGCATCCGCGGCAACGGCACTGTCGTAACTGGCCTGGTAGGGCGCCGGATCGATCTGGTAGAGCTGCTGGCCTGCCTTGACGTCGCTGCCCTCGACGAACAGCCGCTTCAGAATGATGCCGTTGACCTGCGGTCGCACGTCGGCGGTACGGTAGCCCGCCACCCGTCCGGGAAGCTCGGTGCTGATCGGCACCGCCTGAGCTCGCACGGTAACGACGGAGACTTTCGGCGGTGGCGGGGCCGGCAGCGGGGCCTTATGCCCACAGCCGGCGAGCGGCGCCAGCCCTAAGACGGCGAGGCACACCGCGACCCCTGCGGCGAGGCGGCCGCCCATCACAAGGAGCACGACATGGAAGCCATCAATTGAGCTACTTCTTCTAGTTCGCGTACGCGCTTCTGTGCTGTATCGCTCATGATTTTCTTCCAGACCTATGCTCTGTAATATCGATGCTGGAGCCAACTCGGGTGTCGGAAATTTCTGACACCGGCCTTCACCGCAGCCATAGGCAGCCTCCCTGTGATCTCCTGGGACCTGGGTTCTAGAGCGAGCCCTTGTTTACAGAGCGTCGGTCTAAACTCAGTGAGCCCGCGCCGTTGGCCACGAGCAGCAGGAAGCCTCCTGCAATCGACAGATTCTTGAAAAACATGATCATCTGAGTCTGGTCGGCGAGCTTGTTGTGGAAAGTGACCGCGGTCAGCAACGAAAAGCCCGCGAGGAGGAAAGCGACGACTCGGGTCTTCCAACCCAGGAGGATGGCCAGCCCGCCCAATACCTCGGTGGCGATCACCACGGGCAGTAAGGCACCCGGAACGCCAGTCGCCGACATGTAGGCCGCGGTTGAGCCGTACGCACCGAGCTTGCCAAGCCCTGAGAGCAGGAAGAGCAAGGCCAAGAGAAACCGGCCTGTTACTTCAGCGATACCCGCAAGGGTGGCATTGCGTTTGTTGCCGGAAACCGAGGCACTCAAGCCCGGGGTCGAGACACTGGGGGATGTATTCATTGCAGACTCCATAAGCGTTG
>JBKQTH010000197.1:0-15288 GCA_052143275.1 Ktedonobacterales bacterium | reverse complement strand
ACGCCCCTCCTCCGTATGGCGGCGGAAGGCCGCTCGTGCGGAAGCCGCCGGTCGCCCGCGACAGGGGTGCCAGCCAAGCCCAAGAGTCCGGATGTGTAGCGTTTCGCCCGTGAGAGCCGGACAGCGGAGGCGGTGGTGCGTCCTAGAACCTCCCGGATTCATCCGGGAGAGTGGTTCAGCAAGAAGCATATGTCCACCATATAATATGATGATGCGGAGATATCATCACGTCTCTTGTAAGAGAGGTAGCGCACTTATGTCGCCGGCCTCGAGCCAGCCTACCAGGCAACAAGCCCACTCACCAGCAATCGAGCGGGAAGGCGAATCGTTAGCGGTGCCGACCCGGGAGGGCGAGTCAAGCGCCCGAAGCACACTCGGATATATCATTCTTGGACTCGTCGGCTCGCGTCCAATGTCAGGGTATGATATCAAGCGGGCTTTTGATCAGTCGCTGGCTACCTACTGGAATGCAGGGCACAGCCAGATTTACACGACATTGAAAGCGTTGGCCGCACGCAGGTTGGTTACCTCCGAGCTGGTCTACCAGGAGGGACGGCCCAACCGGCGAGTCTACAGCCTCACCTCCGCTGGCCGAGAAAAGCTCGATCTCTGGTTGGCTGAGCCGGTTCCACCCCGCTATACCAAGGACGAATTCCTGACCAAGCTCTTCTTTTGTGGGCAGACCTCTGACGAGGCAGCTCTAAGGCATCTTGAAACTCACCTGCTGGCTCTGCATGCGCAACTAGCTGATATGGAGCGGGCCTTACGCGAGTATGGCAACCGCCCAACACGTCGTCCACGTCTTCTGGAATATCAGATGCTGGTGAGAGATTACAAACAGGCAATCTTGCAGGCGGACTTGGATATGACCGAGCAGGCCCTTGCGCGTATCCAGGCACGCCAGGCCAGTTCGGCCACCTAGCTTTACTAGGCAATAGTCTGGGGAAAGACACCAGAGCCACCTGCCCTACTAGCCGCCTATTGCCTGGTGGCGGCCCGCTGAACGCCAGCGCGATCCCTTGCTCCGTCCTTCACCGCCATCAATACCTTCCTTTCGACGTTGCGCTACCGCCTGGTCGGCCGCTTCGGCTGCCAGAGCTGCCACCAGCACCGTTACTTCCTCAGTGGTCAGCTCGTCATCTGGAGCAGAAGCGGAGACGGGAAAATCGACCTCGCTCGCTTCGCCCGTCTCGTCCGGGTGCCACTGCTCGGCGATAAAATCGGTAGAAAGTTCTCCAGCAATGAATGCTGGGTGGTGTACCAACCACTGATGGAATGGAATGGTCGTGCGCACGCCAGCGATAGTATATTCGTCGAGGGCTCGCCGCAATCTGGCGATTGCCAGGGAGCGATCCTGCCCCCAGCAGATCAGCTTGGCCAGCAATGAATCGTAGAAGAGCGGTATCGGCATCCCCGGATATATTCCGCTATCCAGCCGGACACCCGGCCCTGCCGGGTCGTTGAGCGCCGCAATCTGGCCGGAGGCCGGCAGAAAATGATTCAGCGGATCCTCCGCCGTAATACGGGCCTCGATGGCATGGCCGCGGAAGGCAACCTGATCCTGAGTAAAGCTAAGCGGCAATCCAGCAGCCACCCGCAACTGCTCGCGCACCAGATCAAGCCCAGTCCGCCATTCAGTTACCGGGTGCTCTACTTGCAGCCGGGTGTTGACTTCGAGGAAGTAGAAGCTCCGGTCTGGACCAAGCAGGAACTCAACCGTGCCCGCGTTCACGTACCCGGCGGCCTGTCCCAGCGCAACCGCTGCGCTGGTAAAGCGCGAGCGTAGATCATCATCCAGTGCCACCGAAGGTGATTCTTCGATGAGTTTCTGGTGGCGTCGCTGAATGGAGCACTCGCGTTCGCCCAGATGAACTACATTACCATGAGTATCGGCGAGAATCTGGACCTCTATATGGCGCGCCGGTGCCACTGCCTTCTCCATATAGACGGTACTGTCGCCAAATGCTCCGCGAGCTTCGCTCTGCGCCAGACGCAGCGCCTGCTCCAGGTCCTGGCTCTGGTAGACGAACCGGATGCCTTTGCCGCCGCCACCAGCTGCCGCTTTGAGGAGAATCGGATACCCTAGCTCTCCGGCAATCTTGGCTGCCTGGGCTGCGTTCTCGATGCCGGCGTTATATCCGGGCACGACAGGTACGCCCGCTCGGCCAGCGACGCGTTTGGCCGCGGTCTTCTCACCCAGTTCACGCATGACGTTGCCTGGCGGACCAACGAAGATGATGCCTGCCTGGGCACAGGCGTCAGCAAAATCAGCATTCTCCGAGAGAAAGCCATATCCTGGATGGATTGCCCCAGCGCCGGACCGGCGGGCCGCTTCAATGATCTTTGCCTGGTTCAGATAGCTTTCTGCCGCCGGCGCCGCCCCCAGGTGAATTGCCTCGTCAGCCAGTCGAACATGAAGGGCGTTGCGGTCGGCATCGCTATAGACCGCTACCGACCGCATTCCCAAATCGCGACAGGTGCGTATGACCCGCACGGCGATCTCGCCTCGATTGGCGATAAGCACCTTGTCGAATGATAGGCGCTCCCCGGTTTCCATACCTGAGCTGGAATGACGTGACCGGCGTGACATGCAGGCACCCTCTCTTATTGAAGTGGCGGCTGAACCAATGGAGAGCAATTTGCCGGTAGCTGCGGGCCATAGCCGCGAACCGCAGTATAGCATCCAGGTGTTAGTGCTGCCAGAATTGGAAGGTGAATAGTCCGTTGATTGCCAGGTCCGGATCTACCCCCAACACGGCCATGACATTGAAGACGAAAGCGTAGAATTGCTCAGCTATGGGCGGTACCAGCCAGAGCGCCGCAAAAATCAGCAGAATCCCGAAATTGGCGAAAGTGTAGAGGGTCTGCTGTAACTCGCGAGGCAACCAGGGTGAAATAATACCATAGCCGTCCAACGGCGGAATCGGCAAGATGTTCAGCACTACGCTAAACACCTGGAAGAAGACCAAGAGTGCCAGAGCATCGCCCAGCGCCGGGTGGTCGTTGGTTATGCCAAGCCAGAATGGTATCGAAGCTACCACCGCTACCAGGCCATTCATCAGCGGTCCAGCCAGAGAGATGGCGCTCTGCCGGACCCGGCCCCGCACCAGATTGCGGTTGATATAGACGGCGCCTCCGGGCAATGGTATGCCGCCTAGCAAGATAAAGAAGATTGGCAGCAGGATACTCAGTACTGGATGGAGGTATTTGAGTGGGTTGAACGAGAGATAGCTTCTGGTGCTGTCGCTATGATCACCGCCGATATAGGCGGTCGCTGCATGGGCAAATTCGTGCAGGCAGAGGCTGAACACCCAACCGACCAGTATCAATCCTACGGTTGCCGGTACCATCAGGGAAGGCTGATTCTGCCAGAGGAGAAAGCTACAGAATCCAATCAAGATAATGAATGCCGCAACAATCTCCCAGTTGACCTGTGCCGCAATAGCTTGCACAGGATTGGGAGATCTGCGTAGATCGCCACTGTAGAGCACCTCGTTGCGATAGGGGTTCGGGTTGTACACAAGCTCTCCTTCATTCGAGAAATATTGGCAATCGGGGCTACCTTCGTCCAAGCAGGCGCTTAGCAATGCGGTCGAGGGAGATCACGTCGTCAATGCCCAGGAAGCGGGAGAGGATGAAATAGACGACGCAGGCTACCCCGATCGAAGAGAAGACACGTATGACCTGCCGCAGCGTCTCGGCCCACGAGGTTGTCTGTTGAGGCAGCGCGACCAGAGCTAGCGTATAGGTAAACCGCGCTGCCAGAGCCATGACTACGCTGGCCAGCAGCACATTGAACAGGTAGAGCCATAGCTCACCCATACGTATACCCCCGATGCGCGGACCCAGTAGCAACAGCAGTACCAGCGCCTCGCCCAGCGCGCCGAGTGAAGTGGCCAGAGCCAGGCCGTCGGCGCCGAAGGGATTCAAGAAAATTATGCTGAGGGCGATGACGAACATGAACTGCAATATGCTCACTTCAACTGGGGTGCGGCTGTCGTGTAGGGCATAGAAGCTACGGGTCAAGATCTCAATGAGAGACAGCCCAAGTAGTCCAATCGCGAAGGCGACCAGCGGCTGCCAGAAGTAGGGAAGGGAAGCGGGATCGAAGGTGCCGTGATTCAGCACCAACCGGCAAATCGGCTCGGCCAGCACAATCATGCCCAGCGCTGAAGGAATGGCCAGATACGTAATGGCTTTGAAGGTGCGTAAAATAGTATCCCGTAGCCGGTCCCACTGGTTGGCTGATACCATGGCCGCCAGGGTAGGAAATGCCGCCTGGGACACTGCCATGCCAAAGACTCCGACCGGCAGCATGATCAATGTGAACGCGGTGACATAGCCATAGGTTACGCCGGCGGGGAGTGGCGCCAGCAGTATACGGTTAAAGAACACCGAGATATAGAGGAAAGTCGCATTGATCAGCCTCGGCACCATCAGGCGAAACATCTGGCGCACACCGGGATGGAAGATGTCGAAGCTCAGCCGATATTGCATTTTGGCACGAGCCAGGCCGGGAATCTGAATGAGAAGCTGAAGCACCGCTCCCAGAACCACTCCGAAGGCCGGTCCGGCGATTCCAAGGTGCCCGCCAAAGATATGCGTCTTATTGTCTAATTGCGTTGCTTCGATTCCGATTATCAGGCTAGCGGTGTAGATGACCTGCCCCAGCGCCGGCAGTATGAAGTGCTGGCGAGCCTGCAAGATGGCAATGGTAACCGTAGCTCCACCCAGGAAAATGGGCTGTAGCAGCATGATGCGCGTCAGCATGATCAGGGTCTGGCCTTCAAGGTCGCTGCCCGGCGCGAATAGGGTGGAGAAGAAGACGTGCATGATCGGGCTCGCGAATATGAAGATCACGGCGGCCAGGATAGTGAGCGCCAGCATGCTGAGGTTGAGCGCCGAGCTGGCGATGTGCCAGGCGGAATTTTTGTCACGTTTATCGATGAGATAATCGGCAAATACCGGAATGAAAGCTGAGGCCAATGCGCCGCCGGAGACGATATTGAATATGGCGTCAGGAAGGGTGAAGGCTAGGGTAAACGCATCGGCGTCGTGTAGCTCTTTGCCGAAAGTCGCGGCAAAGAGCGTCGTACGCACCAATCCAAGGACACGGCTAAACAGCAAGGCGGAACTCACGATAGTAGTGGCGCGAGCTAGATTGCCGACGCGCAGAGCTCGCATCTGCGCCGAGGGCTGCTCGTCTACCTCAACCTCGGCTCCTCGCACTCCGGCGACCGGTGACCCGGCAACAGCAACCGCCGGAACTCCGACACTGGGGGCACGCAGCCCTTTGCTCCAGGAGTCGTGGGGAGTGAGCGGAACCATCGCGGGCATCGTGCCGGTTCCAGTCATGTCGCTAATGCTTACTCCGGCATAGGACTGCTCCAATGCCGAATCCCATCTCCATATTCCCGACTCGATATACTCTTCAGCCGACCGCGGGCTGGTGGAAGCCAGGCGCCCGGTTTCGGTCTCCCAGGGCGGATTGACCATCCGGTCGTCGTCCGGCGGTGGAGGGGCTTGCGGAGGCGCAGCGGCAGGAACTCGCATTTGTGGGGATTGTGGCGACCGGCGCAGTTCCGAGCTATTCATAGCGTTACTCGGCCGTTCTGCGGATAGCGGTTGCTGTGCACGCTCCTGTCCTCCCGGGCCCCGCGTTCGGTCCATATCCTGCTGCCTTCCTCACTTCTGCCGTAGGGGCGCCTCTCGATCGTCCGCATGATACCATGCCCCACAGATGTATACAACGTATGAGCCCTAGTTTGGATAGCTCCCCCGCTGTGGGTACCGATTCTGAAGGCCGACGCTCTTGCCTACATCCGTACATGTCGTACAATGACCTGTATCTAGGAGATCACTCAAGAATTGAACCGTGCGAGACCAAGGTTTAGGCAATTCTCCGGCTGGTATCCGGGACGAAAGGTGGCAGGGTGTCAGGAGACCGAGGATGATGGCTCGGGGAAATGTACTGCGTAGGCGCGGAGAGTATGGCTACGAGGATGAACAGGGCGAACAGCGTGGTGCGCGCCTGGTGCGCGAAGCGCTGGAAGTTGGCATCCTGACATTGCTGCTCTTCATATTCATGCACCTAGTCGTCCAGAACTATTACGTAAGCGGTCCCAGTATGCAGCCTACGCTGCATACCAGCGAGTATATTCTGGTAGATAAAGCGCAGTATCTGTTCAGTAGGCCAGAGCGTGGGGACGTCATCGTCTTTGAATATCCCCTGGACACGAGTGAGGATTACGTCAAGCGCGTGATCGGACTTCCAGGAGATCGGGTCACCGTTGAAGCGGATGGGCAGGTGCTAGTCGATGGGATCGCCATAAAAGAACCGTATGTCAATGACTTGGATAATCCTTATGAACCCCGTACCTGGTATCTCAAGGCAAGCCAATATTTTGTCCTCGGAGACAACCGTGGTGACAGCTCCGATTCACGCGATTGGGGACCGGTTCCTTACAAGGATATCATTGGCAAAGCGGTGCTGGTCTATTGGCCTTTCAACGACGCCCATATGCTGACCGACTGGTCAGGCGTCTTCGCCAGAGTGACAAAGTAAGGCTGGCCAGGGCGGCCAGCATGCTGGCAGGTATCATCCTAAATCATGAGGAGTGGGCATGTCGATTGGTGATCTGAGACGAGATTACGCCAGGAATGGGCTGAGCGAAAGTGACTTGCACGCGGATCCCATTGAGCAGTTTCGTCGCTGGTTTGAAGAGGCCTGCGCCGCGGGCATACGAGAGCCGAATGCCATGACCCTGGCCACAGCAACCCGGGATGGCCGCCCATCGGCCCGCATGGTGCTTCTCAAAGGCTTCGACAGCCGCGGCTTTACCTTCTACACCAACTATGAGAGCCGCAAAGGGAGCGAGTTGTTGGAGAACCCCTGGGCCGCACTGATTCTCTTCTGGGTCGACCTCGAACGTCAGATTCGAATTGAAGGCGCGGTTGAGGTAGTGACGCCTGCCGAATCAGATACCTACTTTTCCAGTCGCCCGTTGGAGAGCCAGCTCGGCTCCTGGGCATCCCGCCAGAGCCAGTTCCTGCCCGATCGAGCAGCGTTGGAGAGACGCGTAGAGGAACTGCGACAACGCTACCTCAGCCTGGAGGTACCGCGGCCACCCTACTGGGGCGGCTTCCGAGTTGTGCCTCAAAGCATCGAGTTCTGGCAGGGACGGCCCAGTCGACTACATGACCGCCTGCGCTACCGCCAGAGCGAGCCAGAGGTCTGGACTATTGAACGGCTTTCGCCGTAACTACCTACTTTTGGGCTTATAGCTGCTCAGTCTGATATCGGCGAATGGTTAACTACTGGTGCCTGTTTGAATGCGTCGAACGATAAAGAGAATGCCAAAGATGAGGAGAGCGCCAAAGGAAATCGCGCTGTTCCAGGCCGGTGGATCAAAGGGATGCCGGTCGCTGGCTCCGGTGCGGAGGAGCAACTGGTTAAGACTCCAGAGCGCCAGCGAGTAGATCCAGAGTGTCAGAAGACCGACGAAGCCAATCAGACCGGCGAATCGGAGCGAATTCTCGGCGACCCGGCCGTGAAATACCAACAGAGCTAAAGCGAAGACAATGCAGAGCACCGCCACGACGATCCAGATTGCCAGCGGCCCGACATATCTCAGTTCATCCAGCAGGGTTTTCTCGCTATGCATGTAGGATTGCGCATAACTGGCGAACTGTGCTACTCCAACCACTCCTAGGAATATCAATGGCGGCCACAGGACATTGCGCAGCGAAAGTAATAGACTCTGGGACGCGACTTCAGCTGGATTGGCCTTGGCCTTGCCGCCTGACCAGCGGTGGAGTGCGCTCACTATGGTGTCGAAGATAGTCTGCGATACCTGCTGCGACACTGCCTGCGTGCTGGACTCATTTCTGATTGCCGGATCCGCCTGCGACTCCTCCTCGCCGATCTTCACACCAAGGAGCGCGCTGAAGCCGCTTATCGATGCGGTAAGAGCCAGAACTAACAGACCAATTGGTAGCGCCGTCAGTGCCAGGATGCTATCGACAAACGTCAGTGTTGGAGGATTGGCGCGCCCACCTCCTGGCGGAGTGCAGGTCCCAATGGGCCAGGATACGGTACAGCCGGTCACGTGTACGTTAGCTCGAAGGACCTGCCAGAACAGCCCGACGACATCTGAACGCAGGAGTAGAGCCAGCACGCCGCAGAGCAGGGCTCCAGCCAGAATATCGCCGGAGACCAGTTGTTGCATCGTTGGTAACGAACTGGAGTCTACTGGTTCGCCCAGCCCAAGATCCACCCCTGCGTTCGGCGGCAGCCCGCGAGCACGGCGCCGCCAGCGCTGCCCGCTATCTACTGCAAAGATAAGCAGCAGTCCAAAGTTGATGATCGTGTAGATCCAGGTGCTGGTAAGCAATTCTACCAGGGGAATGCGTAAGTTGAAAATTTGCTGGATCAAATCATTTAAGAGGTTTTGAAACGGTATCTGGTAAAAGAAGGTAATGAGCACGATGATCATTGAGATGATTGTCACACTAAGCGCGGCAAACCTTTGGATGCCCAGGCGCTTATGGCGCAGTATCGACACCTCTAGAGTAATGACCAGAGCGCAGGCCCAGAGGTAGAGCGCCCATGGCTGGTTGAATATGGCATCGGCCTCGGAATTTTGGTGGGGATAGCCTAGGAAGCCGGTCAGTGACAGCACGACAACGCCAACTAGCGCGATCCCAACGACAAAAGGCACTGGATACTGGATAAGAAACGTATGCCGGTCTTGATCATAGACATCCGTGATGGCTTGCCGCGGTTTCTCCGCGAACTCAACCTGGGCTCTCATAAAAAGATTTCCTTCCTGGTAGCAAGCACCTGGCTCATCAATATTGCATGGGAATTATCCGGAGTCATCCTCGCAGTGCCGCAAGCACAATAGCGGGCACCTGGAGTGGTGATACCTCCGATGGACGCAAGTGTCGACAGAACGAATGAGTGCGGGGTGAGTGAGTTGCTATGTGTGCTTCGATTATTAGTCTGCTGCATTGGTCTGCTCGCCAAGAAGTATACATCACTTGCCTGAGTTGCGGAGCACACGTATCTTGTGCCAAGTCTCGATCTCGCCTCCCGATTCACACCAGATCATATAGGGTGAAAGAGACCGCGAGTGGGCGATTGCAGCGCGGCCTCGGGTGATGATATACTGCGCGGCGGAAGGGTGTCCGAGTGGTTTATGGTACCGCTCTCGAAAAGCGGCGTGCCTGAATAGGGCACCGCGGGTTCGAATCCCGCCCCTTCCGCCGGAATATCGCGAGCAGGTGAGGCGCCCGCTCGCCACCCGTGGGTTTTCCCGGCAGCTGGAGGAGTCCCATAGAGGCCTAGTGGGCGCGACTGGAAATCGCGTGTGTCTGAAAGGGCACCGTGGGTTCGAATCCCACCTCCTCCGCCAGTGCGCAATTCTATAGAGTGGTCCAGCCTGTGTAGCAGCGCAGCGCTAGCATTGCAAGGGCGCTTAGCAGGCGAAGCCTCGTGGTGTGACTTTCGTCACTAGAAACACCTATCTTAAGTGAGATGCGATTGATCACTCCCAAGCGATATAATAAAGGCAGTAGAACGCTATGCGTTTGGCGGCTGGAAGGTGTGTGATTTCTACAGCACTTCCTATGCAACAATTCTCCAGTTCACTATCCATCCGGGGAGAGCTCAAGTAAAGAGTACTAGGGTTAGTAGCGGACCCAGGCAGCAACGGATGGTAGGACAAGGAGCGGTAGAGGATATGACCAATAGCGGAGCATCCAGTAGTGGTAGCGCAGGTGCAGATGAAGCTCGTGATGACCTAATGGCAACGCTCGCTGCGGCCCGCGAGTTGAACCCGGACATGGACAAGGCGCTGGCTGATCAATACCTGGCGCGCCGGAAAGAGGAACAGCAGCGTGTAGCCGAGCGCTCTCCCGTAGTTGCGGATCAACCGGAACGGTCAGCGGCCGGCCGGCGGGGCAGACCAAGGATCCCACTGTTCGCCATGGTCCCACTGCTCGCTCTCATTTTGGTTGCCGCTCTCACCACGCATGGAGACTTCTTGTTTTTTCTTTGGATACCGCTGATGTTCGGCGGCTTGTGGTGGCGACGGGGATGGGCTTATTCGGATAGCAGCGACGACCCACACTACCAGCGCCGTATGGCGCGCGAACGCTTTCGCGAGGAGCGCCTGGCGGCGCGCTATGGCTACTCGCCCAGACCGGAGGGCGGTAACACTTCTGAGCGCCCGCAGTTGCCGGACCAGGCGCCGGTACATCCTTTGCCAGGCCCACAGAAGCCAGCTGTGCTAAGTTCACCGGAGGCGCAGAGCGCAGCTGGACCATTTGCTGGAGGTGCACCTCCAGCAAATCCGGCCGGCTAGGCACTCGGGAGTCTAGCTGGGTGCTATGCGGAGCCAGTCAATCTCCAGCCATTCAGCCGAGCTCGAGACCGTCCCGAAACGCAGTGAGCCCTGTGGAGTGACAATAGCATACTGGTTGTCTATCCACGCAACGAAGCCCAGTGGTCCCTTTGGTGGATTGGGTGCGTCAAGGACGGAGACGCCATCCACCAGAAAGCGGGCATGATCCAATTGCCATTCCACTACGTACTCATGCCAGTCCTCAAGGGATGTGCTGAGTTGGGCTTCGCTAGCACCAGAGAATCGCTGTAGCCAACGAGCTGCGGCAGGCAGCCCCTGCCCGGAGAGACGTGTCCAGCCAACTGTGGCCAGAGTTGGTATACTGGCCAAGAGTGCGCCTGGGCGATGGGCATGAACTACTTGCGCCTTCCAGCCCCAGCCGGCAATACCAGGCACCAGTGCCATATTGGATGGCGGTGAGGCGGCGAAAAACCAGATTGCCTCGGGGAGACGCGGTATACCGCCTCCCAGCGTCAACAGTGTGTTCCAGAAGCCGAAGCCTGCGGTACCGAGTAGATATTGCTGGCTGCTGGCATTGGCTGGAGGTTGCCGCACCGGATGGGCAGGAAGAGAAGCCCGCGCCCGGAGTTGCATGCGTAGTGGCGGGCGCCAGAGGAAATGCGCGGTGAACGGCTTGCCATAGTCGTCGATCTGTGCATTACTATAGCGTCCGTGCACTGCACCAGGCAGTTCCAGCCGGAGCAGAGAGTCGGCTACTCGGATGACTCCGCCGCCTGGGCAAAAACCGTGCCAGCAATTGGAGAGACTTCCATCAAAGTCGTCGCTTACCTGCGGGGGTGTAGCGCCGGATATTCTCCCACTGCCTATACCGTACATTATCCGTATCTTTCTGGATCTTTCTGGATCTCTCTCTGGTGGCCCTTGCTGTTGTTGCTCCCCACTTCACTCAAGACTCGCTGCTGCCCTCAAAGTATAGCGGCTACTGCTGGCTAGGGTCTACTACCGAGTCATGTCGGGTGGGGCACAGATTAAGAGCTGGGTTGAATGTGACTCGGTCTACCGCATATAATGCTGGTTTGGACTTCTATGGAATCCGGAGAGCCCGGTAAGGAGAAACCTAGAGAGAATCTATGACACGTGTAGTAGTTGGTATGAGTGGGGGAGTGGACAGCTCAGTGGCGGCTGCTCTGCTCAAAGAGCAGGGTTATGACGTGATAGGTATCATGTTGCGACTTTGGTCGGAGCCTGCCGCTAACCTAGAGAGCGGGACAGCTCTCGAAAACAAATGTTGCTCGATTGAGTCGATGGGTGATGCCCGCCGTGTCGCGGCCAAGCTGGATATTCCTTTCTATGTCATCAACGTCGAACAGCCTTTTCAAGAGCACATCGTTGATTACTTCTATGACGAATATCTGTCCGGCCATACTCCTAATCCGTGTCTGCGTTGCAACCGGCATATCCGCTTTACCTTGCTGCTTGAGCGAGCGCTGGCTCTCGGAGCAGACTATCTCTGTACTGGCCATTATGTGCGCGTAGATACCGATCCCGCCACTGGGCTGCGGCGGCTCCGGCGCGGCCTCAGCCTGGAGAAGGACCAATCTTATGTGCTGCATGTCCTAAGCCAGGAGCAGCTGCGCCACGCACTTTTCCCACTAGGCGAGTACAGCAAGCCACAGGTGCGGGCGCTGGCTGCCGAAGCTGGATTACCAGTCGCGGCCAAGCCGGAGAGCCAGGAAATCTGTTTCGTCGCCGCCAACGACTATCGAGGTTTTATACGTCGGTACTCTGCAAGCAATGCTCGCGCGTTGCCTCAGCCGGGGCCGATTCTCGATGAGTCTGGTAGACAACTTGGCGAACACCAGGGATTGGCTTACTACACGATTGGGCAGCGTAAGGGGCTGGGTCTTTCAACTCGCGTGCCGCTGTATGTGTTACGTATGGATGCCGCCGACAACGCCTTGGTAGTTGGTACCGCAGAACACCTTGAACGGACGGAGTTTACTGTATCGCAGACAACCTATCCTTCTGGTATTATCCCGGCTGAGACGTTTCCAGCAGAGGTGAAGGTACGCTACAAGGCCTCCGCCACGCCGGCGATGGTGATACCACTGCCCGGTTCACGTGCCCAGGTCAGGTTACTCCAGGCACAACGCGCCATCACCCCAGGCCAAGCGGCTGTCTTCTATGGTGGTACCGAGGGCGATACGGTACTTGGTGGTGGGATAATCGAGGCCTGAATGGTTAGGCGCGCGGACCGCAGTGACACGTCAAGCCATGCCATATTCAAAGCGGTATAATTCGCCGTGAACGTGTGGTATTGGTGAGCCTCATGAGATAATAGTAGCAGTAAGTGTGACCCAGCTGTGTTTGGCTGAAAGCACGCTAAACGAGTGAATTGAAAGGAAGGCGAGATCACCACGCGGGCTACAGCCTGCGTGCTGGCCCGCACCTATGGATCAAAGCCGTATCCGCAACTTCTGTATCATTGCCCATATCGACCATGGCAAGTCTACCATTGCCGACCGGTTGCTCGAATACACCGGCACCATTTCGAAACGTGAGATGTCCGATCAGGTCCTTGATCAAATGGATCTGGAGCGCGAAAAGGGCATTACTATTAAAGCCCAGGCTGTCCGAATGCGCTATACCGCCAAGGATGGCCAGGAATATGAACTCAACCTGATTGATACACCAGGGCACGTGGATTTCAGCTATGAGGTATCTCGTAGTCTTGCTGCCTGTGAAGGTGCTCTACTGGTTGTGGACGCGACACAGGGGATCGAGGCGCAGACGCTGGCCAATCTATACTTGGCGGTCGAGGCTGATCTGACCATCATTCCAGTTATCAACAAAATTGATCTGCCAAGCGCCGAGCCTGAGAAGGTGGCCAGTGAGCTTCTTGAGGTGATTGGCCTGCCAAGCGAAGATGTCGTGCTGGCCTCGGCAAAAGAAGGTATCGGCACCGAAGATATCCTTGAAGCGGTGGTGCGTCGTGTGCCTCCTCCTCGTGGCGAGACAGCCAGCGCGTTGCGTGCGCTGGTTTTTGACTCAAAGTATGACGCTTACAAGGGGGTCATCGCCTATGTTCGAATCATGGACGGGACGATTTCGCGCAATGACCGTATCTTAATGATGCAAAGTCAGAGTATGACTGATGTGCTGGAAGTGGGCTATTTCAGTCCCAACCTTGTCGCCACCGACCGACTTACTGCGGGTGAAGTGGGCTATATCGCTACCGGATGGAAAACTGTAAAAGACTGTCAGGTCGGCGATACCGTGACCCTCTCAACCCGGCCGGCGAGCGATCCCCTGGCCGGGTATCGCCCGGCAAAACCAATGGTCTACGCAGGCATTTTCCCGGTCGAAGGTGATGACTATCCCTTACTCCGCGAGGCACTCGATCGGCTCAAGTTGAATGATGCTTCCCTAGTATATGAGCCGGAGAGCTCGGCCGCTCTTGGTTTTGGCTTCCGCTGTGGCTTCCTCGGCTTGTTGCATATGGAGATTATACAGGAGCGTCTTGAGCGCGAGTATGGTCTGGATATTCTCATGACAGCACCCAGCGTGGAGTATCGTATAACCCGCACAAATGAAGGTGTGGAACTCATTCACAATCCAGCTGAGCTACCTTCGCCGAGCGAGATCAGCCAGATCGAAGAGCCTATGATGGACATCTCTATTTTTACACCAGCTCGCTACATTGGCACGATTATGGATCTCGTTACCTCGCACCGCGGTCTCTTCCACGATATGAAGTACATTGAGGAAGATCGAGTCCATCTAACTTATCGAATGCCGCTTGGTGAATTAATCGTAGATTTTTATGACCAGCTCAAATCGCGGACACAGGGTTACGCGTCGCTCGACTATTCATTCGCTGACTACGAATCTTCAAACCTGGTAAAACTAGATATCCTGGTAAATGGGCAGTCGGTGGATGCGCTTTCGATGATGGTGCACCAGGACAAGGCTCAGTCACAGGGGCGTGCGCTGGCTGAAAAGTTAAAGGAGTTGATTCCGCGGCAGCTCTTCGAGGTGCCCATTCAAGCCGCGGTGGGAAGCCATATCATTGCGCGGGAAACGGTCAAGGCGTTGCGTAAGAACGTGTTGGCCAAGTGCTATGGCGGCGACATCACCCGCAAGCGTAAGCTGCTTGAGAAACAGAAGGAAGGCAAGAAGCGGATGAAGCGAGTTGGCAACGTTGAGATTCCGCAAGAGGCCTTTATGGCTATCCTTAGCCTGGGAGATGAAGGATGATGGCACAACAAGATGATGGCACAACAAAGGGACTGACCCGCGTCGATCAGTCCCTTCTATTTCTGTCTTATACCTAGCAGCGGTACGGTCGATTCACTCTGTGACGGACGCTTCATCCGGTGAGGATAGGAAGCAGAGGAAACATCTAGCAGCATGCTCCAAGGTCCGGCAGGCTTTCCGTTGCCCCCGGAAGGCAACCTCTGAACTGGCGTCGGTGAAACCGTGCACATTTATCAAGCTACTAATGCTTTGCGCACCAGGTACGGGCTTTGTCCCGAGCGTCGGAAAGCCTTGCAATGCCCGCCTTTACGGGCCCACCTAGTCAATCTGAAAAACCATTCCGAAAAGGCGGATCGGCTTCTTCATTGGGAACATCGGTCCAGTTCTCCTTTCCCTTAGTTCCACAGCTGCCTGTGGGATGATTCGCCTTTCTCCCGCTTGGGAGTAGCCTAAGACTACCATAACATTATGGCTATGTCAAGCCTTACACAAGTCCTTGTGAGACGCCGGTATACCCAGAACCGGGCGACGGGATTGGCAAGAGTCGTTCGTTCTACTATGATAAGGGCAGTCTTCAGCATGGAGCCATCCGGTCGTATCCAACAGAATATGACCGGATCGTGGTCTGGCTGGCTCCGGGCGATCATACCGCTTCCAATAATGA
>JBKQTH010000196.1:0-11573 GCA_052143275.1 Ktedonobacterales bacterium | reverse complement strand
AAACGGATAGACCACCAGAAGTGGCGCAGCATGGATCAGCGGCAACAGCGGCGACCATGGACTGCGGTGACGGGGGTCATGTCTCCCGTTCTCCGTCATCGACGCTCACACGCCGCGCTGCAGGCATAGCAGATGTCTCCCTCCAAACCACCCTGGAGACGAGGATTGTCGGGTTGCAACATGTATAACACGATTAGCCATACTGTGTCAAGACCATTAGCATTACTCATTTGTAGCGGCGCCTCGGATCCAGCAGGCGTAAATGAGCATGGCTTATTGACGTGGTCCGGTTCCTTGTAGCCGTGTGCAGGAACAACAGCAACAGAGACTTGCCAAGGCGGGAATTCGCACACACGAACAAAAGCGGACTGTGTATCTCGAGGCTGACACCAGTTGATTAATCTGCCTCATCGTGGTACACTCACACAAACACACGGTCCGCATCTGCAACATTACTAAAACTGATTTGAGGCGAACGACCCGTCGAATTAGCGTGGTTCATATGCGGGTCTGCACCTCGACGAGCAGGTCTACGCTTTCACGGTGAGGAGTACTTCTCATGAAACAGTCTGGCTCAACGGGCTATCGGCCGCAATATGAGCGGATAGCCGAGTTGATTCAGGGCTACATTGCCGAACATCAGTTGCAGCCTGGCGATCGCTTGCCCACGGAACTGGAATTGGGTGAACAATTTGGGGTCAGTCGCAACATCGTACGCGATGCGGTGAAAGTGCTGACACCACTTGGGTTGCTTCGGACGCGCCGTGGCAGTGGCATCTACGTGGGGCAAGCTGCGACACTGCCACAGCTGCCCATGCTGGATCCATCCTCCCCTGTGCAGCCAGAAAACATGAGAGAGCTCTTCGAGTTCCGCCGGTTCCAGGAGATGCAAACCGCGGCTCTGGCCGCGCAGCGTATCACGGTCGCCGAGCTGAAGGTCCTGGAACAGTGGCTGACGACGAATCGAGCCGCTGCGAAATCCGAAGATCGCGATACGTTTCTGAGCAGCGATGATGCGTTCCACCGTGGCATTGCCCTGGCAGCCCACAACATGTTCTACATCCAGTCGGTGACGACCGTCCTCCAGCTGCAGCGGTGGGCAGTCCACATGATCACGGGGGGCGCACCGGGCTCATCGCTAGCTGCCGTCAATCAGCACGCAGCAATATTCGAGGCAATTCGCGACGGTGAGCCTGAACGTGCGGCCGAAACAGCGCGGGTCCATATTGAATCAGTCTTTGCCTCCTACGAGCAAGAGGTCCGCCGGCGCGTACTGCAAGGCTCCAGCACCGTCTGATCGCCCAGTCTCGCGGATGAAGTCGCCGGCGAGACCGTTTCGACGTCTCGCAAGCGTCTCGCGTCTTGAACATCGCGCGTTTTCGCACCGTATGCAGTTTGCCTGCCGTCGCTAGCAGCATGACGGTCAACGGAACGATGCTGGCAGCTTAGTGTTCGCCTTGCGGACTTCGTCCCTGTTCCCCGCGGTGCATCCAGTGAGCGTATTCGGCCCACACCGCCTACGAGTCCTCACATATCCCGTTCGCAGGGCGCTCCTCACACCAGCGGAGCTGAAATGGAAAGGCAACTCAAGATGCGTGGTATAGTCCTCGCTGCTCCTGGTACGCTTCGCGCACTCTCCACTCCGGAACTGCCAGAGCCCACCTCCTCCGAAGCCCTGGTTCGCATTCGACAAGTGGGCGTATGTGGCACCGACTACCACGCATTTCACGGTAATCAGCCGTTCTTCTCCTATCCGAGAGTGCTCGGACACGAGCTCGGCGTTGAGATCGTTGCGCTGGGCGACGACGTCAAAGATCTGGAGGTAGGGGACCGGTGTGCGGTTCGGCCCTATCTGAACTGCGGTCGCTGTCCGGCCTGCCTGCGCGGTAAGCCCAACTGCTGTCCGTTTCTCCAGGTGCTTGGCGTTCATGTGGATGGCGGCATGCGCGAATATGTCGCCGTTCCGGCATCACATCTGCATCCCGCCTCAACGCTCAGTTTTGAGCAGCTAGCGCTGGTCGAGCCCCTGGCTATCGGCGCCCACGCCGTGGCGCGTGCCCAACTCGTCGCAGGCGAGTGCGTGCTGGTCGTTGGCGTCGGCCCGATTGGACTGGCTGTGACGGAATTCGCGCTCCTGGCAGGAGCGCAGGTCATGGTCATGGATATCAACGAGCAGCGCCTGGCCTTTTGCCAGCAGCGCTGGCCCGCAGTGACCTGCCTTGATGCACGAATCAATCCCATCAAGGCGCTTGAAGAACGTGTGGGCGATGACCTTCCCACGGCCGTCTTCGAAGCAACTGGCAACGCTGCATCCATGCAAACGGCATTTTCCTATGTAGGCTACGGCGGCAGGATGATTTTCGTCGGCTTGTTCCCAGGGGACGTCACCTTTCATGACCCGCTCTTCCATAGCCGCGAAGTGACGCTTCTGGCCAGCCGAAATGCCCTTGCCGATGATTTCGAGCGCATCATCGGCGCCCTTCAGTCGGAGCGAGTAGATGTGGGGGCCTGGGTCACGCATCGTACAGCGCTCGAGAGCGTCCCAGATATTTTTTCAGAGTGGAGCGATCCCCAGAGTGGGGTAGTCAAGGGCCTCATTGCGCTCTAGGTGGGCTGGTGGGGCGAGACGTGCCAAGCGGCGTTGTCGCTCGTAGAGGAGAGACTAGGGGAGAGGGAGAGTTGCATGTCACAAGCAGTCAGCATCGTATCAGCCGAGCTTCTCACACGGCTTGCTCTTCGTCCGGCATCACTGACGAGTGAAGGAGGCGCCGTCTTCGGGATCAGCGCGCTCGACATCGCGAGACCACAGCTGGCAGTTATCGCCGACGATGCCACAATACTGGGTGCTTTCGAGGGCGAAACGAGCGACGTCGAGAACCGCAGGCTGCTTCTCGGTCCATTAAATGGTACAAATGCTGCCGCACTCCGGGGCCATCTCCCTTGGTTGCGGCCGCGGGTCCTTGGGCTACAGACCAGCGTCGGACTCGGGGATCGCCTGGGATTGGCAACACCTGGGCATATCCGTGCGTTGCGGGAGGTCGGGGGGAGCATCGCGCCGATTCCGGCGCAACAGTCGATTCGGGAGATGGTGCGCACGGGCCGAAGCCCACAGCAGGTGATGGATGACGCCATGTGGGGCGTATTTGCTGAAGGCTGGCGCGCTGGCTTTGGGGCGGACGCCGATCATCTCAAGACACCCGACGACGTCGACCGATGTGTTGCCGCCGACTACACTTTCTTTACGTTCGATCCCGGCATGTATGTAGACAGCACCGCCGATGGCGCCACCAAGGACGACCTGCGTGAGCGCTTTCACATGCTTCCATGGGAGCAGCTGGCTGACACCCCGGGCGATCTGGCAAGGCGCTATCTGGCATCGGCGATCGACTGCGATGGTCACCGGATTTCCTTCGATGAGATCACCTTGCATCGTGCGGCGGTCAAGTATGGCCGGGCAATAGCCCACGTGTCCTCGCTGTATCAACACCTCATGCAGGTGAGCGACAACCGCACATGGGAAGTCGAGGTGTCAGTAGACGAGACGGAGACGCCTACGACACACGCCGAGCATGTGTACTGGGCCAGGGAACTCACTCGTCTCGGGGTCCATTGGGTGAGCTTAGCGCCACGCTTTGTTGGCACCTTTGAAAAAGGAGTCGACTATATCGGCGACCTCACCGCATTCGCCCAGGACGTTGCACTTCACGCAGCTATTGCCCGAGCATATGGCCCTTACAAGCTGAGTCTCCACTCTGGCTCTGACAAGTTCAGCATCTATGACATTTGCGTAGAGGCGACACACAGCCTGGTGCATCTCAAGACCGCTGGAACCAGCTACCTGGAAGCCTTGCGGACCATCGGCGAGCTGGATCCGCCGCTCCTGCGTGAGATCTATGCGTTCGCCTGCCAGCACTACGCTGCGGATCGCGTCAGTTATCATGTCTCAGCACGCCTCGATCGCGCCCCCGATCCAGCGAAGCCCGACTACGATGTCGCCGTTTTACTCGAGCAGTTCGATGCGCGCGAGATCTTGCATGTGACGTTCGGCTCGGTGCTGACGGCGGAGAGCGTGGCGGGCGCATTCCTCTTCCGCGACAGCGTGTTGGAGCTGTTGCGCAGATTTCCAGAGGTCTACGCCGAGGTGCTCACACGCCATTTCGTGCGTCATTTGCAGCCGTTCGCGGCGGCTAGCCAGGGAAGAGACGATCAGGCATAACGAGAGGCGAGAATGAAGAGATGCACGATAGAACAACACTGCCCTTACGCCCGCTCGGAGCGACGGGACTGGAGGTCACCGAGGTGTGCGTCGGCTGCGCGGAGCTGGGTGACATGCCAGAAGCGTTTGCGTATGGTGTTCCGGAGGCACAGGCGCTGGAGACCATTCGCGCCATCTTCGCCGGCCCGTTCACGTTCGTCGACACGGCGGCCTCCTATGGCGACGGTGAGAGCGAGCGCCGTATCGGCGTAGTGCTACGTGAACTTGGAGGCGTCCCGCAGCAGTTCGTGGTGGCCACAAAGGCGGACCGCGATCTGCACACAGGCGAATTCAGTGGCGCTCAGATGCGGCGCAGCGTCGAGCGGAGCCTGCGGTTGTTCGGGCTCGATAGCCTCCCTATATGTTACCTGCACGATCCAGAGCACATTGGCTTCGAGGCGGCAATGGCGGCGTATGGACCGGTCGAGGTGCTGCGCCAGTGCCAGCGCGAAGGTCTGATTCAGTATTTGGGCATTGCTGGCGGCCCTGTCGAGATGATGATGCGGTTTGTGGAGACGGACCTGTTCGACGTAGCCATTTCGCACAACAGGTATACGCTGCTCAACCAGGAGGCCGACCCACTTTGGGAGGCCTGCCAGCGCCATGGTGTCGCAGCAATCAACGCTGCCCCGTACGGCTCCGGCCTCCTGGCTAAGGGACCTGCGGCGTACCCACGGTATGCCTACGGCCAGGCGTCGGATGCCTATCTGGAACGCGCGTTCGCGCTCGAAGCCGTGTGCCGGCAACACAAGGTGCCGCTTGCGGCGGCGGCGCTCCAATTTTCGTTGCGCGACCCGCGCATCACCTCGACCATTGTGGGCATCAGCAGGCCGGAACGAGTGACCCAGACGCTGGAGCTTGTTCAGCTTCCGATCGCGCAGGCTGTCTGGGACGAGATCGCGGCGTTGTGAACTTCGTACGACCTAGCGCTCTGTTAGCGCATGCGGGAGCGTTGTTTTGGCTAATTGTTTAAAAAGCCTCGACTTTACGCTATATGCATTATGAATACCTGAAGGATCAGTCAAAGTATGCTGCTCTCTTGTTGTTAGCTCAAGCGCATGGTCCCAAGACCATATGCCAGTGGCGATGTTAGCAAGGATCGCGGCCCCAAATACTGATGCATCTATGGTACCCAAAGATCGTATCGGCAAATCAAAGACATCTGCTGTCAGCTGACGAACCCATCCTGTCTCCATAAGCTTTCCGGTACACACAATTTCGCGGGGCCTACCAAGCTTGTCAAACAGACCAGAGGCAATCCAATAGGCATTCAGCATGAGCCCTTCAATCAGGGCTCGCATGAGATGAAGGTTGGTGTGCTCGAGTCCTATACCGAAAAAAGCAGCTCTCGCTTCTGCATCCCACAGTGGCGCACGCTCGCCAGCTAGATAAGGAAGGCAGATCAGTGATCCCGTCTGCACGCGTTCTGCTGCTACTATCATCTGTTCAAGTCCGCGGCTGTCGCTGTCGTCATGACCGAGGACGCTGCGATAAAACCACTCCAGAAGAATGCCACCACTATTGCTAGGCGCACCTACGACAAAGCGGTCACGATCAAGTACATAAGTGAACGATTGTATCACAGGGTCAAGGACAGGCTCTCGAGTTCCACAGCGTACAGCTAAACTGGTGCCGATGTTCAATACCATGCGATCAGGCTCGAGCGCTCCAATCCCCAGGTTGGCAAGTACCCCGTCGGAGGCGCCAATAGTGAAAACTGTTCGTTCCGTGAGGCCTGCCTGGTGTAAGAGTGGCTCCCTTACACCAGACTGGGTATATGTAGTAGGGACAATTCTTGAGAGTTGGTGAATGCGAATGCCTGCTCTAGCTAGTGCCTTGCTGTCCCAACATCCCTCGAGAAGGTTGTAGAGACCAGTGGCGCTAGCGATGGAAGCGTCCACACACCATTCCCCGAACCAACGATTCCAGAGCCATTCTTTCAACGAGACAAATCGCCAGGCAACCTGGAAGATGTGTGGTTGATTCTGGCGCATCCAGAGCATCTTGCTCAGTGGAGACATTGCATGGATTGGAGTGCCCGTTCTTTTGTAAATAGCCTTTCCGCACTGAGATTTCCACAGAATAGACGCCTCCTTGCCGGCGCGTGAATCCATCCATAGGAGGGCATTCGTCAGCGGACTTCCGTCCTCAGAGACAGCAATCAAGCTGTGCATTGCAGTGCTTAGTCCTATGCGCTCAACACAAAAACCTGCTTGCCACGCAAGGTGTGTTACTTCTGCCAGTACGTTGTTAGCGGTTTCGTAGACAATGTTTGGATCCTGCTCCGCCGCACCAGTGCTGTCGTGGATAAGAGGTAGGCTCTTACCAGCGTTAGCCACTGCACCGCCATTTACGTCAAAAGCAGTCGCCTTTACGTTACTCGTGCCGATGTCTAGGCCGACGGTGCAACTCTCAAGCATCGTGCGTCATCTCCTGCCCTACTTAAGAATTCACAAGTAAAACGAGCGAATGATTACCTTCTCCCAAAGACTTCACGTTTCCCTAACTAACTCTACCGTCTCGGACAGGCCATGCATGTATTATTCAGATTGCTAGTCTCTCCGTGCCGCAAAGCCAGAGTTTTGATGAAATATAGTATACTTGACGTGTCACAGTTCTCTGGATGGTAGAGGCAATTGGGAGCGCCACGTTTGGCCGGTACAGCGCTCGCGTCGGTGACCAAACGCCTCATCGTAGGTGACGAGTAACCCACCGGGGAACTGGCCTTCGTTTTCTCCCCATAAGACTGACACTGATAACCCGCCCGAGAGAATCTCTGAGGAGCTGTACTTTATTTCTCGTTCAGCCTCAAGGTAGTTTCGAGGCCAGCCGTATCTATGAAACGCGCGAGGCAGCCAATGCGGTAAACCAGGCAGTTGTAGTCGAAGACAGTGATACGGTGATTATTCTACGAGACTTTCTTGCGGTAATGGCAGCTCCTGGGTATGAGCTACGGTATGTCTGGGCGCTGTATGGTACAAAGCGCACTTACGGTGCATGGAGTGATGATCCGGCACACGTATGCGTGCGTGACGGGCAGGCGCCGCCCAAATAGTGAAGGTGGACAGCCACGTGGAAAGAATGGACAGTCGTTTCAATATAGGCGGACAAGTCGTCGTTGTAACTGGCGGCACTGGAGTTCTCGGCGGAGCTATGGCCGACCATCTCACGAGTTTAGGGGCTCGTGTTGCCAGATTGAGCAGACATGCTGAGGCGCGAGAAGTGCGCGCTCGTCTGATCCAAGAGATGGGCGGAGAAGCTATATACGTGACTGCAGACGTGCTGGACCGTACCTCTTTAGTGCGCGCGATGGAGCACATTGTTAACAGGTGGGGACGTATTGACATACTGATCAACGCGGCTGGAGGAAACCAAGAACTAGCTACGACCTCCGAAACCAGATCATTCTTTGACCTGGACGGAGAGGCGATGGGCAGCGTCATGAACGTGAATTTTGCTGGTACAGTGCAGTGCTGCCAAGTATTCGGCCAACATATGGCGAGTAATGGACAAGGCTGTATTGTCAACATCGCATCCATGAGTGCGATTCGCCCCTTAACCCGCATTCCCGCATACAGTGCGGCCAAAGGAGCCATTGTTAACTTCACTCAGTGGCTGGCAGTGCACATGGCTCGAGAGTACAGCCCACATATTCGCGTAAATGCCCTTGCCCCAGGGTTCTTCCTAACCGATCAGAATCGCTATCTGTTGGAGGATGCTCAGACTGGACTGCCCACACCCCGAGCAGTGCACATCCTGGAGCATACTCCCATGGGGAGAATGGGCAAACCAGAAGATCTGATGGGGACTTTGCTATGGCTCATCAGCCCAGCCTCCGCGTTTGTCACAGGAATAGTCGTGCCCGTTGACGGCGGTTTTTCAGCCTTCGGAGGCGTGTAACTCGCCGGTGAGTCACATCAGGCAACCTTAATGCTATTCTATGCTGGAGCGCGCAGGTCGGATGCTCAGGATGAACTCGTTTAGCTGAACTCGTTTATATGAAATCACTGTTTGGAGGGATAGGATGCTTGCTGGCAGGGGGTCACTGTCCACGCTGCTGACACCTGAAGATGTGGAAGGAATAATCGCTGAAGCGTTTCAGGAAATGCCACGGGCTGGTGAACGAGTCCTGGCGATTATTCCGGATGGGACACGTACAGCTCCGATTCCATTGCTGTTCCGTCTGCTCAACGAAAACGTGGGGCGGCGCGTTGAGCAGTTGGATTATCTCATTGCTCTCGGAACCCATCCACCAATGTCGGAAGAGCAGATCGCGAAATTGGTCGGGTTGTCCCAAGAGGAGCAAGTCAAATACTATCCGAACACACGTATTTTCAATCACCGATGGAATGCGCCGGAGGCGTTGACGACCATCGGAGTTATTCCGCTCGAGGAAGCGGCTCGCCTCACAAACGGACTGCTGGTTCGTGAAGTTCCAGTTACTCTCAACAGCCGTATCCTCGAGTATGATCATCTGTTGCTCTGTGGTCCAGTGTTTCCGCATGAAGTAGCCGGCTTCTCAGGTGGGGCAAAGTACCTGTTTCCAGGAATCGCTGGCCCAGAGATTATTGACTTTACACACTGGCTGGGTGCCTTGGTTACCAGCATGGATACCATCGGCATTGAGGATACTCCGGTGCGCAGGGTAATCCATCGAGCGGCAGAGTTTGTCCCGCGAACGATAACCTGTCTTGCACTTGCGCTGCGAGGCTCTGCCTTGCATGGTCTCTATATTGGTGACTATGTTGACGCCTTTAGAGCTGCAGCCACTCTGTCTGCCCAGCTCAACATAGTAGCGGTACCACATGCTTTTCAGCGTGTACTGTCGATGCCTTCACCTCGGTACAGCGACTTGTGGACTGCGGCGAAAGCCATGTACAAGACCGAGCCAGTTGTAGCCGATGGAGGCGAGGTCATCATCTATGCACCGCATCTAACAGAAATATCCTATTCGCATAGGTCGCTGATTGAGCGGGTTGGTTATCACGTTCGCGACTACTTTCTTAAGCAGTGGGATCAATTTGAGACGATTCCAGGTAGCATACTGGCTCACAGCACTCATGTGAAAGGTACGGGTACCTACGATTCCACAACTGGCTTTGAGTCGCCACGCATACGTGTGACTCTGGCTACGAAATTGACCAAGGAGATATGTGAAAAGGTGAATCTCGGATACTTGGACTACCATGATATCGACCCCTCAACATGGCTCGGTCGCGAGAGCGAAGGCATATTGATTGTGGCGGATGCTGGCGAAGTCCTGTACCGTCTGAGCTCCACTGCCGGATAAATCCGGCAGGTTCTGGCCCACATCACCGCCTCCGCGACCCGGCTCTCCCCGAGGGCACAGCATCCGGGCTCTTGGGTTTGGCTCGTGAACCTTCTGCGGACGACCAGCTCCGACGCAAGGCAGCGTTCCGCCGCCGTACGTGGGAGGCACGGTGGGCACCTCCCCTCGCCGGTTGAGATGTGGGATGGGCCTGCTTCCACGCCGCCCGCAGGATGGGTTCCCAACCCGGCCAAGTCTGAGGTGCTTGGTCTGCGTGGAGCAGGGTTGTGTCTGGATCCACAAACCGAATCAAATAGGCGGAGTACAGATCCCGCTGCATCTGCACGCCACACTGGGAACACGCATGGACCCGCAGTGAGAGTGGTTTCTTCTTGACCTGCCCGCACTGACACATCTGCGACAGTTTCGTCGTGCGGGTGGGGATCAAATGCACCTGCCCGCCAGCACTCTCAGCCAGACGAGTCAGGATCTGCACAAACATCCCCGGCGCACGACGCTGGATGCTTCTGCCGTACCGATGTTGCCACGCCCGATAGGAGACGCGTTCCAACAAAAAGGCGCTGCCGTTCCGGACAATCTGATGCGCAAGGCGCCCGTGCAGACTCTTGCGCTGGGCCGCGAGTCTGCGGTGCCGATTGGCGAGCTGGGCCTGGGTCTTGCGCTGCCGCTGCGACACGAGCGAGCCTGGACGCACCTCTCGGCGGGGAAGTGCAGCCGGACCCCTCACCCGAGTTCGCCTACTACCGGGTCTACGGGCCGGAAGCGACGGCGTTATCCGAGCTGGTGCTGGGAACGGGGAGGCGGTGGACCATTGAGGTGGCTTTTGAGCAGGCCAAAGGGGAAGTCGGCCTGGACGAGTACGAAGTGCGCCGCTACGACGCCTGGATGCACTACATCACGCTGGTCCTGTTGGCTCATGCCACCCTGGAGGTCATCCGGGCCCACCTCGCCCACGCCGCCCACGTCGCGGCACAAAAAGAGGCGCCATGAAAGCAACCGATATCGTTCCCCTGAGTGTGCTGGAGGTGCGCCGGCTGGTGCCCGCACCGTCGCGCCAACGGCACCTCCTGGCCTGGTCACACTTTCGACGCATCTCCGCGCGGGTCCATCGCGCCTTGTCTAAAGGTGAGAGTGGCGTATTCACGGGGCCTCGCTTCTTACCTTCGTGAACTGTCACGTCTTTTCCAGCTTCTTCATCACAATGAGCTCGGACAGCCGCGCCGAAGCCGAGGTCAAGGGATTGCGGAAGGAAGGTGGTGCAGCGGTCCAACCTGGTCTTTGACGGAGGCAAGACTGCTGCGGTGATGTAGCAGCAGCAGACTGGGCGAGGATACTGGAACCAGGGGGATTGAATCGATGAAAGCGAGTGCACATCCTGCCTCACGGGCAGGGCATCAGAGCGTCGGGAACTGTTCAGCACTGTCCTTTGCGGATGGTGCCCCAGGCGTGAGGCTGACTTCAGGCAGGCGCGAGCTGCCAGCGCCAGGGAAAGCAGGGTAACCATATGGCAGACACTTCTGCGAAGCGCGATCCACCGCCGAATCGCACCCTGCATCAGGTCGTGTTCCACGACCGTGTGCTGGTGACCGCGTTCGTGGTGTGTGCCCTGCTGATCGGCTACCAGCTGACCGTTACCCTGCTGCAACCGCCCTGGATCAAGCCGGCCACCGACTGGCTGCGGACCGCGCTGGCCTGGCCGCAGCTGGCCGTCGTCGCCTGGCTCGCTGTGGGCCTCACGCGCAGGCATCTGCCGAATGCGGCCGCCGCGCGCTGGATAGCGCTGGGCATGCTCGCCTACGCGGTCGGCCGCACAATCTTTACGATTGCTGATGTGGTCATCTATCCACATGGTGTCCCCTTCCCAAGCCTGCCCGATCTCTTCTTCATCCTGCAGTATCCCTGCTTTGTCGCCGCTCTGTTCCTTTTGCACGCGGAAGGTCGCTGGCTGCGCGGCCTGCAGGTTATCGTCGATGGCGTGCTGTGGATGAGCGCCGTTACTGCCCTCTCCTGGTACTTCGTGCTGCTGCC
>JBKQTH010000195.1:0-10062 GCA_052143275.1 Ktedonobacterales bacterium | reverse complement strand
CACACTGGGCTCATGGGCGCGAGCGCGCGAGAAGCAGGTGGCGGCACTCGTCTCTCTAGATGGCGTATCGCCTGGCTCGTCCGATCTGGTGGAACGGATAAGTGGCTTGCTAACCCGCATCCTGGGTGCAAAGGACGATTGGAGTGCCGCCGTCAGCGAGCCGGCGTACCAGCCATCCGAGGTGCATACACGTGCCAATGAGGCTCGCGATACCGCTAAGTTGGGTTTTTTGATCCTGGGGCCGCGGCATATTGCGCGTTTGTCCGAGCTAGGGGTCTACCAATTGCTGCTGGCGCTTCGTGAGACTGGGCAGCTCGAACAGTTTGTCCAAGATACGCTGGGACCAATACTAGCCAATTCGCGCAATGGCTCGCGCCTCATTGAGACGTTGGAGATATTCTTCGCCTGCAATGGCAATCTACAGGAGGCATCCAGGAAGCTGCATCTGCATCGCAACTCGCTCACCTATCGCCTGGCTCTCGCTGGAGAACTACTTGGACGTAATCTTGACGACCCGGAGTTACGTCTGGCACTTCATCTGGCCATTAAAGGCCGGCGGATCATTGCTCTGTGATAAAACCTCGTGGTCTCCGCCGACAGAGATCATTGTGCTGCGAATGCCTGGGTGATATAATTACAGTGTATGTGTAGCGCCAGATTCGACTGGGATCTGACAATTGCGCATACTTGCGGAGGCGGCAATTTGGCCGTGGGAGTTTCATGAAATCTGGTATTCACCCCAATTATGTAGAGGCGACCGTCACGTGCGCATGCGGCAACACCTTCAAGGTCGGCAGCACCAAACCCACCCTTCGGGTTGATGTTTGCTCAAGGTGCCATCCATTTTATACCGGACAGCAGCGCATCCTAGATACGGCGGGCCGTGTTGAGCGATTCCGCAGGCGCTTCAATATCGGCGAAGACGACGCCTGAGATATTTGAGATATTTGCTACGAGCGCGATAACCGCGAACAGCGTCACGCCCTTTTGGCCAAAGGAAAGTGCGGCCAAAAGGGCGTTCCGTTATCTTAATCTCCTCTAAGACCCCTGTGATGCTGGTGGCGCACTATCATCTGGCGAGAACTCTCGATCATATACGGCAATGACTCTGGCCGCGCTTTTCGAGATACTGCTGATGGTACTCTTCAGCCCGGAAGAACGTAGGAGCCGGCAAGATTTGCGTGACGATAGGCCGACGGTACTTACCGGATTGCTGTAGCTGCGCTTTTGCGGCCTCTGCAGCTGCCTCCTGCTCTTTCGAAAAATAGAAGATCACCGAGCGATACTGGTCGCCGATGTCCGGGCCCTGTCGATTTAACTGAGTCGGGTCGTGGTTTTCAAAGAAGACTTGCAGCAAGTCGCCATAAGAGACCTCGGCTGAATTGTACTCAACCTGTACCACCTCGGCATGGCCGGTGGTATGTGAACAAACATCACGGTACGTAGGGTTCTCCAGGGTACCTCCAGCATAACCAACCGCTGTGGCAATCACGCCAGGAACTTGGCGGTATGCCGCTTCAACTCCCCAGAAACACCCCGCACCGAACATCGCAAGCGCGTTTTCTCGAGATTCCATGCTATTTACTCTCCATTTATGAGTCGTAGCTTACACAATTTCCTTTATACCATTATTACGCAGGGGGGATTGATCCGGTTAATCGACTGCTATGATTCAGGGTTCAGCGGCTGAGATTTGACAGACGTTGATTCGCCGCGGCTACCGCGGCCAGAAAGTCGTCTACATCAAAGGGTTTGGATACGACCTGCACGGCAAGCTTGGTAAAGAGCCGAACCACCGTAAGCCTCATCGAGAGACGTGCCGCGCTCAGCAGAATGAAGCTAAAGTGTTTGGTCAGTCTGCGGTCCTGTGCCACTTCCCGTAGCAGTTCGACCCCATCCAATCGAGGCATGAATTGATCGAGTATCACCACCATGCCGTTCTTGTCGTTCATACGCAGTATACGCAGCGCGCCTTCACCGTCCCGGGCCTCGATCACCTCATAGCCGGTATCCTCAAGCACCTCCCGCAACGTCTCGCGCAAGGCATCGTCGTGCTGAATGACGAGCACGCGATGATGTGCCTTGTGATCGAGCGACATGCTCTTCTCCGCCTATGGTTCCGCTAGGTCTGTCAGGCAAACTGTGAGAGTTCTGCCAGCTAGGTGCAAGTATAGCAGGTCGGTATACGTTGTCGAGAGCCACTTACGAGCCAAGAGCATACAGGTCATGCCTCGACAAACAGGATGCCGGTGCCGGTATGGATGTAGCGATAATCCACTCGGCCGAAGCCACCTCCACGCCAGCTGAAGTTCATCTCGCTGATAAGAAGCCAGTAGCCACCCGGGCTGACAGCGACCAGCTGCGCCCAGTGACCATCCGAGCTCGCTCCCTGCACACCCGGATCAAACCACACTGCTTCGCCGGCTTCTGGAGTGGAGTTGAGTGGATAGCTGCCTTCAGTAATATCGAGAGTGTTTAGATGTTGCTCTTGCACCCACCAGTTGCAGTAGCCGAATCCCGCGACGAACGGGAAATCGGCCGGATTGGGCGTATAAATGGTTGCGTAACAGCCAGGCGGCACTGTCCACTGGCTGATATTGGGAACGAACATATAGCTTTGCTGGCAGAACTCTCCAGTTACATCAGCGGGTGGGCTAGAGATGACTGGGGTAGAGCCGTCAGAGAGTGTTGGGCCATATCCCGACGGTAGTGGTGTGCCAATGGGAACGGAGGTGAGCGAGGACGACCGTACCCCTACGACAGCATTATGGGCACTTGCGGAAGCGCCATGCGGGGCGGCGCGGGTAATGGCAAAGGTCGTACCCGTAACCAGCAGCAGCACCATGCCGACGATAGCGGTTAGCTGTGCTCGACTACCTGCTTTAAACGTCGCCTCCAGGGCGCTATGGCGGGGCTGTGGGCTCAGTCCAGTGTGAGATTGCCCTGGATTAATAACCGGCAAGCCAGTGATGGTATCGCGGCGTACAGTGCGTGGCTGAGTGCGCCGTTGCATAGGCGATATCCTTTCCTGACCGAAGGAATTGACATCTCTAGCGATATCTGTCTGGTGCGACTATACACCAGACACTCCGCAAAATACTCCAGTTAGGACCGAAGTCCTGCCGGCCCTTGGTCAGTGTCAAGAGTGCGATCCTGCCTGGCAAGATCGGGCTCTTCATCTTCGGCCATTGGGAGTAGTGGAAGAGGGTCAGGCTGTACGCCAATTGGAGCAAGGACGCTTGTGCCTGGAATGGCACGGCTTTGTGCCACGCTTCCGCGCAACATGCCTCGCCAGGCGCTATCCAATATCGGGCGTAGGCGGGTAAGGCGAGCCTGCACCTCGGCCAGGTAGCGACCTTCGTGAGTCGATACACCGGCAGCTCGCCAGAGGCTCTGCGTGTCGACCACCTGACCTACCGCGCCCTGTAGCTGTTGCAAGAGGTCGATTGTCTGATTCAATGTGACCAGCAAGTCACCTTCGGCCAGATCAATGCGTCGCAGAAGGCCGCCCAGTGAAAAGCCGCGATGCCAGTTTAGCGCTACACCATGGAAATTCTCTATGATTCCTGGCGAAAGCATAAGCCCCTTTTGATATTCGCGATAAGCGACGCGCGCTCGAGCATGTTGAACTTCGCGGCGCAGCTGGAGCAGCCGCTGCGAGAGATAGTTGGTATTGCGTAGTGAGCGGTCGTCATCAAACGTGAACCAGCTTACACCCTCGGCCAGTTCGGCTGCGGTTAGACCATCCAGTGAACCGTTGACCAGTAGCTCGGTGAGAACCATTCCGGCAGGATGGAAGAGGGCGCGCAGCAGCCTTCCCTTTACGGTTAGTTCATCGTCGCTGATATAGCTCAGCTCACGCAATACCGAGATCGTCCCTTCCAATTCGGCGGCAGCGGCGCGACTAAGGAGTTGCTGGCCGCGCGGACGTTGGAACTCGCGCAGGCTTGCGGCCAGCGCGGTGCGTAGGCGGCCGGGGTCGCCGGGACGCCAGAGATTGAGAATGGTATTGTAGCGAATTGTAAAGGCGCTGGTTACTGGTAAAAGGGGCCCGGTGAGGGTGGCAAAGGTTGGCTCAAAGCCCTCTCCCCAAGGAGAATAGGGAATGATAGCCGCCCCTTTGTCGTCCATACCGCGCCGGCCGGCGCGGCCGGTAAGCTGCTGATATTCGTTCGGGGTCAGAAGGCGCATCTGCGTGCCGTCGAATTTGCTAAGGCTGCCAAGTACCACGCTTCGCGCAGGCATATTGATGCCGAGCGCCAACGTGTCGGTAGCAAAGACTGCGCGAAGGTCACCCCGTTGGAAGAGCGTTTCCACCATGACCTTGAGTCCAGGTAGCAACCCGGCGTGGTGGAAGGCAAGACCACGCGGTAACAGCGCCGCTAGGCGCTGTACCTGCTCCAGCTTTTGATCTTCGGCAGGCAGCCGTGCTACCCACTCTTGAACCTCAACCTGTAGACGTGCACGGGCATCCGGGTTAACCAGGAGATGGCCTTTTGCGCTCTCAGCGGCCCCTTCTACGGCTCGGCGTCCGGGTAAGAAGTAAATGCAGGGGAGCAAATCAGCATTCCGTAGGGCGGTTAGCGTCTCTCCCGCCTCGGGTGCCTGGCGCTCCTTGGGCTGCTCTTCATTCTCCGGCGCGGGTCTCTCCGGCTGACCAGTAAAGTATGCACCGGCGTTCTCGCCGCTGGTGTACCGGCGATAGTGTCCGCGGGAGCGTGCCAGAGTGGCCTCCCCGCCAACACTCGGGAAACGCTCGACTCGCTTTCCCAGAGCGTCCTGAACCAGGTGTAGTTGGCCGTCCAAGAAGTAGTAATGCTCAAGTGGCACCGAGCGCTCTTGGTGGAAGATCAACGCGGTTGGTCCATGCACATGCTCGATCCAGCGCCGCAACTCGTCAGCATTGCTGACGGTTGCCGATAGGCCGACCAGGGTAATGTGCTCAGGCGAATGGATGATTGCCTCTTCCCAGACCGGTCCACGTCCGGGATCGCTGAGATAGTGCAACTCGTCAAAAATCACGCATCCTACCGTTGAAAGCTCTTCATCTAAAGCTGCCTGGTGTGCCAGTTCGGCTACATCATCAGCCGCGATGATGCCTGGGCTGTCCTGCAGGGTATCGCCGGCTGCTACATCTGGATCGGCAGCGGGCTGCGCCTTGCTGGCGGCGCGGCAGCCTTCGAGGAGCATATTACGGTAGATTTCAGTAGTCATGACCACGATGGGTGCGCGTGGATTCTCAACGATGTCGCCGGTCAGTAGACCAACACTCTGGTCATCGTAGCGGCGACGCAGGTCGCGGAACTTCTGGTTGGAAAGGGCCTTCAGAGGCGCTGTATAGATTGCACGCTGTCCACTTTGCCGGACCAGCCAGATGCCGAATTCGGCAACAATCGTCTTGCCAGTTCCGGTGGGCGCGGCCACCAGAACCGAGCGGCCGGAGGCAATCTGGCGGGCAGCTTCGATCTGAAATGGGTCGAGAAGGAATGGTTGAAGAGAGGCGAACTGTTCAACGAGCGCACGAGCTTGCAGTGTAAAGCTAGGTTGCTGTTCCTTCTCAGCGCGAGGGTTATGAGTCGGTGCCTTCTTGGATTTACGCAATGGTCGTTGCCGCTCGCTCATCCTGGGCCGCCAATCCCTCCATTGTGCCGGGTAGACTGTGCTCCATGTGTTTCAAATTGATATTTGCCGTATTGTAACACACATTTCTGGAGCTTCTCCGACTGGCCGCAGCCATACCCTAGTACTTTTCATGCCGTGTCACACGCGTTCCGATTCGCAGCGAAAGCGCTGCTGCAAGCACCATCACCGCGGCAAACCCAGCAGAGAGCACATAAGTATAGGAGGCGCGATACAAAGGGTAGGATGGTATGGTATGAAACTTGCATTCCCAAATGAGCAATGGTTGGGTAACAAGCGCAGATGGCGCTACAATAGGAGATTGCAGCGCCGCAATGAGGCAAACACGAGAGCGGGGTCGCGGTTTCGTGGCCCCGATTTAGTGTACACCACAGGTGCGCCGCTAACCGTGCTGCAGGGGTTTTTACCGCAGGAATGGTAGAGGAATTCCGAAGAAGGACGAAAGATGCTGCAGCATCGCATCAGGGGGCAAGTACTATGAGAATCGCGCAGATAGCACCTTTGCAGACTGCGACTCCTCCACATGCCTATGGCGGGACCGAGCGCGTAATCTACAATCTTATCGAGTCATTAGTGCAACTCGGTCATGATGTGACCCTCTTCGCAACTGGGGATTCACAAACCAGTGCGCGGCTTGTCCCCTTCGTACCGGAGGCGATTGAGTTTGATCCAGATATTGATGTCAATGCCTACTACGTTGCCATGCTGGAAAACGTGTACCGGCACGCCTCGGATTTTGATGTCATACATTCCCATCTGGATTATCTTACGTTGCCTTTCGTTGGGACTACCAAAACGCCTACGATCTTGACGCTTCATGGACGATTGGATAGCAAGGAGCTAGGGAGGGTCTACGGCGCCTATTCCAGCGCCCATTATGTAGCAATCAGCCACAGCCAGCGACGAGCTCAACCTGCTCTCAACTGGGCAGCTACCATCCATAATGGGATAGATATCAAGAGCTTTGCCTACCATCCCACAGCCGAAAACTATCTTTGTTTTGTGGGACGTATTTCGCCTGACAAGAGGCCTGAGCGTGCCATCGAGATTGCCAGACGGACGGGCATTCCACTCAAGATTGCCGCGAAGATAGGCCCCCAGGATCGTTATTACTTTGCCACTGTAGTAGAGCCGCTCTTCGATCATCCGTCGATCGAGTTTCTAGGCCAGCTGGACGAAAGCAGCAAACGGGAACTAATCGGCAACGCTATGGCTCTCTTGGTACCAATTGACTGGCCTGAGCCATTCGGCATGGTGTTTATTGAAGCGTTGGCCTGTGGTACCCCAGTGCTCACGTGTCCTATAGGAGCAGCTCCGGAGCTGCTCGAAGACGGCGTAACCGGTTATCTTCGCGAAACCGTGGATGAGCTGGTCGAGGCGGCTCTCCGGCTCTCCGATATCTCACGGCCGGTCTGCCGTAGCTACGCTATGCAGCGATTTGACATGCGTCATATGGCATTGGAATATGTCCATGTGTATTCACAACTACAGGACCGGAGTGTCTTGCCGGTTGCGCCAACCATTGGTGTGGGTGAGCCGGAACCGACTCTTCGATCAGCCGTTACTGGCCTTGACGCTATTGAAATGAGTCGTATCAACCATATGAACCGTACCGGTCAGCTAGACTCTCTAGACTCTCTGGACTCTCTGGACTCCCCTGAATCCACCCCGGGCATGTCTGGTGACGCTCTATGAGTATGCCAGCAAACCAGCCACCAACAGATCCACAGGAGCAAGAGTGGTCTGCTGATCCCTACGTGCTAAAGGGGTCGGCCAGCGTCACCGTCGAAAAGATCACGCTCAAACATGGAGATGCGTTCCTGGTAGCCGATGACCGAGGCGACTTGCCCGAATCCGAACAAGAGACTGGTCTCTACTGGCGTGGAACTCGTTACCTGCGTGCCTGCGATCTTTTCCTTGAGGGAAAGCCGCTGGCAACCTTATCTCACTCGATGTCAGACGAAGAAGGAACCTGCCAGATAGATTTGGCGAACCCGTTTCTCCGCATCGGCCATGAGGAGGTATATCAGGGAACTATCCACATACGGCGTCTGCTGGCGCTGCGTGACAATCAGCTCAGCGAAACCCTGACGCTCACCAGCTTCCACCCTACGGCGCTTTCGGTAAAGTTTGGCCTCAAGCTCAGCGCCGACTTCCGCGACATCTTCGAGGTACGGGGTCTGATGCGATCACAGCGTGGCGAAATCCTGGCGTCTCAAGTGAAGGAGCGCTCGGTGGTATTAGGATATCGTGGCCTTGACAATATCGTGCGCGAGACCGTCTGCACCATGACACCCACGCCGAGCCGGTCGGTACCACAGGGGCAGTTCTGGGATTTTGATCTCAGCCCGAGTGTGCCGGTACAGTTACAGATTATCTGCGAGCTCTCCACTACTGAGGATGTAAGGTGGCAACATGGTGCGGCGGACCAGGCTACTCCTTCACCGGATGTGCCGTTACCTTCTTACAGGGCCAGATCCAGGCCAGGGATGGCGAAGTCCCAGGATGTGCCGCTTACCCGAGGTTACTGGCGCGAGCAGATGCCGCTGCCGATCGTCCGCTCCGACAATGTGTTTTTCAATCGTATGCTTACGCGAGGCATGCATGATCTGGTGATGATGTCTACTCTCATGCCCGAAGGCCCTCTGCCCTACGGGGGTGTACCGTGGTATGTCTGCCCTTTTGGGCGGGATGCGCTCATCACCAGCTTAGAGTTTCTACCCTGGTTTCCCGAAGTTGCCCGAGGAACACTCGGCTTCCTGGCGGCGCACCAGGGACAGATTGTGAATGAATTTACCGAGGAAGAGCCTGGTCGCATCCTGCATGAATATCGCACCGGCGAAATGGCGAATTGCCGCGAGATTCCTTTCATTCCCTATTATGGAACGGTCGATGCAACACCTCTCTTCCTGATTGTAATGGGCAAGTACATACGCTGGACCAATGATGTCGACTTCCTCCGCGGCCATTGGCAAAATGCCGAGGCTGCTGCGCGGTGGATCAGCGAGTATGGCGACCAGGATGGAGATGGCTTCCTGGAATATGCCAAAGTGTCGTCCACTGGTTTGGTGAACCAGGGATGGAAAGACTCCTGGGATGCCGTCACCCACGCTGATGGTTCGCTGGCCCCATCTCCGGTCGCGCTCTGCGAGGTCCAGGGCTACGTCTATGCCGCCTACCAGGAAATGAGCTATTTGGCCGGGCGGATGGGAAAGCCTGAGTTGGCTGCGGACTGGGACCGGAAGGCCAGGCTGGTCCGCGAAAACTTCCTGACAAGGTTCTGGTGGGAAGAGGAACATATCTTCTACCTGGCGCTGGATGGTCAGAAGAAGCCGTGCCAGGTTGTCAGCTCCAATGCCGGACAATGCCTCTGGACCGGCATCGTGCCTCCAGAATGGGCGGCAATGATGGTGTCTCGCCTTATGGCCGACGATATGTACAGCGGCTGGGGCATCCGCACGCTTTCCACCACTGCTGCTCGCTACAATCCCATGAGCTACCACAATGGCTCGGTCTGGCCTCATGACACCGCTCTTATAGGCGCAGGCTTCTCCAACTATGGTCGCGCAGCCGAGGTAGGGCATCTACTGGGCAATCTCTTTGGCGTCAGTCTCTACTACTCCGGTTCCCGTCTGCCAGAGCTCTTCTGTGGATTTGCCCGCATCGGCGGCTATGGGCCAACTCGCTATTCGGTAGCCTGCTCGCCCCAGTCCTGGGCGGCCGGAGCACCATTCCTCCTCTTGAGCTCGGTGCTGGGGTTTCAGCCGGAGGCGGAGCATCAGAGACTGACACTTGTTTCGCCTACTCTGCCTGATTGGATGCAGTCACTCGAACTTGGCCACCTACGGCTTGGCCAACAGGACCTTCACCTGAGTTTCGAGCGCGCAGAGCGGAGTACCAGCGTGATTCTGGCTGATGCCACGGAAATCGAGGTTCACGTGGTTCCGCGGCGCTAGTTTCTGCAAGAAGTGAACCCGCACGCCCACCCACAATCGATTTCGCAATTTACGCTGCCACGCTTGTGCGTGTCTGTTACAATGCCATTCGAGGAACTCGAGCGTCGGGTTGTCCACTAACGGTTCACTGGCCCCCTCGCTGATCACCCGGGGCGGCAGCTTGTGGTGTAAACGGCAGGGAGGTCAAGATACATGGGTTTGCGTGATGCCTCTGGGAAGTCGACAGGTAACCAGACGGTGGCTGTGCACGCTGCCTCTGGGAAGTCGACAAGTAACCGAGCAGTGAATTGGCGCGCCATCATTGGCGCCATCATTGAGATGGGATTCATCATCGGTGGTCTCGTGGCCAATCTGGTCTTCCTCCCCCACATGTTGTCCAGCGATGCTCTGCTCCGCTTCGCGGAGTTGAGCCAACTCTTGAACGCGCAGACCCTCTCCGCCTCGCGCTTTTCGTTGGTTGGCCCCC
>JBKQTH010000194.1:0-6202 GCA_052143275.1 Ktedonobacterales bacterium | reverse complement strand
TAAATCCATCAAGAAAAGATCGCTCGGCAATGGTCAAGCGAAGAATTCCAAGCAGCTCAGCGCGAAGGAGTCCGCGCAAGCAATTACCGGCGCCTGCTTGCCAATCCAGATATGATGCATGAGCTTGCGCAGAAGTCGGCAGTCGCTTTGCGAAAGAATTGGGCGAGTGCTGATTACCGGTGTCAAGTGATGCGCAAGAGGATCTCCGGCTATGTGTGTCAATTGCTTCAAGAGGTGCTTGCTAACGAGCTAACTCCTGATGTGTACGATAGCCACCGGGATGCCAAGTGGATACCGACAAGTCGCAAAGCAGTCGCGTATTTTGACTCATGGGACGAGCTGCTGGATGCTGGTGCGCACTACAACCATCGCATCGTATCCGTCCGGTTCCTTGAGGAGCGCGAGGATGTGTACGACATTACGGTAGACACGCATCACAACTTCCTGCTTGCGGGCGGAGTTTTCGTGCACAACTCTCTTGACGACGATCCGGCGGCGGCCATGCGCTATACCGAGGCCAAGATGTCCGCCATTGCCTCCGAGCTGCTGGCCGACATCGATCGCGACACTGTAGACTTCAAGCCTAACTATGACGGTCATAGCAGCGAGCCTGTGGTCCTTCCGGCGCGTTTGCCTAATTTGCTCATCAACGGCGCTGCGGGTATCGCGGTGGGAATGGCGACCAACATACCGCCCCATAACTTGCGTGAGGTCTGCGATGGCATAGTCCACCTGATCGATCACCCGGAGGCTACGACTGAGGACCTCAGCCATATCGTAAAGGGCCCTGATTTTCCGACCGGCGGAACCATCCAGGGACGAGAGGGCATCCGCAACGCCTACTCCACTGGGCGTGGCCGTATTGTTATACGGGCCAAGGCCCATACCGAAGAAACCGAGCGCGGCAAGATCAGCATTATCGTGACCGAGCTGCCCTATCAGGTCAACAAGGCCGATCTGGTCAAGAAAATCAGCGAGCTTGCTCGTGACAAGAAGATAGACGGCATTACCGATGTGCGGGATGAGTCGGACCGGCAGGGTATTCGCGTCGTGGTAGATCTTCGTCGCGATGCTCGCCACCTCAGTATTTTGAACCAGCTCTTCAAGTATACGTCGATGCAGACGACGTTTGGCGCCAATATGCTGGCGCTGGTGGACGGGCAGCCGCGTACGCTCGGCCTGAAGGCATTTCTGACTCACTACATCCATCATCGTGAGACGGTCATTACCCGGCGTACCAAGTTTGATCTGGCCAAGGCCGAGGCTCGCAAGCATATCCTGGATGGTCTGGCGATAGCGCTCGACAATTTAGATGCGGTGATCGATACCATTCGCCGGTCCCAGAGCCGTGAGACAGCGTCAAGCAACTTGCAGACTCGCTTCAAGTTAAGTGAAGAACAGGCCAAAGCGGTTCTCGACATGCAGTTGGGACGACTTGCGGCGCTCGAGCGTCGCAAGGTGCAAGAGGAGCTGGTCGAGGTACAGCAGACCATTGCGCGGCTCCAGGCGATTCTGGCCAGTATTGATGAGGTTCGCTCACTTATCAAAGCCGATCTTGCCGAACTCAAAGAGAAGTATGGCGATCCCAGGCGAAGTGAGATTCTCGAAGCTGAGGCTGCCGACTTTACTGAAGAGGATCTTATTCCCAACGATGAGGTGGTGGTGACGCTCACGTCGAATGGCTACATAAAGCGCCTGGCGACTGGAGCATACCGAGCGCAACGGCGTGGTGGCAAGGGCTCACGGGGCATTACCACTCACGAAGATGACGATGTGGCGCAATTGCTGGTCGTACATGCCCACGATTCGTTGCTGTTCTTTACCAACCGCGGCAAGGTTTATCAGCTTAAGGCTTATGCATTGCCTGATGTGGGACGCGCAGCCAAGGGCGAGCATCTGCGTAATCTCATCAATGTCGAGCAGGATGAGTCGATTACTGCGGTGGTCTGCGTGCCGAAATTTGTCTCACGCGATTATATGGTAGTGGCGACCAATCGTGGTGAGGTCAAGAAGACCAGCCTCGATGAATTTGCGGTTGTGCGTAGCCTGGGTCTGATAGCTATGGACTTAGAGCCTGGAGACGAGTTGATTGGAGCCCGCCTGGTCGAGGCTGGAGATGAGGTGATGTTGATCACCGAGCATGGCCAGTCTATTCGCTTCGAGGTGCAGGAACTGCGTGCCGCGTCGCGTACCAGCGGTGGCGTTCGCGGGATTCGGCTCGACGAGAAGGATGGCGCAGTTGCTCTGTGCATCGCCAAGCCGGACGCTGAGTTGCTGGTGGTCACGCAGAATGGCTACGGAAAGCGTACTCCAGTCAGCGAATATCCCACCCAGGGACGTGGCGGCGGCGGTGTCATTACTGCGCGGCTCACCGATAAGACAGGACCAATCGCGGGAGCGCGCATCCTGACCGAAGAGGATCATGATCTCATGATTATCTCGGCGGCAGGTACCGTTATCCGGACCGACTGGCGCTCGATTGCCCAGTGTGGTCGTCCAACTCAGGGAGTGCGCTTGATGCATCTTGGCTCTGGAGACCGTGTGGTCGCGATTGCCACCATGTATGGCGATGAGGATGAAGCCGCAGCTGACGTGTCTTACCCCTTCGGCGAGCCCGAAGATGAGGATGATGACCTTTCCTAGGGCAGAGCTTGGGGCATCAGGCGAGGTGCTCAGGCAGGTCCGGTTGCCTTGCCGCAGGGTCAAGTGCGAGTAGTGTATAGCCATTGCCGTTGCCAGTACCGTCGCCGAGGGCAAGGTGGGTATAGTGGGCCTCTACCGGGACTTCACGCCCATCCTTGAGAGTAATCGAGTAGCAGGCAGTCTGGTCATCGAACTGGTTCAGATCTCTGGTCAGGAGAGCGCAGTGCTCGTGGCAGAGCAGAGTGCCATGTGCATCGTGGCAACCCAAGAGGCTATAGCACTTGGCCTGGCCTACAACCTCATCAGCGGGCCATCCACAGAGTTGCCTGGCTGCCTCGTTGTAGAGTATGATCGTGCGATCGCGATCCAGGACAAGTAAGGGAGCGGGGGTACGGTCAAAGGCAGCCAGCGCCAGTTTGCTTCCAAATTCGCTGGCTGGCGATGTGGCGCTTGGCGGCGTTTTGGATGCAACATAGCTCAGCCGGTACCCTATGCCACGCACCGACTCGATGGGCGCCGTATCTCCCAACGCCTGGTGAAGCTTACGGCGCAGATTGCTGATGTGAATGTCGACTGCCCGATCAAGTGGGCTGCTCCGCTGGAAGCCGGGCACCTGGGCAATCAACTGGTCACGTGAGAAGACGCGTCCTGGAGCATGCATCAGCAACGACAGAATCTCATACTCGATGCCGGTAAGTTCAACGAGCTTGCCGGCCGCCCGCACCTGCCGCTGTTCCGGGTCGAGCTCGAGTTCTCCACGACGTATAATTGGCTGGCTAGGCTCACTCTGTCGCAGGGTACGGCGCAATACCGCTTTCGTGCGCGCCAGCAATTCCTGCGGATGAAATGGAAGCTCCAGGCAGTCATCGGCTCCCGCGGAAAAGGCAAGAATCTTGCCGAATTCGTCTGGACGATCCGAGAGCAGCAGAATGGCTGAGTCATTACCCTCTCGGCGCAGCGCGCGGCAGAGTTCCAGGCCATCGAGAAGCGGCAAATCCTGATCCAAAAACAACAACACTGGGTGATGTTGGCGCACGTACAGCAGTACTGTACGACCAGTGTAGGCGCACAATACGGTGAATCCCTCGTGCTCTAGTAGTGCTTTCAGCACATCGACGACGTCGCGTGTGTGATGGGCCACCAGAACCAGGGGGAGAGGAGCAGGTGCTCTGGTTGACATACACTGCCCCAGCTTCTGGCGCTACGCCGTGAGAAAGAGTCTCTCTGAATTCTCGGGTCCCATGCCCAATTCTTCGGAAATTGTTGATCTCATTATAGGAATCTAACGCTCTTACGTCAAGACTGTCTTTACACAAACCACACACATTTTTCTGATCAATCTACATACAGCCATGTGATCATCCTTCTAACTAGGAACTGCCCCCATATCAACTCACGAGAGAAGGGAGGTACCGGAAATACTAGCTGGTAGGTGTAGTTATTCGCTCCCATGAGGCAGTACAGCTCTTCTGTTCAAAGAAAGGGGAGATCCTATTCCTATATGGCTCAACCTGGATCAGCACGTACCGATCGCCGGGTGAAGCTCCTCCTAACATACGGCGGGTCGGGTACACGATGAAGAGAACGATCTGAAAGAGGGATTATATGGTGGACTTGGTGAGTCCGGTTGTCCAGGGCTGGATTAGCGACGCTAAGATGTATCCGGAGCAGTTTTGGGGACGGGCAGCAGAGCATCTCCCCTGGCTGCGCAAGTGGGACCAGGTCTTCGAATGGACTCCTCCCACGTTTCGCTGGTTCATTGGCGGCCAGACCAATCTGGCCTATAGCGCCCTTGACCATCACGTCAAGCAGGGTTGGGGTGGGCATACTGCACTAGTTTATCTCAACGAGCGCGGTGAGCGGCGGCTCTACACCTATGCTCAGCTACTTTTTGAAGTGGAGAAGGTAGCAGCAGCGTTGCGCGGCATGGGGGTCAAGAAGGGCGATCGTATCACTATTTACCTGCCCACATTTCCCGAAGCAATCATACTGATGCTGGGGGCGGTGCGTATCGGCGCCATGCATGTCGTAGTCTTTGCCGGCTTCGGCTCTCAGGCATTGAATGACCGCATTCAGGCTAGCGGCTCACGCCTGGTTTTCACTGCCGATGTGACCTACCGCAAAGGGAAGGATACCAAGTTAAAAGACATCGTTGACGCAGCCCTCCACGCCGGGCCCGGAAGCGTCGAACATGTAGTGGTCTTGACTCGTGGCAGTGAGGCAGTGCCGATGCAGCCGGGACGTGACCTGACCTGGCAGGACTTCCTCGATCATGGGCAAGGCCAGTCAGGTACCTATGTGCCGATGGAGTCAAATGAGCCAGCCTTTATCCTGGCGACCTCGGGCACGACTGCGAAGCCAAAGCTGGCTATACATACGCACGGCGGCTACCAGGTCCACATCCATAGCATGGGTCAATGGGTGTTCGGTCTGAAGCCAACTGATATCTGGTGGTCTACCTCAGATATCGGTTGGGTAGTTGGCCACAGCTATATCGTCTATGCGCCGCTCATTGCCGGAGCCACGACGCTGGCCTATGAAGGCGCGCTCGACTACCCTGGTCCTGATGTCTTCTGGCAGGTGATTGAGGAGTTTGGAGTTACCAGCGTCTTTACCTCACCAACCGCGGTGCGACTCCTCATGAAATACGGTGATGAACCACCGCGCCAGCATAATCACACGCGCCTCAACCGAATCTTCTGTGCCGGCGAGGTCCTCAATGCGCCAGTCTGGGAGTGGCTGCAGAAGACAATATTGAAGAACCGTGTGCCGGTCATCGATCATATGTGGCAGACTGAAACTGGTGGGCCGGTATTTGGCAATCCGTATGGGCTGGGTATGCTGCCCATTAAACCCGGCTCAGCTACCATTCCGCTACCCGGCATCGAAGTCGAGGTGGTTTCGTCAACCGACGGCACTCCGGTTGGAACGAATGAAAAAGGCATCATGGTCATCAAGCGGCCGTTTCCTGGGCTCACGCCTGCTCTTTGGGGTGAGCCGGAGCGCTATGGCCTCGACTACTGGGAGCGCATTCCCGGGGTATATTACACCGGCGACTCCGCTGAAATCGACGAAGATGGCTATGTGTGGTTTGCCGGACGCGCCGACGAGATCATCAAGGTTGCCGGCCATCGAATCGGCACTATCGAGGTTGAGACCGCCTTCTTGAGGCATCCCGCCGTCACCGAAGCTGGTGTGATCGGCCGTCCTGACGAATTGCGCGGCGAAGTAATCGCGGCCTTTGTCGTCCTCAAGCAGGGCTTTGTTCCCAGTGAAGAGCTGGAGAGAGAGCTACTGGCCACTGTCCGCAACGAACTCGGTCCAGTCGTTGTGATCGGGGAGCTCAATTTCGTGAGCATACTGCCGAAAACCCGCAGTGGGAAGATCATGCGACGGGTTCTACGCGCAGTAACCCTTGATAAGGAGCCGGGAGATATCTCGACCATCGAAGATGAATCATCGGTGGAAGAGGCGCGCCAGGCCTGCCATCAACTGAAAGCGGAGGTAAAAGGATAGGTTGGTGTGGTGGTTCGGCGACGGTCAGGGGCACGAGCCGCTC
>JBKQTH010000193.1:0-4733 GCA_052143275.1 Ktedonobacterales bacterium | reverse complement strand
CCAGGAGCCTGGCAGCGCCACCAAAATCACCGTAGCAGCATACGCTAGATTGACTGTTTATCTACGTGCTTTGGGTAGTGAAGCGCATCGGTTAACTGGAACGGCGAAATTGTCCTTGCCGATTGTTTGTGTGTAAGGCTCAAATTATGGAGGATAGCGATGTCGACACGTCATATTCCTACAAGCGCGGAACGATTTGCGGCTGAGGCCGTGGGAACATTTGTGCTGGTGTTCATCGGTTCGGGTGCCGGTGCTCTCACTGCGCTTCTCCCCCACAATGGACACTTCCCGAAAACCGCGGCTGAGCTACTACTGCTGGCGCTGGCATTTGGCTTCGCTCTCTTCGTCGTGGTCATGCTCTTCGGCAGGATCTCCGGAGCTCATGTCAACCCAGCGGTCACCATTGGCCTGGCTGCCACCGGCAATTTCGCGTGGGGCGATGTACTCCCCTATATCGTCGCCCAGCTGCTGGGTGCCATACTTGGAGCGCTTGGCATTGCCATTGTCTATGGCAAACTCGGCTCCACGGTCGGCCACCTGGGGGCGCCATCACTATCGACCAACACCAGCATCTTGCAGGGCATTGTAGCGGAAGCAATCGGTGCTGCCATTCTCATGCTGGCCGTCTTTGCCATGGCCGTAGATAAACGTGCGCCTGCTGGCTGGGCGGGTCTGGTTATTGGTCTGGCACTGGGCGCGGCTATCATGGTTGTAGGTCCAGCCAGCGGTGGCTCGCTCAATCCAGCGCGTGCTTTTGGTCCGGACCTGGTGAATATTTTCTTTGGCACTCCGGTCAACTGGGGCGACTTTGTCCTGTGTTATACGGTCGGCCCCATCTTGGGAATGATCGGCGCAGCCTTCCTGTATCGCTACGTCGCTAATGTTGCGCGACCGGAGCAGTCAACGATGCGGTCCACGCCAGGAAGGTCGTCCCTAGGCGGACGAGCCGGACCCAGACCAACGGTGGACCAGCCACCGGAACCAGGCGAGGGTGCTACCACCTAAGCCACCACCTAATCTGCCGGCTACATCGCCAGCTGTGTGCGTTTTTGGTAACTTCACCTACTCTAGCTAGGAGTCCTAAGGGTAGCATTCCCCGCTACCTTTTATGTACAACTTTAGGTACGAATCCTACCGAAGCGTGCGATGGCGACGTATAGAGCCACGGCGCCAGGAGGCCGGACAAGACTCTTGCCACACCCTAGTGAGAGGACGAGAACTCCATGGCTATCCGCTGGGAGCGCTACCCAAAGGTCGCTCGCTATCTCGATCCACAAGCCGGGTTTGCCGAAAGGCAGATTGCCTGCGAAATTCGACGAGATCCCCTTACCGGACGGAGCGGGCGAGTGGCCCACGTGCTTGGATTCCGTGTGGCGCCGGTAGACTTCAGCCAGATGATTGCCCAGTCACGGGTCAATTGCCCTTTCTGCCCTGATCGTATCTTTGAGGTGACTCCCAAGTTCCCTCCTCATATCGTGCCAGAGGGACGTATCCGTCGCGGCGAAGCGGTGGTTTTCCCGAATCTCGCACCCTATGACGAGCATAGCGCAGTGGTAGCCATGACCGCGGAACATTACGTGCCACTTGGTGGCTTCGCCCCAGCAGTACTGGCTGACGCGTTCGGCGCATCGTTAGACTTTTTCCGTTCGGCGGGGCAACAGCCGCGCACTCCGTACAGCTTGGCTTTCTGGAATTACTTTCCGGCCTCGGGCGGCACGCAGATCCATCCACATTTGCAGGTTGCTGCCACTGATACCCCTGGCAACGCCCTTGAGCGCGAGCTGGAGGCAAGCCTACGCTACGCCGGCGTCGTGGGTCATCCCTATTGGCTGGACTTGATTCAGGCCGAGGAAAAGCAGGGCGAGCGATTCGTGGCACGTGGTGCCCACAGCGTCTGGATGACCGATTTTATCTCACAGAGCCTGCTCGCCGACATCCTGATCGTATTCCCCGAGAGGCATACCCTGCTGGAACTCTCGAACGAGGCGCTGGATGAGTTTTGTCGAGGGGTCACTATGCTCCTCCATCAGCTGGAGTTGCAGGGAATTTATAGCTTTAACCTTGCCTGGTATTCTGCCACAGCGAACCGCGACGACTTCTGGCTTCATGCGCGTGTCTCACCTCGAGTCTACATGACGCCGCGCCTCTGGGGTTCTGACACGAGTGCCCTGCAGCATCTCTACCAGGAGCATTTCATGGTTCAGACGCCTGAGGCAGCGGCGCAAGCGCTTCGCGGCACGCTTCAGCTTTAAATAGCGTCTTGCATGCTTTTTCTGTGCTTTGTGCTCATTACGTTGCGCCGCTTTGCGGCTTCTCTCACTGCGGTTACGAAGGCCCGCGGGCCGAGACCGCGGGCCTTTTCTGTCGGCGCCAAACTGGGGCAGTTAGCCGTGGTAATTAGCTACGGCTGGGCTCAAGCTCCTTCGGAGGGCTGAGCTTCTCCTCCGGGCCGGCAACCGCGAGAGCAGGCAAGGAGCTTTCGCGCAGACCGACGCGCTGCCAGAGCGCGCGTAGCGGCCTGGGAGCCCACCAGTTCCACTGCCCTAACAGTCGCATTGTGGCTGGTACGAGCAAGGCGCGTACTAGCGTAGCATCCATGAGAACCGCGATTGCCAGTCCAACTCCAATCTCTTTAATGAAGACAATCTCCGATGTGCTGAAGGCGGCCAGTACCACGGCAAATAGGAGCGCTGCACTGGTGATGAGCCAGCCGGTGCGTTGCAGGCCTAAAGCCACAGCCGCACGGTTGTCGTGCGTAGTATCGAACTGCTCTTTTATGCGGCTCAGCAGGAAGACCTCGTAGTCCATTGACAGACCAAATGCCAGCGCGAAGATCAGAATTGTCTGCGTGCCATCGATGCTGCCATTTGATTGGAAGTTGAGCAGATTCTCAAAATGCCCATCCTGGAAAATCCAGACGAGCGCCCCAAAGGTCGCGGTGAGGGAGAGTGTGTTCAGTACAATGGCCTTAACTGGCATCACGACTGAACCGGTCATCAAGAAGAGCAGGACAAAGACCGCCAGCGCCATGACCAGCAGCGCGTAGGGAAGCGTCGCCCGCAGGTTGGCAAACAGGTCCATCTGGTAGGGTGTTTCGCCTCCAACCAGTGGGGTAATTCCACCAGGAGCGCTGAGGGCGCGAATCTGGCGCACGGTATTTTCGGTCGCGGCGGAGAAGTCCGCCGATTGAAGCTTGACCGTCACCTTGGTGGCATCTCCATTCGCCAGTTGTGAGGCAACTGCCGCAAGCTGTGAGTTGGCGCCAGGGTTGGCATAGAGATGCTGATACTCCGCCAGCGTGAGCGAGGGACTGACGGTCACTAGGCTTTGCACCTGGATCACGCCAGGCATGGCCTCGATCTCGTGGATGTAGGAATCCAGGCTCGCCAGATTGGGGGCGGAGAGAGCATTACCGTGTGTCCGAATGGCAATGTCGAGTTCTGAGGCACCCTGCTGCGGGAAATCCTGCGCGAGCTTCTCTGCGACAACCCGAGATTCCTGCCCTGCGGGCAGTACACGTACATCAGGCGTCGAGAAGGAGGCATGCAGGAAAGGCAGTCCCAGCAGGACCAGTATGCCAACTACCGCCACCGCTATGGGTATTGGGAAGCGCATTACCGTTTGGGAGAGACGATACCATGCGCCATGTGCCTCCCCGCTAGTGGCGGCGCGTCTCGAAGGGAAGATGCGGCGGAAGAGACCCTGAATCGAGAGCGCATTGACTCGCCTTCCCAGCAGGGCCAGTACTGCGGGCAAGATCGTCAGTGCGGCCAACAGAGCCACCAGCACGGCTCCGATAGCACCCAGGCCCATGCTGCGCAGGAACCCCTCCGGGAAGAGTAAGAGGCCGAGTAGGCTCACGCTAACGGTCAGGCCCGAGAAGAGAATGGTGCGGCCGGCAGTCGAAAGTGTGCGTTGCAGCGCGCCCCTTACATCTCGCTCGTCAGGTGCTAACTCTTCGCGGAAGCGCGTCACGATAAAGAGGGAGTAATCGATAGCCAGCCCGAGCCCGATCACCGTCACGACGTTGACGGCAAACACCGAAATATCGGTCAGGCCCGTCAGCAGGCGTAACACGGCAAAAGCGCCGAATATAGCAATGCCGCCAATCATAAGTGGTAGGCCCGCCGCTACCAGCCCGCCAAAAACGATGACGAGCAGTACAGCCACGATGGGGAATGTCAAGATTTCTGCATGTTCAAGATCAGCGCTCACCTGCTTGTCGATGGCGATGTTGACGGGTACTGTCCCACCGACCGTAACGTTCAGGGTAGGAGAAGTGAGCCGAGGGAGCAATGTGTCGTATTCTTTTTCTTTGGTCGCTTCATCTTTGGCGGCCAGCTGTACTGCCGCAAAGGTCTCCTGGCCGTCGCGCGAGATGAAGCTCGAGCTATGGGTCGAATAGTACGAGGTGACTGAAGCTACCTCAGGCTGTGCCTGGATGGTAGCCAGCATCTGGGTGGCCGCACGTACGAAGGCGGGATCTGTTGCCTTTAGGGTGTTGCTCTGTAACAAGAGCACGATGTCGGTTGTCGCACCGCCGAGCTGCTGGTCCAGCACCGTCTGCGCGTGTGTCGACTGGCTATTCGGGTCCTGAAAGCCGCCAGCGCTGAGAAAACCAAAAACCCCGGTGCCGAAGATCGCTGCTGCCAGCACCAGCGCCATACCGCCGAGCAGTACTGCCCAGCGAGTGCGATAGAGGATGTTGCCGAGTCGGGTGAGCACGTTCCGGT
>JBKQTH010000192.1:0-9086 GCA_052143275.1 Ktedonobacterales bacterium | reverse complement strand
GATGCTTGATAGCCATCTGAGTTGGGACCAGAACCTTACCGCCCATGTGCCCGCATTTTTTCTCCGATGCAAGCTGGTCCTCAAAGTGAACGCCGGCGGCGCCCGCCTCAATCATGGCTTTCATTAGCTCGAAGCAGTTCAGCGGTCCACCAAAACCGGCCTCGGCATCGGCCACTATCGGTGCATACCAGTAGAGGTCATCCTCGCCTTCGGAATGCTGAATCTGGTCGGCCCGCTGCAGCGCCTGATTGATTCGTTTGACCACAGTGGGGACACTATTGGCAGGATACAGACTTTGATCCGGGTACATCTGGCCCGCTAGGTTGGCATCGGCCGCAACCTGCCAGCCACTCAGATAGATCGCCTTCAGGCCAGCTTTCACCTGCTGGACCGCCTGGTTGCCGGTGAGAGCACCTAGCGCGGCAACATACTTTTCCGTCTGCAATAGATTCCATAAGCGCTCTGCCCCCAGACGGGCCAGCGTATATTCGATCTGAACAGTCCCACGCAACCGCTCAACATCGGCGCCGCTATAGGGACGCTTGATCCCTTTCCAGCGCGTATCGGTTTGCCAGCTCTGCTCCAGGAGAGCGCCACGGTTTACACTCACCTGATCACTTACCAGCGTGCTCATGTAAGTCTCCTCTTAAGCCAATAGCTATCGTCCAATAGTCATGCATTACCTCACTATGCAGCATAACCAAAAGTGGCTATAATATCCAGTATTGTCTTGTGAGTTTCATCATAAGGGATCACTTATGGATATCAATCTGCACCAGCTGCACATCTTTCAGGCGGTTGCTGAGCATGGTAGCTATTCCCGGGCAGCCAGCGCACTCTATCTCAGCCAACCTGGAGTCTCCCTCCAGGTGAAGGCTCTGGAACGAAGTATCGGCCTGCCGCTATTCGAGAAGGTTGGACGAACCCTCCATTTGACCGAAGCTGGTCGCGAGCTGCTGACCTACAGTGAGCGAATCTTTGCTTTACTTGATGAGACGCGTCTGGTTATGGAGGAGTTGGGTGGCGGGCGGCGGGGTACCGTCAAAGTAGCTGCCAGCACCACCGCCGGTATCTACGTCGTGCCACCGGCGCTTGGCGCATTTCACCGCGACTATCCTGGAGTCAAGCTTACGCTCGATGTCGTCAATCGCTTCACGGTGCAGAAGCGGCTCTTAGATAATGAGGTGGACCTGGCAGTGATGGGGTTGATCGAGGATGCTCATGACCTGGAAGTGGCCCAATTCCTACCGAACGAGCTAGTGGTCATTGCCTCGCCACGCCATGCAATGGCCAAAATGCACCAGATTTCATTAGATGAAGTGAACCGGGAGACATTCCTGCTCCGTGAGGCCGGTTCCGGAACTCGTATTGATACCCAGAGATTCTTCGAGAGTCACGACATGAACATCCACGTCGGTATGGAGCTCCGTAGCAGCGGAGCTATCAAACAGGCAGTGGCAGCGGATCTGGGCATCGCGGTAATGCCTCTGGCAGCCATCGAGCTGGAACTCGCTGTGGGAAGGCTCACCGTGCTGGACGTTGAAGGGTTTCCAGTACATCGCCACTGGTACCTGGCGCGCCGTTCCGGTAGCCATCCCTCGGCGGCGGCGACCGCACTCTGGAATTTCCTCATTGCCTACCGTAACAAAGTGGTACTGGCTTACCAGGCGGGCACACATCCCCTGCGGCCATTGAGATCCGCCACCAACGATGGATGAGTTGCGCTCGGCCTCACCTTTGATGTGCGAGCTGTTCACTCGACATCCAGCATGTCTCGCCCGACGACCCGCAGGAGAGCGCCGTGCAGGGTCGCCAGGAAGCGCACCTGGTTGGTCGTGGGATCAAGGAACTCGACGTCACAGAGAGTTGGCGTGCCTTCGCGCCGATGCACTACCATGCCGCGCGCGCCGACATCCAACTCCGTTACGGTTTCAACAGGATTGATACACCAGGATGGGTCGACACTAACCTTCTCCACCAGCTCGACCAGATCCATTTCCTCGGGTTCCATGCGCTGCTCCTTCGGGTCCTCTAACGTTGCCCACACGCTGTCCGCCGCCCCCATTGTACACATTTTGCCCTGAGCTGTGCGCAGCGATTTCGCCCGGCACTATTCCGCCGGCTACACCCGCCGGCAAGCTAACACTCAGCGGAGTAGATCTGTGGCTTGATTTATGCAGGTTACCATGGTAACCTTACTAATTGGATGAGAAACATCCGTGACCAGTGGACAATGTAGTTCACACTGTGGAACCCTATGGAGGTTTGGTAAGGGATCAATGCGAAAGTATAGTTACGAGAGCATTTTGAGCGCTGTTGGCCGAGTGCTGGATGACGCAGAAGCACATAGCTTCGCTATTCGCGACGGCGAGAATAGTTTACTGGTCGAGACCTTTGATAACCTGGGTAGGCCAGACCTCGCCCTAAACTTTGATGTAGCGGATCTTGCCAGCCTAATTGAACTCCATGCCCCCATTACCGAGACTGACGACACCAGCCGCTATGATCTGGCATATGTAGAAGAAGAGAGTGCTCTCCGCCGGTTGTTGAAGCGGCGTGAGCTTGTCAGCGCTGGACGATAATACGGTTCCTTTGCTCGCTCCATGAGCGTTTTTTGCGTATTTGGTAATTTGATTTGAGAGGAACTGGTTCGGTAGCGGACCAGTTCCTCTTATTATGCGCACTATCATGCACGTGTCTATGGTATAACGTCGCGGTGGTGTGGTAGGCTGTGAGGCATTATTTTGGTGAATAGAGACAGTGGTAACGAGGGCAACTGATGCCTGCGAAGCGATCTCATAGCGTATCCGGTGACGCTCGCGCCAGCAAGCGTACTGCGCCAAGGAGCAGCGCCGAGATACGGTCTGCATTCTTGCGTTTTTTTGAGGAGCGGGGACATACTCGCCTGCCTAGCTCGTCGCTCATTCCCCATAACGATCCAACCGTTCTGCTGACCACCGCAGGCATGCAGCAGATGATCCCTTACTTCCTGGGTCAGGAAAAGCCGGTAGCTTACCAGCTCACGTCGGTGCAGAAGTGCTTTCGAACAACTGATATCGATGAAGTCGGCGATTCCTCCCACCTTACATTCTTCGAGATGCTCGGAAATTTCTCAGTCGGACAGTATTTCAAGAAGGAGGCCATTGCCTTTGCCTGGGAGCTGCTTACCAAGACCTACGGCCTGCCTGCTGAGCGTCTCTATCCTACCGTGCACCCTGATGACGATGAGGCGCCGCGCTACTGGCAAGAAATCGCCGGTTTTCCGGCTGAAGGCATTACTCGGCTAGCCGACAACTGGTGGGGACCTCCAGGCGCTTCTGGGCCATGTGGACCAGACTCTGAGATCTACTACGACCGCGGCGCCGAACTCGGCTGTGGCAATGCTGATTGCGCTCCCGGCTGCGATCGTTGCGACCGGTATCTCGAACTCTGGAATCTGGTATTTATGCAATTCTTCCAGGATACGGAGGGAAGACGTGAGCCTCTCAAACAGCGGAACATAGATACTGGAATGGGTCTGGAGAGGCTCTCCATGGTTCTGCAGGGCAAGGATTCGGTCTTCGACACAGATCTCTTCCGCCCAATTATCGATAAGTTTGCCGCGCTCGCAGGCACGACCTACGGCGCAAGTCCGGAGCATGACCGTTCACTCCGGGTGATCGCCGACCACGGGCGAGCTCTCGTCTTCCTGGCCGCTGATGGCGTACAGCCGGATAACACCGGACGGGGCTATATTTTTCGCCGGGTGCTGCGACGTGCGGTCCGGCATGGCAAGTTGCTTGGTCTGGAACGGTCGTTTCTGGCCGAGGCCGCGGATAGCGTGATCGATGTGATGAAGGGACACTATGCTGAACTGGTGGAGCAGCGTGACCACATCATGGAGAGCCTCAGCCGAGAAGAAGATCGTTTCCGACAGACCCTCGGTTTAGGGTTGGTGTTGCTCAGTCGCGAACTTGACGCATTGCAGGATCGAGGTGAGCAGGTATTACCCGGTGATCTTGCATTTAAACTCTACGATACCCACGGGTTCCCACTGGAACTTACCGAGGAAGTCGCCCGCGAGCGTGGATTCACCGTGGACCGCGCGGGCTTCGATGGCGCCATGCAGCGCCAGCAAGAGCAGGCACGCCAACTCGACTTGTTTGCTCGTAAACGAGAGGAGGAGGCATGGACGCAACTGGTAAGAAAGATACCAAGCACAGAATTCAGCGGCTACGGCACGACACAGGGCAGCAGCGAACTCCTGGCGCTGCTGATGGGTCAGGAACCAACGGAGAGCGTGAGCGCCCCATCCGAGGCGGTTCTCATTCTGGCAGAGACCCCTTTCTACGCGGAGGCCGGAGGCCAGATTGGCGATCAGGGGGTGATAGGCAACCGGAATGGAATATTCCAGGTACTGGACACCAGACGTCCAGTCCCGGGCCTAATCGCTCACTTCGGGCAGATGACCAGCGGCACGCTTCGCGTTGGGGAGGAGGTACGGGCCGAGGTAAGCGCCGTACGCCGTCAGGAGATTATGCGCAACCACAGCGCGACCCATCTCCTGCACCGCGCCCTGAAAGACGTGCTGGGCGACCAGGTACACCAACAGGGCAGCCTGGTGGCGCCGGATCGGCTACGCTTCGATTTCAATCTACCGCGCCCAATGACCGCCGAAGAGCTGCGGGAGGTGGACCAACGCGTCAACGAGTGGGTTCTAGAGGATCATACGGTGACCACCCAGATCATGCCCTACCGAGAGGCCCTAGCGACCGGCGCGATGGCGCTTTTCAGCGAGAAGTACGGCGACCGGGTACGGGTCGTGACTATGGGAACAAGCAAGGAGCTGTGCGGCGGGACACACGTGGGGGCTACCGGCCAGATCGGGATTTACCTGACCAGCCAGGAGGCCAGTATAGGAACGAGCGTCCGTCGTATCGAGGCGCTGACCGGTACCGGAGCAGAGCAGTTTCTGCGGTCGCGGAGCGAACAGGTCGCCCGAGTGGCCGAGCGGCTGCAGACTACTCCCGATCAGATCGTAGATCGGGTACAGCAGCTTCAAGAAGAGCTGAACTCGGCCCGTCGCCAGCTACGCAAGGCAGAGAGCGAGTCGGGCCGCGAAGAGGCGAGCCGCCTCGCGGCTTCACCCCAGAACGTTCGCGGAGTACCACTGGTCGCAGCGGTGGTTACCGTGCCGGACGAGCGAGCGCTACGCGAGATGGGCGACGGGATTCGCCGCCAGCTGGGATCGGGAGTGATTCTTCTGGCAGCGGAGTTGAATTCCCAGGCGCGTTTCATCGTGACGGTGGACCCCGAGCTTACCAAGCGGGGTCTCAACGCGGGAACTATCGCGCGTCAAGTCGGCGAGTGGATGGGGGGCAAGGGAGGCGGCCGCCCAGACTCGGCACAGGGCGGCAGCAAGGAAACCAATCTACTCCAGGCAACTATCGCGGGCGTTCCTGATCTCCTGTCAGCCGTTTCGGGCTAATCGGAATCTTCTCCTCGGTAGTAGAGACCAGGCGGGCACCACCGCCCGTCTGGTTTGCCGCCGACACCTGTACCAAAGAACATTGCCGGGCAATTGTTGGGAGCGCTATACTTCCCGTCGAGAAAGCAATACATCGTGGTAGTTGAACTACCACTTACCACTAGAGAACAGACATGGCCGTTGATATACAGACATTCCGCAGCGTGATGAGCCGCTTCGCAACCGGTGTTACCGTGGTAACGACCCAAGTGGGAACCCAACGCCTGGGAATTACCGTGAATGCCTTCTGCTCAGTTTCACTCACCCCACCACTAGTATTGATCTGTATCGAGCACGGCAGCCACGTGCACGATGCCGTGGTAGAGAGCGGCATCTTTGCGGTGAATTTCCTGAGTAGGGAGCAGGAACATCTCTCAGTCTGTTTTTCCGGCAATTCTCCCGAACGCTACAGCAGCTTCTGCGGTGTCGCCTCCCACACTGCGGCCACCGGAGCTCCAGTCTTCGACGAGTCACTAGGATTCGTCGATTGCCGTATTGTCGCCACGTATCCGGGAGGGGACCATACTATCGTCCTAGGACAGGTGGAGGCCCAGGAGGCCTACGACGGTGAGCCGCTGCTCTACTATCGAAGCCAATACCTAAACTCGCCTGAGTCAGAGTCATGACTGACCACCTACCTTGCATCACCGACCTGACTCCTTTTTATGCGATGGGCGGCAAGGTAAGTTTAGGGCTGCGCCAGCGACGGCTGGATATGCTGCAGAATGAGATAGCATCATGCCAGCTTTGCGTAAAGGCGGGCTACATCCCGTACTCGTCCGGAATCGCCGGTTACCATGGGCATGTAGGTGACCGCCTGATGCTGATTGGGCAGGCCCCAGGGCATCTTTCAGTAGAGCGCGGCTTCCCGTTCGCTGGTCCGGGCGGCAAAGTTCTCTGCACTTGGCTCAAGCGGGCAGGTTACCCGCCGGAGACGCTACACTCCCGTGTGTACCTTTCTGCCTTGACGAAATGTGATCCCGGCAAGAAAGCTATCGGTGGTGGCGACCGCAAGCCTTCACCCGCTGAGCTGGCTCTCTGCCGCCCCTTCTTGCTGCGTGAGTTGGATCTTGTTCGCCCAAGTGCAATACTCCTCCTTGGAGGCATGGCCGTCGATGCGTTTCTCGGGCCGCAGCGCCTGTGTGATGTCATTGGCAAGGACTATCTTTGTTGCGGCATGAGGCTACTGCCATTACCGCATCCATCAGGGGTGAGTCGCTGGCTAAATCGGCGGGAACACCAGCAGCTGCTTGCCCGAGCTCTGGACATTCTGGCAAGCTGGCGCGGTGAGTGGGAAGATCAGGCAGAGACAAGACTAGATCGTGCAGGCGCGGTTGAACCGGTTGGATGTAAGTGATGAGGAGACGAGTCCGATGACCGAAGAGCAGAAATCCGAGACAGTCAGGAAACGCGTGTTGATCGTGATGGCGCACCCTGATGATGGAGAGTTCATGTGTGGAGCGACCGTCGCCAAATGGGCGGCCGAAGGACAGGATGTCTCCTATTGTCTGGTAACCGATGGACAGGTCGGGGATGCGGGTAATGAAACTATTACCAGCGAGGAGCTAACCGAAGTGCGACAGCAGGAAGCGCAGGCTGCGGCAGAGGCGCTTGGCCTTCAGCATCCAGTGATTTTTCTGCACTATATGGACTCACAGCTTGAGCCGACCCTTGGAGTGCGTCGCGATATCGCTCGCGCCATCCGCCAACTCAAGCCGGACGTGGTGATCTGCCAGGATCCCACGGTGCGCTGGAGCGGCCAAGGCTACATCAACCATCCGGATCACCGAGCTGCCGGCGAGGCTACCTTAGCCGCTATCATGCCGGTGGCCAGCACACGCCTGTCTTTCCCCGAACTAGTCGCCGAAGGACTACCACCCCACAATGTCAAAGAGGTGTACATCGGTGGGTCGGAGCATGCTGATCGGTGGATCGACGTCGAGGGCTACCTCGAGAAGAAGATCCAAGGACTGCGTGCCCATAAGAGCCAGATGGGTGACTGGGATCCAGCCGAAGGAGTCGCCGAGTGGGCTAAGGAAACTGCCAAGCAGGCGCGCAAACATGGACACGACATGAAATTCGCCGAGGGATTCAAGTACGTTCGCCTGGAGGATTAGCGAGTTGCCGCGCTGCACCCCGACCTCCAGGTCACTTGCTGGAGGCTCGGCGCTGCATGTCGAGTTCATGGATACCCTTCTTCAGCGTACCCAGCGCGACGGTTGCGCAGGTAGGACGTGTCATGACAACTTCACGTCCAAGATCCTCCGCAAGAGTCTCAAAGGTCAAATCCTCGACCTCACCGATGGTCATTCCCTGTACCAGCTCGGTAATGTACGATGCCGCCGCCATGCTGATGGTGCAGCCTTCACCTTCAAAAGAGACTGCCTCTACCCTCCCAGCGTCATCGACCTTGGCATACATCTCCACGCGGTCCGCGCAGCCTGGATTTCCCCCGGAAAGATGAACATCAGCATCTTCCAGAGGACCACGATTGCGCGGATTTTGATAGTGATCTACCAGGAACTCAATAGCCTCCTGGCGTGACATAGTCATGAATCTAAACTCGCTTTCCCCCGAGGCAGTTTACTCTTGGCATCTTTTGTCGGGCGTCTATGGCCCGGCATCTATGGCTTCTCGATGGGTGCTCCTACCAGATTACCCCATTCGGTCCAGGAGCCGTCATAGTTGCGCACGGCGGGATACCCCAAGAGCTCGGTGAGCACAAACCACGTGTGAGCCGAACGCTCGCCAATACGGCAATAGGCAATGACATTCTTCTCCGGCGTAATACCTTTTCCTTGATAGATCTGGCGGAGTTCGTCCGCCGACTTGAAGGTGCCGTCGGGATTGGCAGCCGTCGCCCAGGGAATATTTTGCGCTCCAGGTATGTGGCCTCCACGCTGGGCACCCTCCTGTGGATAATTTACCATATGGACCAGCTTACCGGTATATTCGTCGGGAGATCGCACATCTATCAAGGCGGAATCGCTTCCTGCAAGATGGTCTTCGACCTGCCTACGGAAGGCGCGCAAATTGAGGTTGGGTCCGCTAGCTGTATAATGGGCGGGGGAATATCCGGGCACCTCCTTGGTATAGGCACGACCCTCGGCCTCCCACTTGCTACGGCCGCCATTCATCAGGCGCGCATCCTGGTGCCCATAAAGCTTGAACAACCAGTAGCTATAAGCCGCATACCAGTTGTTCTTATCCCCATAAAAAATCACCGTGGTGTCGTTGTTGATGCCATAACGGCTCATCAAGGCTTCAAAGTCCGCCCGATTGATGAAGTCACGTCGGACTGGGTCCTGCACGTCCACATGCCAGTCTAGCTTGACCGCACCAGGAATGTGCCCCATTGCTTCATAGAGCAGCGGATCTTCGTCGGCTTCCACGATGCGTACCTTGGGATCCGCAAGATGAGCCTCTACCCAGGCGGTATCAACCAGAACCTCTGGATGGGCGTAACCGGACTGTGCAGAGGAGTTGGGGTTCGTCGTATCAATACTCATAATGTGTGGCTTGGCACTCCCGCTCTCTGGTCGGCGGGCAAGTACCGCTCCTTTCTTTGACGTGAGCGACG
>JBKQTH010000191.1:0-26225 GCA_052143275.1 Ktedonobacterales bacterium | reverse complement strand
ATACTCGGATGGCTTGCTATTCTGGCGGTGGTACTCTGGGCTGGCAGCCAAATCATTCAAGCGCTGCTGATCTTCTTGCTAGCGGCCTTGATCGCCTATGCTCTGACACCAGCGGTGACCTTCCTGGGCCGTTTTATTCCCCGTCCATTGTCAATCATCTTGGTATACCTCGCTTTTGTCTCGGCCATCGGCGCCATTGGCTACCTACTCGTAAGCTCGACCATCAACCAGGTGGTCGCCCTATCGGGACAGGCAGCTGTCTGGCTAACTCCTGGACGTAACGGTCAACCGCTAGTTATTACGAAGCTGGAGCAGCTGGGCATTACCCAGAGCCAGATCCAGACCGCAGGCAGCCAGCTACTGACGCAGACTAAAAATCTTGCCAACGGGGCCGTTCCACTCTTGGAAGGCATCTTCGGTATCGTCATTGATGCCATACTCGTAACCGTTCTCAGCATTTATCTACTAGTGGATGGTCCTCGCCTGGTTATCTGGCTGCACACTACTGCGCCACTGCCCCAGCGCCGACGAGTAACATTCATGTTGATAACGCTGGAACGAGTGATCGGCGGCTACATACGTGGCCAGCTGATACTCTCCACCCTGGTCGGCCTACTGGTTGGTATAGGGATGACACTCTTCCGCCTACCCTATGCTATTCTACTGGGGGCGCTGGCTTTTACCCTGGAGTTTATACCAGTCATAGGCGTCTTTGTCTCTGGCGCACTCTGCGTGCTGATAGCTCTTACGCAGGGATGGCTGGTGGCACTGCTGGTACTTGGCTACTTTGTTATCGTCCATATTATCGAAGGAGATGTCGTAGGCCCGCGGGTCATGGGGCGAGCGATTGGAGTTCATCCGGCAGTTTCGATCTTCGCTCTGATAGCCGGTGCCGAACTCTTTGGTATCTGGGGCGCACTCTTCGCTTCACCTCTGGCAGGGCTGGCTCAGGCTGTCCTGTCTCAGCTATGGCAAGAGTGGCGAGAAGCCCACCGGGAGATGTTTCCCGCGCAAGCGGTATCTACTTCGGCTCCGCCAGGCGCAGCGGAGACCGCACGTATGCCACGCGAACCGTAGCTTCCCCAACCATTCACGGCAAAAAGGACCAGGCGATTGACAAGAACTAAAGTTCTAGGTTACACTCCCATATAACACCGATTGAGACCCGCGTCTGTTTTGTCTCTTGGCTTCTGCTCGTGGCGACGATCCAGATCTGTACGTCCTAACATCCGTGCAGCAAAAATTTAGTCGAGTCTAGATCAGGAAAACGGCCACTGTGTCCTGTGAAGATATATCTACCTCTGCACTGGTAGAGGGAGGGCTGATATGCGCGAACCAACCGACAGAATAAGGACGCTTCCAGCACCACGGCAGCGATCCAGCTCGTCCGGCACATCAGTTCCCATGCGTGCCGGGCGCGTCGGACGCCTTGACGCACCCATGCGAACCCTGCCGGATCATCTCGGGGAGAACATAGAGTCAGCGAGTAGTGCAACAGCCAGGCAGTCGGTGGGAGACTCGACTCCATCTCCATCGGAATCGCTCGGCAGCGCTTCAGCCCTGGCGCCCCATTCGGTCTCTCCTTTCGCCACCGTGACCACCAGTACCCGCACACACACTCTTCCGGCAGCCGATCCAGACGTCTGGCTTATCGCCCTGCTGCAGCCCAACGGTTCCTTGCGCTCGATCGAGGGGGCTGGACGCGCGGGAGCAATTCGCACGAGCCGCCCCTACGGCCACCTGCGCTCGATTCGCCCGGTACTGCCAGCGGCAACATTCGAGCCTTGCCGGAAGAGTGGACTTGGAACTACCACCTTGCTGCCGGAACAGCGTTCATTGCCGCCGGCAGTCGACGCGATCGAAGTGGAGACCGACTCTGGACTCTTCCGCGTAGAGCGCCCTGGCGGTATGCTCAGTCACGGTGATATGGGCTGGGCACTAGCCCATCTGGACCCAGGCGAGCCGGATAGCCAGGTACCGATCTCTCGCCGCCAGCTTGCACTTTTGCTGAGTTTGCTGCCAGCACCGGAAGATCCCAATCGCCCAGAAGAGGATTCCAGCTGGGGTTGGGCTCATAAGTTGCGCGGCCCCTGGGAGCGCGGGCCGCTGCACGCGCGAGGCCGCCTGGGGCGGCTCATCGCCTTCGACCCTGATGAAAGCGGCAAGGGCATGCACCGAGCCTGCTTTGAGTTGCTGGGAACCGACGAGATCGTCTGGGCCGTAGGCGTACCATGCTTTCGCAGCGGCAGTGTGTATGAGCTAGTTCCCGTCGGCAAGGGATCACATCCCAGTCGCTGGCTGACCTGGCCGCTGGCGAAGGGACGCCGGCGCACCGGCGCTCTGAACCAACCTCCTGCCTGGGAAATTGCGCGTATCGTCTACCGGGTTGGTGCGCCCCGCTGGCCGCTGGCTGGCGTGGTAGAGCCGCTAGGCCCTTTAGGTATCGCCGGATAGATTATTGCTCCGACCCACCGGGCCACGGGCCACTAGCCCGTCCGTGCCTCGCTTGGTAGCGGCTGGAGCATGGCGCGTATACTGTACTAGAAAATAGCCGGCGTGGAACTTTCGCACTTTTTCTCCGGTTATCTGCCCATGAGGAGGATGGTAACGCATGAAAATCGTCTGCAAGCAGCAAGATCTCGCCAAAGGACTTTCCATCGTCGGGCACGCAGTTTCGACTCGCACTACCTTGCCAATTCTCTCGCATATTCTGTTAGCTACCGAGGGCGATCAACTGCGGCTCTCGGCCACCAATCTCGACATCGGAATTACCTGCCAAGTACCTGCACAAATCAAAGAAGAGGGTACGACCACAGTTCCAGCAAAGCTCTTCACCGACCTCATCACCAATCTTCCGGCTAACAGCGTGGAGCTAGCGCTAGCGGCAGAGAGCCAGAGTCTCAAGGTAAGCAACCAACGAAGCCAGGCTACCATTCGAGGGATGGATCCAGCGGACTTCCCAGGAATTCCAAAGGCCGAAGGTAGCGAATCGCCGGTCATTCTGGACGCCGCCACGCTACGTGAGATGATCGAGCAAACGACTTTCGCCGCTGCCGCCGACGATGCGCGTCCGGTCTTCACTGGTGTGCTGGCACGCGTCCAGAACAATACGCTCACTTTCGCCTCGGCCGATAGTTTCCGGCTGGCTCTACGCCGCGAACCGCTGCCGGGGGGTGCTACTTCAGGCGATGTGCTTATTCCCGCGCGCGCTCTCAATGAGCTGGCGCACATTTTGCCGGCGGAGGGCACCGTCCGGATGCTTGTGACCCCTAACCGTAACCAGGTACTCTTTGAAGCCGACGGCATCAAGCTGGTATCCAGCCTCATAGTGGGCCAGTTTCCTAGTTTCGATGCAATAGTCCCCAAGAGCCATGCTACCCGAGCTACTATCAACACCGCGGATTTTCGCCAGGCAGCCAAGCGCGTGGCGCTATTTGCGCGCGATAGCTCGAATATCGTGCGGTTACGTATTGATGCTGGCGAGAACGGCGGCATAACCCCCGGTACGGTAACGCTCCAGGCCAACGCCGATGATCTTGGCGACGCAATGGAACCGCTGATCGCGGCGGTAGACGGTGTGGGTTTAGAGGTAATCTTCAACGTCAAATACCTGACCGATGTACTCGGCGTGATCGACACTGAAGAGGTAGCGCTCGAGCTCAATTCACCACAGCAGCCGGGTGTGGTCAGGCCCAACGGCGCCTCCTCCGGTGATTATCTGTATATCATCATGCCCATGCACAATGCCCGCTAGGTCTCACTCAACCGATTGGCGATATGATTCTTGGGGACCTTGAGGTCAACTTATTCGGTCGTGCGAGCATGATAATCAACCGGACGCTGACCCGGTTGGACAACATCGTTGTTCGTGCCCATCGACACAATGTAGGTAGGCGTCACCCGCAGGATATCCGGCCCAAAAATTGGATTGATCTCCTGTCCGCCTTCTGATAAGGCTTGCACGGTTCCTCGCACCTCGACAAAGCGTGGCTGCCACGGAGGTAGCACATCGTCTACGACGAGCGCTACACGCCCGTGGCGCAGGGCATCCCGGTACTTCTTACTGGTCGTAATATTGTGTCCGCCTATGTCGATTGTGTCGTAGGTGGAGTTATAATGAAAGCTAACTGGCACGACATGAAGATCGCCCTTCTCATTGACGGTGGCGAACCTCCCTAAGCGCTGGCTCTCCAAATACTTGATTTCATCAGCGGTGAACTTGCTCATGTATGCTCCTCATGGCACTTTCTCGTGACTAACTCTAGAGTACCTACGCCATTCTTAATATTCCAAAAACCTCGTGCTGTGCCAACTGCGACGCCGGTCCATGACTATTCAGCAGACGACATGACCACGCCGACACCTCTACCTCCCAACTATCGCACCGGCAAGATCTGTTATATCGAGATCCAGGCTTGCTGGTCTCCATCATGGTTGCCAATGCTGCGACCATCACCGAGGCATCACCCAGGCCATCGCCGCCGGCGGCGGCGAAATCGTGCAGCCGGTGAATCCTGAGGAGCTGGAGGTGTACGCTCTTTTTCGCGACCCAGCGGGCAACGTGCTCTGTATTTATCCGCAGTCCGGCTTAGCAGAGAGCGAAGCGCAGCTTTAGGCTGTGGGGTTAGCCCACGCCAAGTAGCTCAACGTCAAAGATCAGGGTGGCGTTCTGTGGGATGACTGGCGGGTATCCTCGGGATCCATACCCAAGGTCCGGCGGTATAATCAGTCGCCGTTCTCCTCCTACCTGCATACCCAGGACACCCTGGTCCCATCCCTTGATCACTCTGCCGCCACCCAGAGGGAAGGTAAAGGGCTGCCCGCTATCTCTTGAGCTATCGAACTTGGTGCCATTGGTCAGCCAACCGGTGTAATGCACCTGTACCTTCTGGCCGGCCCTAGCTGAATCACCGGTGCCCCCTACAACGTCTATATATTGCAATCCACTGGGCATCACCACTGGCTTGCCGTTAACCGGCGGAGGTCCACCTGCCATCTTTCTTACCTTTCCATACAAACACCGACTCGCTCGAACAGAGAATAGCAAAACTATTTGGGGTAGTTCAGCCAACCTTTCATCGCCGAATGCAGCCCACCCAGTATTTCATCCCAGCCAACACGTAGCGGCTGGTCATCTCGGTAGACGGTGTCTCCAGCAACAATAACCTCGCGGATAGCTTGCGGCGTCATGCTATAGACAATATTCTTTACATAGCTAAATGGCGGCTGCAGAGAGGGATCATCCATATCCAGCAGCACGAAATCGGCGTAGTTGTTAGTGGCGATTTGGCCCGCAGGCAAGCCGAGCGCCGCGGCACTGCCGGAGGTACCCATGGCAAAAGCCACTTCCGCAGGGACTGCCGCTGAGTTCAGCTGGGCTACCTTATGCAGCAATGCGCAGGTGCGCATCTCGTCGAAGACCGAGACACGGCTGTTGGAGCAACCGCCGTCGGTACCCAGGCCAATCGTGATACCAGCCTGCCGCATATCCACGATTCGTGTAATCCCATCGCCCAGGAACATGTTGCTCGCCGGATTGTAGACCAGCCGGCTGTCCCGCTCAGCCATCAGCGATATGTCAGCGTCTTCCAGCCAGACACAGTGGATAGCCGTCATTCGCTCCAGGGACACCCCCAGGTAGTCCAGCCAGCGAATCGGGCTCATACCATACTGGTCGCGGATCATATCCCGCTCGTAGCTCCCTTCAGCAACATGGATGTGGAAGCGAGTGTCGAGTTCCTGTGCCAACTGAGAGCCGGCCTGTATCATTTCCGGGCTGGCGGCATGGGGCGAGTGGGGAGCGGGACAGATATGCACGTCATCCGAGCCGCGGTATGCTTGCCAGAGCTCACGAGTTCGCGTCACCGCCGCCGAAATGCTCTCACGGTACTCCGGTGGAGCACCCTCCCAGTCATACATAGATCGGGCGAGCACGATGCGAATGCCGAGGTCGCGGGCAGCGCGAATGACCGCCTGGTCGTTCGCGTTTCCATCCCGGTGAATGTAGAAGAAGTCGCAGACGGTAGTAACGCCGGCTCGGAGCATCTCGGCGAAAGCAAAGCGTGCCCCCTGGTAGATTGCCTCCTCAGTCATATACGGCGTATACCGGTAGAGAGCTTTATCTCGCCAGGCGAAGAAGCCACAGTCGTCGCCGATACCGCGCAACATAGACTGGAACGAATGATTGTGGGCGTTCAGAGTTCCGGGCACGAGTAGCCGCCGTGGGAAGCGCTCGGGCGATTCATCACCACCGACTTCCGCTAGCGGGCAGACCCGTGTTATGCGTCCACTCTCAGCAATCACGGCCACTTCTGGTTCAAAATGGTCATTCACCAGGGTCTGTTCTGCCGCGATCACCCGTTTCATTTGTTCACCAGCTTACACCTTCGCGCGAGAGTTGCACCATATCGATGTGCGTCAACGGCAGGTTCATAATAAAACAACACCCCGACGAGCGAAAGCCCCCCGGGGTGCGTTCGTAGGTTGAAGGCTACTACTTCTTACCTTTGGCTGGGGCCTTGGCCCCCGGCGCAGCCTTCGATGCAGTCAACTTCATTACCGCGTCATTGAGCTCCTTGCCGGCAGTGAATTTTACGCGCTTGCGAGCAGGAACATTGATCTTCTCGCGCGTCTGTGGATTGACGCGCACACTTTCCGCTGTGTCTTTCACTGAGAATACGCCGAAGCCAACAAGACGCACGGTGTCGCCTCTCTCCAGCGTTTCACGGACGGCTTCAAGCGTCGCATTGACAAACTCGGTTGTCTCTTTGACGCTCTTGCTGGTCTTACCGGCCACCGCCTTAATGAGATCCTGTCGACCAACTGGCATAAACAAGCCTCCTCTGATTACCGCGCATCACCACTCACGGTGACCGCGAAGTTCGCGCCTCTGCGGTCGCTTCTTAGAAATCCGGTTCGTACCGCTCCTGGCGCGACAAGCAACTACTTTGCTAGCCGCGAGTATACCATGCAGCTGTAGGAAAGAACAAGTGTTCCGATTTGTCACCCATCCCCTATCGCTGCATTACAGTTGAGATAGAACCATAGGACCAGGCGCACAAATCCCTAAATATTCGGGATTTGTGAGATATGATACGCACATGGACGCAAAAACTGCAATGTTGCAAAAAGTTGCTACTCGATCAGTACTTTATTCCTACCGAATCCTTATGAGATCAGAGTTGGAGACAGCCGTACGTGAAGCGAAGCAGCACGAATTCGGCCGCCCAAAATGCGATATGGAGTTTGACATCTACAAGTCACATCTACAAGTGCTAGTGTCTGATTACAGGGCACTCGCCAGGACAGGTAGCCAATCCTACACGGCGCTACCGGGCGTGGAAGTCGGAGAGAGGAACGCGTGCAGCCAGCTACTGCCGGCTGCGGTAGGGGAGGCCGTCTGGCTACTTGACCGCAGGAACGGTGGTCATGCCTGGCAATACTGTGGCGATACCATAGGAAATATTCCCTGTCTCCAGGGCTATTCCAGCAATAACCGGCCGTGCAACCTGCATGGTTTGGCGCGCTACCCAGACCCGCCAGCTAGCAACCTGAGTTTTACCCTTGGGCAATTGCAGATTTATCCAGGAGTAAACATCATCGTTCGGTCCCCAGAACAGCGCCGAACAATTTGAGACCGAAGGACTGCCCAGTGGTCGCCCGGAACGGTCCAGTGGCTGCGCCATGAACCAGTAATCGGACGGAGAAGTCGCGCCGGCCTGCGGCTGTGCCCCGTACCAGTAATCCAGCTGATCCTGCTGATTGACCGGGGTTTGGGGCGCCACTGCCCAGTGTAAAACCAGTTGCTCGGCGCCATCCGAGCGGAGGGCATGGGCGTAGGCAACCAGATGCGTCATCTTGGCGGCCGTGGCATTTACCGGAACAGTGATCTCATCATGAAGGTGGGAGCCACCCGGTACAGAATACAAAGTCAGGGCCGGTGTATCGATAACGGCCGCAAGATTTGGCGGACTGGGATTGCCAATGGTGCGCAGAACGGTGACGCCAGGCATTGTGGCCAGACTGTTAGTTGTCTCCAGAGGAGAGGTTGCCAGCACTACCGCTGGCGCGGTTCCAGTGGCAGGCATCGTAAGGCAGCTTCCGGCATCGTAGACATTGGCATCGGTATTGGTCTCAGCAGCAAGATATCCCAGTGATTCCGTTTGCCATGACGTCGTGGCCACATACAGACGTGCATGGTTGACCTTTGCAGTGGTATAGGCTGTCGCCAGAGCATCCTGCTGCACCTCTAAAGGAAAGCCGTAGCGCGTATAGGTGAAGCGCAATGGTCCGGTGTAAGCACTCTGTTGCAGAGTTAAAGTAAGAGCGACGCTGGCAAACACCTGGCCAGCGGTAAGAACGGCCAGAATCACCAAGAAGGCTTTGCCCACTTCAGACATCGAGATGAGAGGGAACTTGCCGTAACGTTGCTTGACCCAGGTCATCATCACCGGCAAGGCATAGTCTTCAAGCCACCCAAACAACATGCCGATCATTAGAAACAGTGCAGGAAGGATTACCAGCAGATAGTGCTCCTCGATCGGCTTCGCGGGCTTGAGCATGGTAAGGATCGGTGATACCTGCCAGAGGAGTACAATGATCAAGAAGCGCGCATCGATGCCCCGTACGCCGCGTCCGCTAGGCGCACCGTCAGGACTGCCGGATGCTCCCGGTGCGCTGGATGTCTGCTGCTGCAAGCGTTGCAGGGCTTGCAGAGACCGAAAAGCCCGAAGGGCATCGCCAGGAGAGCGAAGCGCCTGAACCGGAGTTAGACCGGCGGTACGCAGCAGGCGACGTCCGAAGAGCGCCAGAGCAATTACTAACCAAACCATACTCGCGATATAGAGTAGGCCGAGTACCTTGGTCACCCAGCCAAAGGCTGGATACAGTCTGGCATAGAGAGTCGCATTCCCGAAGTAGTAGAGTCTTGGCGGCGTCAACACGTAGTAGAGTACATGGAATACCTGGGTACTATACCTGGCGCCCTGGGTGAGGAAGTCCCAGTACAGGATGATATCGGAGCCGTTACTCACAATCTCCCATGCTACTGAAGGTAGGAAGAGTATGGTGAGCGCCAGCCCTGAAAAGATGAGGTCACGCCAGCGGATGGCCCGCCAGGTAAGCAAGAGTCCAAATGCGATCAGTGATATCAATGGCGCCGCACTGGGATGTAATTGGAGGGCGATTCCCCAAAACAACACACTCCATCCCAGCCAGCCGCGTTTGCCGTCAATCACTCCACGGCAGACCATCCACACCAACAATAAAACGACCGGCGCCAGCAGATTCTGTTGCCAGATAAAGCGCGAAAAGAAGACGGCCCAGGGTGCGGTGGCGTACAGGAAGCCAGCAGCCAAGGCGGCTCGCCGCCCGACATAGTGATTGGCTAAACTATAGAGCAGCATGACGGCACCGACATTTAGCAGCGCGGTAAACAAAGTACCCCAGTAGGGATTGCCTAGCACGATGAAAGGAAGCAACAAAAAAATTGAAGCCGGCATGTTGAGAGTGCCAATGGATGAGCGTATGCCGGTGACTGGTAACGCGTGGTGTGCAAGCGCGGAGAGTCCCAGAGAGTACATGCCCGCTTGATCAGCTAGGAACGTAGTTTGGTTCAGCCCGTTGAGACGCAGTACCGCCGCCAACACTACCAGGAGTAAAGTATCCGGCTTGGCTATCCAGTATGAAAAAAGAACTCCTATACCGCCCCAGAGACCACGCCAGAGACGTCTGAATATCCGGGTGAGAGCTGATATTTGGCTTTTCTCAGCCGCTGGTTGAGGAACAATTCTAACGCTCAATGATCAACCCCATTGTCCGCAATATTCATAGGTTCTCTTGCGCGCCCCTGCTCCCAAGCTCTGGAATCGATCGCCAGACCCAGTACATGCATCTCGCACATCACATTATGCGCCATCATACCGCCATCCGGTCGAGAGATACAGCCCCCATATCATGTCTTATTATAAAACGTGGACTATTTACTCCCAGGAACTGCATGCAGAAACTTGTCCTCCCTTTCCTATCCAAGAATCACTCGTCTACTCCTTCGAAAGAACAGTGTTACAATATCGGCGGGTGATTTGGAGGAGGAGACATGAGATGAGTTCGATCGACCATGAACCGGAAAAACAGCGACCAGCTGATCAACGAATTACCGCACCGACTGAGAGCCTAGAGGCATCTAACGGGAATCTGTCGACGGAGCCGCCCACAGCACCATTGCCGCCTGATTTCATTCTGCCTTTTCGGCCAGTGGCAGGCACTGCCTTGCAGTCTGCAGCCAAAGCAGAGCAGCACAATCGCCTACTCCTCGTGGCATCCGGCATACTCCTGGCTGCGCTGGTCATCTCCGGCACCTATTTTGCCTTTCGGACACCAGGCGGCGCCAGCACTACCCTCAGCAATTGCACTACCCCCAATACACCTTGCCAGGTAACTATTGCCTATCTGGTCGCCTATACTGGAGGTAAGTACAATGATCTCTATGCACTTACCTCCAGCGCCAGCCATGAGCGGTTTAGTAACCCTCTCATCCTCAATCACCAATACAAGAACGCCGAAGACTATATCATCAATCGCACACAGGATATTCTGAATGAAGCCCAAATCTACAGCATTAGCGATACTATTGACACCACAATACAGACCAGCGACACGACTGCAAGCGTGCCGGCCCGTATCGTCATGCAAAGCGCGCGGGTGGGCACCATCGTGCAGAATATCTCAATCCCCCTCGTGAAGGAGAACGGAAAGTGGCTGGTTGATTGGAGCCCAGGTCTTATCTTTAGCCAACTCGACGATCCAGCTGGCGACCCATACTATACACGTCGAGTCGAATTAACTGTGCTCAGCGCACCACGAGGTACCATCTATGACAGCCAGGGGAACGTGCTGGCTGAGGATGAGACTGTCTATCAGATCGGTGTCGTGCCCGACCAGATCACCAATGCATCAACAACGCTCAGCGTACTTAGCGCTCAGCTGGATCTTACTCCTAGCCAGATCCAGAGCATGTACGCCAATCAGCCGGCCAACGTCTTTGTACCCATTCGTACGATCACCCCAATGCTCTACCAGCAGGTTGGTAGCGCCATAGGTTCCCTGCCTGGCGTCCAGGTCCAGCAGACCACTGGACGCGTCTATCCCTATGGTGCGGCGACTGCAGCGATCACCGGCTATGTGGCGCCAATCACGGCTACCCAACTTGAGGCCGACACGTCGCATTATTATGATCAGAGCGACATGGTAGGAGATGCGGGGATTGAAGCCTGGGGCGAGCAATATCTCCGGCCCGTTAAAGGCGGCATACTCAACATAGTCAATGTCAATGCCGACGGCACCGACGGCCAACCTGTCTACTCGATTGCCTCACAACCAAGCGCTCCGGGCCAGAACATCCATACGGCAATTTCACTGTCCGAGCAACTGGCGACGTGGAACTCGCTTGTCAAGAATGCGGGTAGCCACGGCGGGTCAGCGGTGGCAATAGATCCGACGACAGGAAATGTACTGGCGATGGCAAGTACGCCTATCTATGATCCCAATGATTTCTCGCTTGGCTTTACCCCGAACGAGCTGGCCAGCTTCAATGCGCTCGACCATCCTTATCTTAACCGCGCCATTCAGGGGGCTTATCCGATTGGGTCAGTATTCAAATTGGTCACTCTTTCAGCCGCTCTCTCCAACGGCGTCAAGCCAACCGATATCTTCACTTGCGACGGCAGCTATCAGGTGCCTGGCGAAAGTGTGGTGCGCCAAGATGACAAACCAGGTGGACACGGAAATCTTACGGTCGCGGAGGCCCTGGCGCCTTCCTGCGATGTCATCTACTGGGAAGTAGCGGTACTGCTGAACAGCAAAGATCCTAACATCCTGCCAAACACTGCTAAAGCCTTTGGCTATGGGTCGAAAACTGGCATCATTGGACTGCCGAGTGACGATGAAAACCCGGGCACCGTCCCAACGCCTCAAAGCGTAGCGCAGCAAGGGTCGCAGTGGAGCCCGGGGAACGCTGCTGATCTGGCGATCGGACAGGGCGATTTTACGGCAACAGCGCTGCAGATAGCCATGGTCTCCGCTGCGCTGGGCAATGCGGGGAAGCGCATGCAGCCAATACTGGTGTCCGCGGTGACGTCGACCACCGGGAAGGCAACCGTCGAGTTCCCGCCCAAGGAAATTGGCACGCTGCCACTCTCCGCCGATACCCTGGCCATTGTTCAGACCGCGATGGTCGCAACCACTGACACTACCGCCGGCACCTCCTACGATACCTTCCATAACTTCCCAATCCGCGTCGCCGGCAAGACTGGTACCGCGCAATCCGGCCAACCAAATCCTCATGCGTTGTTTACTACCTTCGCTCCGGCATCGCCTCTATCGGGTCCGTCGGTACCACCGCAGATAGCGACTTCGGTTATCATTGAGTACATCGGCACCGGCGACGGCTACGCGGCACCGGTAACCCTGGCCATGCTGCAAGCTTTCTTCAATATCGCTTGAACGTCGGGCAACATCGGCGACAGTCTTCCGATGTAACCATTGCCGAAGGTCTGGTAATCGATGGCGAAGATCACAACGAGGGTGGGTACCGGCTACGATGTGCACGCATTCGCAGCCGAGGAAGCCGGACGACCGCTGGTCATCGGAGGCGTCACGATTCCCCACAATCGAGGGTTAGCCGGCCACTCCGATGCTGACGTACTCATCCATGCCGTGGTGGATGCCCTCCTAGGGGCGGCAACGCTCGGAGACATAGGCACCCACTTTCCATCCAGCGAACCGCGCTGGCAGAATACTCCCAGCACCGAGTTCCTCAGCTACACCACCACACTGCTCCAGCAAAACGGCTGGGAGATCGGCAATCTGGACACCACCATCGTTGCGGAGCTCCCACGCCTCTCCCCCTACATACAGGCCATGCGTGAGCATCTGGCAGAGGTGACCGGCCTTGCTCTTGAGTGCGTAAGCGTCAAATCCAAAACCACCGACGGCCTCGGATTTGCGGGCAGGCAAGAGGGCATTGCCTGCTACGCCACTGCCCTATTGGTTCGCGGGGCCGCCGGATAGATCCTCAGATCGAAGCTGGAAAGTGCTGGGAAGTCATGCGCTGTGACTCTGCATGTATGCCGGCGCTGCCGCGTCGCATGCACCAAGGTGCACAGCACGGCGAATGGCTCGTGCTATACTGGCAGCGTCACCATCTGTCGGCATAGTTTGTATGGTTTACGTAGACGGCAACGCGGTAGCCGTAGGAGTAAGATTGGCAAAATTGGAGACAAGCGGTTAAAGGCAATGGCGCTAGAGGGACCACCGCCAGCCATCTCGGTTCTAGGCCTACCAGTACACCAGGTGGATTTGGACATGACACTGGCGACGATTGCCCAGTGGATTCACTCTGCTCACCAGGCCGGTCCCGGCACGGCAACTGCAAAGGCGCTTCATCACATCGTCACCCTAAATCCAGAGATAGCAATGGCGGCACAAGGTGATCCGCTACTTGCCGCAATCATTGGAAAGGCTGACCTAAGCACAGCCGACGGAGTCGGGATCACCTGGGCCGCTCGGCTGCGCGGGCAGAAACTGGCTCGAGTAACAGGAACAGACTTGCTCGAAGCGACCGCTCGGCTTGCAGCCGAACACGGCTACCGGCTCTGTCTGCTTGGAGCTGGACCAGGGGTCGCAGCTCAAGCAGCATCAGCTCTGGCCAAACGCTATCCATCGCTGCTTCCAGTATTTACTCTGAGCGGTAGCCCCGCGAGCGAAGCCGAGGCAGCTATACTGGCCGAGCTTACCAATACCAGGCCGGACATCCTATTCGTAGCCTTTGGCTCACCAGCTCAGGAGCGATGGATCGCCGGTCTACGGGATGAGCTGGGAAGAGCTGGCATAAGTGTGGCCGTGGGAGTAGGGGGTGCCTTTGACTATACATCCGGTAGAATACTGCGCGCACCATACTGGATGCGCCAAGTTGGGTTAGAATGGTTCTATCGGCTGTTGCGTGAACCTTGGCGCTTCCGGCGCATGCTGGCGTTGCCGCGCTTTGTGCTAGCGGTCCGGCATTTTAACCTTTAGATCATTTATATCCAGCCATGCAAGCCTGGGCCTATATGTCTAGGTGAGCCATATCTTTGCCGATCTCGGACGTATCTCAATGTATAGTAGAGGTATGTTATGGGTATGGAGATGTAGCTGGCGTTCGATAGAAAGTTTAGAAAGTATCGAGGCACATAGCCAATGCGCGATCGACAGAGCGTTACTCAAGTTGCGATGGAGCAGCCACTCCGGGACCATTCGGGGCGAAAGCGCCTGCTCGATCTCGTCGCGCATTTCGCCGGGAAACGTCTACTGGTTGTCGGCGACATGGTCGCCGATGAGTATATCGTCGGGATACCAAACCGCATCTCTCGCGAGGCACCGGTGATCATCCTGACCCAGAGCGACCAATATACTGTACCCGGAGGGGCAACCAATCCTGCCGTAAACGCGAGTACTTTGGGCGCGGAAGTGTTTCTGGCCGGAGTCGTTGGCGATGATGCGCCAGGCGCACGGCTTCGCGAGCGGCTAGCGGCACAGCACATTCATATGGAAGGGCTTTTTAGCGAAGCCGGACGCCCCACCTCTACCAAAACCCGCATATTGGGTGGAGGCACGCAATTGGTTCAGCAACAAATGGTGAGGATCGATCAGATAGACCATTCAGAGTTAAGCGAGGAGTGTAGCCGGGATATCATCGCCTACCTCCGTGACATGATCCCAACCATAGACGCGCTTATCTTCTCCGATTATGAGATTGGCGTGATAAATCAGGCAATCATCGAAGCCTCCCTACCCCATGCCAGGCAATTCGGTAAGATCATTACGGTAGATTCCCATGGCGACCTGGCTCGCTTCCAGGGTGCCACAGCACTTACCCCTAATCAACCTGAAGCTGAGGCAACACTCGGTATCCGCATCACCGACCGCGCCAGTCTGGAGCGTGCTGGTGCGCAGCTGCTTCTGGATACCGGTGCGCGTGGCGTACTCATTACGCGCGGCAGCGAAGGTATGAGTCTCTTCGAGCAAGGGGCTCAGTCCCATCATTTACCGGCCGCAAACCTCGCTGAGGTTGCTGACCCCACTGGCGCCGGCGATACCGTGGCAGCAACCTTCACGCTGGCACTGGTAGCCGGAGCCTCGATGGTCGAAGCCTCGCTACTGGCCAACATTGCCGCTGGACTGGTAGTACGTCGAGTCGGCTGCGCCACGAACACGCCGGAAGAGCTGAGGGAGGCAGTTGCCACGCTGGTGAAGGAATAGTCAAAGGCACCTGTAACAGCTGCCGGAAACGATACCTGATACAGAGCGGAAGCGGAGGAAACGTGGGAGAGGTCATCAGCGAAGATCAGCTGGCGGGAGTGGTCAGAGAAAGGCAGCAGAGAGGAGAGCAAGCAGTCTTTACCAACGGCTGCTTTGATCTGTTGCATCTGGGGCATGTCCGATACCTACGGCACGCACGAGAATTAGGCGATTTCCTGATTGTCGGGATCAATAGCGACGAGTCGATGCGCCGGTTGAAGGGTCCCAAACGTCCTCTGGTTCCCCAGAGAGAACGCGCCGAAGTACTAGCTGCGCTGGCAGACGTTGACTATGTGACAATCTTTGCCGACAATACTGCAGGGCGACTCATAGAAATGCTCCATCCCTCTGTCTACGCTAAGGGAGGGGATTATGCCGCCAGCGACGGCTCCAGCGATTGCGTGCTTACCGCTGAAGAGCTGCGGCGACTCCTGGCGGGAGATTCAGCAGAATACCCTGGACTTGCCCATATTGGAGCCAGTCTGCCGGAGTTGTCGGTGGTTGCGGAGTACGGTGGACGTCTGGCATTGCTTACGTATGTGCCCGAGCATTCTACTACTGTGTTGATAGATCGGATTGTGAGCCGCTATGCGAATTCTGTGGTCTCCCAAGCGCTGGCAACAGAGCAGGGAAAACCAGGCTGAGTCCGGGCTTTCACCGCAGGATGTGACCGGAGAAGAACCGGAAGAACTCGGCGCGGTCTTGATCTCCAACCAGGAAGAAGGCCAGCAGCTTCCTATACTCCTCGAAGCTGAACCAGTTGCAGCCGAATCTCCGGTCGGTAGTGCCGAAGGAAGCAAGCGGCTTATGGCAACGGCCGGTCTGATCGGTGTCGGCCAGCTCCTAGCCAGCACACTGGGCTTCGTGCGCATCGAAACTCTCAACGTGCTCTTCTACGGGGTTGCCAGCGGTCCCTTTGTCATCGCGCTAAAGCCCATACAGATGGTGAGCGACCTGCTGGTCGGCGGCTCGGTAAGCGGTGCGCTTATCCCAACGTTTACCGACTACAGCGATCCTAGCCGGCGCCGTGAGCTACGGCGCATTTACAACACACTCATCAACTTCATACTGCTGTTGATGAGTGTTGCCGTCGCCGGAGTATTCTTCGCGGCGCCATATTTCATTCCGTTTGCCACCGCCGGCTTTACCCCGCAGCAACAACAACTGACAGTCACTCTGGTACGTATCGTCGCCTTTTCCCTCTATGGCCTGGGGCTGTATGCGGCTACTTCGGCTCTGCTGTACGCGCTACGGGAAGTGGTCTACCCTGCCTTCGCCACGGGCATGTACCATATAGGCATCATCGTGCTGGGCGTTGGCGCTCTGGTCCTGGGAGCCAAAGAACTGGGCGTACCGTTGCACGAGCTGTTTGAGCCGGGTACGGTAAGTGCCAGCTTGACACAGGCTCGTGAGATCGGTGCGCATGGGCTGGCGCTTGGCGCGGCTATTGGGGCGCTGGCCGAGTTCCTGGTGCTGCTACCAGTTCTTGGTAAAGTACGGGTACTGTGGCAGCCGGTGCTTGATCTGCGCCATCCCGCGGTACGGCGTATCTTCATACTGTATGCGCCGGTAGCGCTTGGCCTGGTCATTAGCCTCATGCAACAATCGGTGGATCTGGTACTGGCCGGCCGTACGCCAGGGGGCGCCAGTGAAAACGTCACTGCCATGCAGAGTGCTACCACTCTCGTGCAATTCCCTATTGGGCTGGTGGTGGCCGCTCTCTCCTTTACCGTCTTGCCGCCGCTTACCAAGGCGGCCACGAACGGCAATATGGCCGAGTTCAAGCACACGGTGGTCATCGGCATCCGCCTTGGTCTCTTGCTGATGATTCCATCGATGGTTGGACTTGAGGTACTCCGCGTGCCCATCGTGTCTATGCTTTTCCAGCATGGTACCTGCGATCACGGCTGTACCGTGCGCAATGCGCTGGCGCTGCAAAACTATGCCTGGCAGCTGCCCTTTGTGGCGATAGACCAGATTTTGATAGCGGCGTTCTATGCTCGCAAGAATACCGTCTGGCCGATGATCGTTGGTCTCATTTCGATTCTCTTCTACCTCTCGGTAGCCCTGCCGTTTAGTGGAACCATTGGGATGCCGGCGCTGGCATTTGCCGATACTCTCAAGAACGCCAGCCATGCGATCATCCTATTTGTGCTGCTCACAATCGCGATCGGCAGTCTAGGAACCAGCGCGCTGGCCGGCGGCATCTGGCGAATTGTACTAGCAGCCCTAGTGATGACCCTGGTTTGTTGGGGATTACTCAACCTTCTACCGAGCGCACTACCACATGTCTTCAATACCAGCAAGGCTAGCGGACAGGCGCTGATATTCTTGGTTGCGGGCGGAGCAGGGTCAGTTGCGTACTTCACGCTGGTCAGCATGCTGGGGGTGGAAGAGGTCAGGCTGGTCGGCAGCATTATCCGCAGCCGGATCGGCAGGCGACGGCAGCCGTAGTAACCCTCTAGACGTCACTGCCGGGCCCCTATCGGCAACACGCTGTAGTGACGTATACTGTGTCGGCGCTGTATACGACTACGGTAGTCGGGTGGTGGCCCCCGTGAACGGCGATGAACGGCTTGTCGAACTAGCGAAGAACCAGTCTGAGCCAGTCTAAGGCTACCCCAGTTGTCAAAAGGCCGTTCGGAGAGATGTTTTATCCCGGCGGCAGGAGGCTAATTGATGTCCGTCACTGACCTGCAGCTCAAGCATTTTCTGATTGAGATGGATGGCAATGTTTGCGTTTTCCGGCTGAATCGTCCGAAGGCCAACGCCCACAACCTTGAGATGATTCGCGAGTTGGAGCATCTAGTCACGGAGATACGCTTCGATACCGACGTCAAGGCCGTCGTCATGGCCAGCGCCAACAAGTCCTTTTTCTCGGCGGGCGCCGACATCGAAGAGATACGGGACAAGTCTGGAGAGTATATTGGTCTGCTCAGCCAGACAAGCAAAGAGATGATGATGAAGATGCGCGCCACGCCCAAGGTCTATGTGGCTGCAGTCAACGGGCACTGCATGGGCGGCGGTCTGGAACTGGCGCTGGCCTGCGACGTACGCTTTGCGGGGCGCGGCAATTGGAAGGTCGGCCTACCTGAGGTAAACCTCGGACTGATACCGGGCGAGGGCGGAACCCAACTTGCCGGGCGTATTGTTGGCCCCTCGAAGGCACTGATGCTGATGGTCACCGGCGAGACTTTTAGCCCTGAGCAAGCGACCGAGTGGGGATTCTTCGATGTGTTAGAAGACGCCGATAAAGTGGAGGCAAAGGCGCTGCAGTTTGCCCACAAGTGCGCTGACGGCCCGAGCAAAGCCATTGGATTTATGAAGATCGCTTTAACCGAGGCCCTCGAGCTTCCAATACACGATGCATTCGCCTACGAACGGCATCTGCAGAATCAGCTCTTCGATACTCCTGACGCTCGCGAGGGCGTCTCCGCCTTCCTGGAGAAGCGCCCACCCCAATGGGGCCAAAAATAACACCTTGACGGTGCAGTCGTCGACATAGCCACTGGCCATCCGCTTCGTTGCGGCGGCCGGGCCTCCTTCCAGATTTGCGAAGGAGGCCTTTTTGCGAGCCACTGTCATTACCTTCTCTGTGATATAATTGTGTAGGTGCGATTTATCGAAATACAGAATTAGCTGGCGAAACCCTGGACATTAGTTCCAGGATACGCTATAATAGTTGTAGATGTGGCTTATGGAACAACACAATAATTCCGATAGGTGGCACATTACGTATCACTTCGTCTGGCGTCCTATGCGTGCCAAGCCGTGTCTCACTGAGGAGATCGCCCACCGCCTAGCGGCGTTGATCGAGGAGAAGGCGGAAGAGCAAGAGTTTCACACGGTCACCATGGTAATCCTACCTGACCGGGTGTACCTGGCGGCAGAAGCGCCGCCAACTGTCGCCCCACACTCCATCATCTGCCAGGTGAAGGCCTACACGTCGCGTGTGTTACGCGACGAATTCCCGGAGTTGACCCGCATTCCCAGTCTATGGACTCGTGCCTATCTGGTAATGGCAGGTGACCAGCTCAATCCCGAGGAGGTAATCCGCCACTTCGAGGCCAACGAACCCGAACGTCGACCCCGGGGGAGGCCCCGTAAGATTAAGATACAGCTATGTGCCGAGGGAAAGTCCGAGAGCGAAGAGTCTGGCCAGGCCGGTAGCCAAGAAGATGGTAAAAACCCGCCAACAGAAGCGTAGCGAGGAACGACCTAGCCAGGGCATCTTGCCCGATCGACCAAACCAAAACATCCCCAAAACATCCAGAAAACATAAACGAGGTAACAAAAAGACATGCCAAAATGTGAACGCTGTAACCAGAGCGACGCTCGCGTTCGTCTGGACTCCATCGTCAATGGGCACCGCGAGCAACACTACTTCTGCCGGCAGTGCGCTGAAGAGTTGCTCGGCGGTAGCCTCCCCGCCATGGGTGGCTCAGAGAGCCAGCTCAATGGTATTTTTGGCAACTCCGGCAACATGGGAGGCTCCCCATTCGGCTTTGCCCCACAGGGTAGCGCCGGCACCGCTACCGCACAACGGAACGCGGATAAGCACAGCAAGACTCCCACGCTTGACCAGTTCGGCCGCGACCTGACTGCTGATGCCCGCGAGGGCAAGCTCGATCCCGCCGCCGGGCGAGATCGCGAGATTCGCCGCATGCTGACTGTACTGGGTCGCCGTCAGAAGAACAACCCGGTACTGATCGGAGAACCGGGTGTGGGCAAGACCGCTATCGTCGAGGGTATTGCACGCCGAATCGTGGAAGGCAGCGTCCCGGCTAATCTGCGTAACGCCCGCATCGTGGCATTGAGCATGGGAAGTGCCGTAGCCGGCGCGATGTTCCGCGGCCAGTTCGAGGAGCGGATCAAGCAGATGCTCGAGGAAGTACGCCAGAACCCGGAAATCATACTCTTCATCGATGAGCTGCATACAGTGGTTGGTGCGGGAAACGCCGAAGGGGCGGTTGGCGCAGCTGATTTGCTCAAGCCTGCGCTGGCACGTGGAGAAGTGCGCTGCATTGGCGCCACCACTCTCGACGAGTACCGCAAGCACATCGAAAAAGATGCAGCGCTGGAGCGGCGCTTCCAGCCGGTCAAGGTCGGCGAACCTTCGATCGAGGAAGCCATCACCATGCTCCAGACTGTGCGCGAAAATTACGAGAACCATCATGGGGTAAAGATCACTGATGAGGCCATCGAGGCGGCTGTGAAGCTCTCCGATCGCTATATCAATGACCGTTTCCTTCCTGATAAGGCTATCGACGTGATGGATGAGGCCGCCTCCTCGCTGAGACTGGAAGCCACCGAGCGAGGTCTGCTTGGCCCCGAGTCGGTACGCCAGCTCGAGCAAGAGATTGCCGAGATCCAGGCCGAGAAGGAGGCTGCAGCTCTGGCCGAGGAGTATGAAAAGGCAGCCAAGCTGCGCCAGCGTGAGATGCAGGTGCAGAGTGAACTGGACAAGGCCCGCCAGAAAGCCGGCCAGATTGCTACCCTTCTGGTTACACCTGAGGATGTAGCCAAGATCGTTGAGGGCTGGACCGGCGTGCCGGTGAGCCAGATGCTGGAAGGTGAGCGCCAGAACCTTATACATCTGGAGCATGACCTCTCACGGCGTGTAATCGGCCAGGACGAGGCCATTAGTGCGGTTTCAAGGGCTATACGCCGCTCGCGTGCGGGCCTGAAAGATCCACAGAGGCCGATTGGCTCCTTCCTATTCATGGGGCCGACCGGGGTGGGTAAGACTGAGCTTGCCAAGGCACTGGCCGCTGAATTGTTTGGCGGCGAGGATGCGATCATACGCCTCGACATGTCCGAGTACATGGAAGGGCATACGGTTTCACGGCTCTTCGGTAGCCCGCCTGGATATGTCGGCCATGACGAAGGTGGCCAGCTGACCGAGCAGGTGCGCCGCCGTCCCTATAGCGTGGTACTCTTTGACGAAATCGAGAAAGCGCATCCCGAGGTCTTCAACGCCCTCTTGCAAATTCTCGACGACGGTCGCCTGACTGATGGACAGGGGCGCACCGTGGACTTTAAGAACACGGTGGTCATTATGACCAGCAACGTGGCGACCGAGGACATCAGACGCGCTGCCAGCATTGGCTTCATCTCTCCAAGAGTCGGCGAGTCCGAGGCCGAGAGTGAGGATCGGGAGCGTCGTACCAAAGCTATGGAGGGGCTCCGCCGGGCATTCCGGCCGGAGTTCTTGAATCGTATCGACCAGATTGTGGTCTTCCGCTCACTTGGTCAGAGCGAATTGCACCAGATCGTAGACCTGCTGATGGCTAAGGTACGCGTCCGCCTGGAGGAGCAAGGTCTGGGCCTACTGTATGGTGAGGACCTGGACGCATTCCTGATAAAGGAAGGTTTTGACCAGGAGTTTGGTGCACGGCCGCTGCGCCGGGCCATCCAGACCCATGTTGACGATGCGCTGGCTGATGCCATCCTGAATGGCACAGTGCGGCCAGGACAGACCGCAGTGATCTCGGTAGTAGACGGTACGGTGCAGGTTGGAGCTCTGGGGGAGGCGAGGCAAGTAGCTCAATCCACCTCTTTCGTCGACCCGGAGGTACGCGTCGCCTAACCTCATAAATTCTCTGATCTCGGGTAACCATACCCGATTTAAATTGGGGCCATCCAGATGGATGGCCCCAATTTTTGTTGCCGAGCGTTCCTGCGAATTGCTATGCTATACCCGTAATTTATTGGTTTCCGGCGGCGCAAAAGGTTGGAGCAGAATGGCACTTAAGAGACGAGAAGCGGCGGGTAAAGAGCAGGAAAATTCGCAAGGAGTCGACAAGGCGGCTATTCAACAGGCAGTACATGAGATCATTATTGCCATTGGCGAGAATCCCGCACGCGAAAGTCTGGTCGAGACGCCACGCAGGGTCGCGGATATGTACGCTGAAGTATTCGAAGGACTCAACCAGGACCCAGCGGATGTGCTCCGGATCGGCTTTGAGGAAGGTCACCAAGAACTGGTGCTGGTCAAAGATATTCCCTTCTATAGTATGTGCGAGCACCATTTGCTGCCTTTTCATGGAGTCGCGCACATCGGCTATATTCCCAACGGACGTGTCGTCGGGCTCTCCAAGCTAGCACGGGCCCTGGAAATATTGGCTCGCCGTCCGCAGCTCCAGGAGCGGCTCACCTCGCAGCTGGCCGATGCCATTATGACAACCCTGGAGCCCTCTGGAGTAGCTGTAGTCGTGAAGGCGGAGCACCTCTGTTACGACCGCGAAACCGAGATTCTGACACCGGACGGCTGGGTCCGCTTCGACGCGCTCCCTGAAGGGCTCCCGGTTGCCCAAGTCGACGTCGATACGCTCGAAATGAGTTTTGTCACGCCAACAGAGTACATTCGCTATCCCTATCAAGGACCTATGCTCCGATGGCAGAGCGATACGGTTGATCTACTCATTACGCCTGACCACCGAGCGGTGATGCAAACAGAGTGGGCGTTTGACGGCACTCGAAATCACTCTTGGGCGGTAGTCCCGGCGAATGAAGTACCCGCCCGATTCTACGTTCCACAAGCAGTGCGTTGGTCCGCGCCAGATACCGCGACCGTGCCGTTAGCCGGCCAAATGCTCTCGGGCGACGATTATGTCCGGTTTCTAGGTGTGTGGCTCGCAGAAGGGTGTACCCGCTATCGTTCCCGCGACGTCGTCATCAGTCAAAATGTGGGTGAGTTCGCTGATATGATCTGGACCCTATTGCAGCGGCTTCCGTTCGGCTTCCGCCGTGTTCCGCAAGTCAACAGACCAAATCACATTCAGTTCAAATCCAGCGACAGACGGCTCTATGCGGACTTAGCACCGCTCGGCAAATCTGGCCTGAAGCGCATACCACACATCATCAAGCAGATGAGTGCGCGTCAGATTGAGGAATTCCTTCACTGGTATGCCCTCAGCGATGGGCATTTCTACAAGCACGACCCTATGCGCATGCAATACGTATCGAAGTCGCATCGAATGATAGACGACATTCAGGAACTCTTGCTGCGGACAGGCAAAACGGGAAGCGTACAAACGTATCCCGGCTGTACTCGCATTGAGACACGCATCCATAAGCGTGAGACAGGCAAAGGGTACAAGTGGTACGGGAAGCTCCAGCCCTATCACCGAGGTACCGTAGACTTCGGTGACGAGGTATTTTGCGTCTCGGTGCCAACCGGAGCCGTACTCGTGCGACGCAACGGCAAGCCCATCGTGAGCGGAAACTGTATGACCATGCGAGGAGTGAAAAAGCCCGGCAGCCTCACCGTCACTAGCGCCATGCGCGGCGTCTTCCAGCGCCACTCCGCCACCAGAGCTGAGTTCCTGGCCCTGATCAAAGAGTAACGGTATCGGACGTGTTGCCCACGGATGCTGCCGATCTGCGGGCACGTGGATCCGGTACCCAGAACTGGAACGCCAGCACCGCCACCGCACCGGCGATAGCGGAGATGATAAAAACCGGAAAATAGCCCCAGTGGTCGGAGAGCACTCCTCCAATGAGCGGAGCGAGAATGGCAAATGGCGCATAGCTGACCGAGGCCAGTGCAACATAGGTAGGCCGGCGTGACTCGGGGCCAAACTCAGAAATCAAAGTAAAGCCTGCCATGCTTATCGCTGAGATGTTAAAGCCAAGTAGCAGGAAGATTGCCGCATAGGCCCAGAAGCCGTATGCCCACAGTGCTGCGAGTGCTGAGCCCGCTGCTCCCACCGATCCAAAAACCAGAATAGCTCGATGTCCAAAGCGATCTCCAACCGCACCCCAGAGGAAATAGCCTACCGTCATAGCTATAAAGAGCACGGTGCTTTCTACCGCCACCTGGGGATCAGTCAGGCCGCCGATCTTGAGAGCGGAGACGGCGAAGAGCGCTCCCGCCATGGTGGAAATGCCCACCAGCCCATTACTGATGAGCAAACGACGCAAGCCGGCATCGCCGCGCACCAGCTCCCACAACTCTCGAGCCTGTCTGCCAAGCCCGCTCGTGGCACCTTGGCCCGGCCCGTTCTCCGCACCGGACGCCAGGTGGTCTGGTACAGGTCGCGAATGTAGAGCTCGAGGCGGCTCACGGCCAAGTGAGAGCAGAACAAAGGAGACAGCCATCGTGGCAAAGGTCAGTATAAAGCAGAAGGCAAAATTCGCCGGCCAGCCGACTCTTGCCAGCAGAATCGCCGTGACCGCCGCACCGCCAATGCCCAGGATTCCGCCCACACCAGTCCAAAAACCGAGGAAGCGGCCCAACCAGTTGCCGGGAATTGCTCGGGCAATCATATCCAGCCAGGCAGGGTAGGTAAGACCACCGCCAAAGAGCGCCAGGAAGACCATCACGAAGAAGAGCACCAGCAAGAGCGTAGCATTACTTTGAGCCAGCCAGAGTGCCCCAAGCCCCAGGATGAGATAGGGTACTCGTTCGAGCGTCGTAAGCACCAGGATGAACGGAAGAGCATGCCGTCGGCGCTCCACCATCGGCGCAACCAGTAACTGCGGTCCAAAAAGGCCCAGCGCCCGAATAGCGGGAATGAGCGCCACCAGGACATTGTCGGAAGTTAGATGATGCACAAAGAGCGGCATCATGGTGTAGGCCGATGAGATACTAAGCCCAAGGCTGAAAAACGCAATGTCGGCGCCAAGTACGGTAAAGTTCCACCAAGTATGGGTGGGATGGGCCGCACCAGCCTCTCCTCGTGTTCCCACCGCCACAAAAATGCTCCGATCGACGACGTGTACATACGTTATTCTCTATGACTGGATACAGCTCCAGGCATGGCAGATTCCAGCATATCATGCTATAGTTCCGGCGTTCAAGGAGCGGTTGACTGATGGCAAACAGGCTGACGGCGTTCTTGCGACCCGAGCGATGGTCGTTCTCACTGGCCTACTGGCGCGGCCGAACTCCCTGGGACAGTGGCGTGGTACCTCCAGAGCTCCAGGAGATCGTGGAGGGCCGAAACGGCCTGCCTCCTGGGCACGCTCTGGATATCGGCTGTGGAACCGGAACCAATAGCCTATACCTGGCCCGGCATGGCTGGCAAGTAGTGGGCATCGACTTCGCCGGGCCGGCAATCAAGCGTGCCAACCAGAAGAGACGAACGGCGGGCATCCTGGCAGGATCAGTCAGTTTCAGGCAGGGAGACGCTTCACAACCTGAATCTTTCCAGCTCGGCCACGATTGCTCGCTCTTCTTTGACCTGGGATGTTTGCATACAATACCTCCCGCGAGACGCAGTGGCTATGCCGCCGGAATCGCAAGCCATGCCGAGCCGGCCGCGCTCTTTCTGCTCTATGGGTTTGCGCCGCGGTGGCTCCGAGGAAAGGTCATCGGCATCACCACCGACGAGGTGCTCGAACTCTTTACACCGGCGTTCGAGATCGAGCGCATTGTGCCCGGCAAGGATACCACTCGTGGCGTAGTATCCGCCTGGTACTGGCTACGGTACCGCGGATAGAGCGCCTATCCAGCCGCACCGCCGTGGCCTAGTATCGGCGTCTCTGTCTTACCCTGGCCAGCAATACCAGGCTCGGTCATCGCCTCCGGTTTGAGAATCTCCTGCAAGTCAGCCTCGGGCAAAAGGTTATGCTCACGAACGATATCTCGTATGTCACGACCGCTCTCCACCTGCTCCTTGGCTATTCTAGCCGAAACCTCATAGCCTATGTAGGGAGCCAGCGCCGTCACCAGACTGGCGCTCTTGAAGGCATACTCCTCGCAGCGCTTCTGGTTAGCCACGATTCCGGTAACGCATCGGGTAGTGAAAGCATCCATGCCATGGGTAAGTATGGTCAATGCCCAAAGCATATTGTGGATGATCACCGGCATCATCACATTTAACTCCAACTGGCCCGCCTGCGCGGCATACGTGATGGTGGTGTCGTGCCCCAGAACCTGGAAG
>JBKQTH010000190.1:0-10566 GCA_052143275.1 Ktedonobacterales bacterium | reverse complement strand
GCGGATTGGAAGGTCTCGCCGCAGTGGGCCTGTTGCTGCTTTGCTTGCTCTGTCTCATCGCGATTGGTGCAGGTGCGTATGCCCATGCGGTGCATCAGGCAGTCCGTGGAGCGCGCTGGCTCTGGCTCGGAACAGCGGTGCTCGCGCTCGTGCTGACAATGATTGCCTCTGTTGCCGATGTAAACCTTGGCGCCGCTTCCCTCGTGGTGCTCTTCGTCGACCCGCTTCTGCCGGCCCTCGTGCTGGCGGCGCTGGCCTCTGGGATCGCTGTGACGTGCTGAGTCGATGCACTACGACACCACCGCTGGTCCGCCTGATCACATGCTTCCACTAGCAGCTCAAACGCATTCACAAACGATGAGGGCCGAAACGGACTTGGGATCATGGCGTTAGGGTCAGGTGTGGCACTAGACCCTAAAGCGTGCGGTCTGGTGCCGCTCCCGCCCAGTAGTACTAGCCAGGCAGTGTCTTGAATATTTTGGAGCCTGCGCGTATGATCCCCCCTGAGCAGCGCCAGCACGATCGCCAGGGCGTAGATGGGCCGGGACAGCGCTGTCGTACCCCTCGCAAAAGAGGCCACTACGACGCCCAGTATGACCTAATCCATGCACAGGAGGGCCGCGCCATGGACCGACCACTTAACTCCGACCGATCGTCACCATCCCATCCTCTCCGGCTGGTCACGACGATCCTGCTGGGTGCTCTCCTGCTCAGTGCGTGTGCCGTCGCCGGCACGCGATCGCCCGCGTCTGGGTCGCTGCGGTGGCGCTTTCAGGCAGACACCACGGCGCACCCGGAACCGGTGTCAGTAGCCGTGACCAACGGGATCGTCTATGTGTGTTCGGCGGACCATTTCCTCAACGCGCTGGACGCACGGACCGGCGCGCGGCGCTGGCGCGTCCCTCTCAGCACGGGTGAGTCCTTGGTCTTGGCGGTGGCCCACGGCGTCGTCTATCTCTACTCGGTCACCCTCAACGTCGGCTATAGCATCGATGCACTGGACGCGCAGACCGGCGCACTACGGTGGCGCTTCGTGACGGGCGGTAACGCACCGTCGCTGGCCATCGTGGTGGCTGGTGGGCTCGTCTACGCTGGCTCGTGGGGCGGCACCGTCTACGCGCTCGATGTGAGCACTGGCGCGCTACGCTGGCAGGTCCAAGTGCCTGGGAGTACGTACGAGGGGCCGGCAGTGGCGAACGGAGTCGTCTACGTCTACGCGCAGGGAGATGGCGCGCTCTATGCCCTCGATGCGCGGACCGGCGCGCAACGGTGGCGCTTCCAAACGGGCGAAGGCGCTCCCAACGCGCCAGTCGTGTCGGATGGAGTGGTCTACGTGGGCTCGGAAGACTTCTTCGTCTACGCATTGGATGCTGCAACAGGGCGACAGCACTGGAAGGTCGAGGCCAGCCATGACCTGTACTCCACGCCAGCCGTCGCGAACGGCATGGTCTACATCGGGTCCTTTGATCACCAGGTCTACGCGCTGGATGCCGGTACCGGGACATCGCGCTGGCATTTCCAAACCGGCGATCGGATCATCGCAACACCCGTGGTAGCCAGTGGCATCGTCTATGTGGGCTCGACGGACGCTAACGTGTATGCGCTAGATGCGCACACTGGTGCGCAGCATTGGCGCTACCGAACGGGCGAGGTCGCTTTCGCACCTGCAGTAGCCAATGGCATCGTCTACGTCGGCACCGGTGAAGGCTACGTCTACGCGCTCAATGCCTGAGAGCGAGCCGCTGGCATAGGAGCGTGTGCAACATCTGCGGATGACGCCAACGAAACAGTGCATGCTCGTCGGTGGGTGTGGCATCGCGATAGTCGCCTATGACAACTACCGAGCCGGAATCCGTATGAACTGTCGCGCGCTAGACCTGTTCCTCGCTCACGGTAGTTTTCGCTGGCGGTTGGCAGGCTCCTTTTGAAGCCACCACATCGCCAGGGCCACCCTGCGAAGGGCCGCCGGTGCCTGCACATCATAGGTCGTGTGGTGACCCGATGCCTTGCGCTAGACTAGATAGCCATCATAGCGCCGAATCAGCCTCTACAAGGCTGCGATCACTGGCTCGCGGGTCAGACCGCTAAGTGCCGCTTCACGTGCCAGCGCTAAAGAGCTCGGTTCATCGTCAAGACTTGTTGTATATGTCGTGAACGGTATTGAGTACTACAGTCGCACTTGTGTGATAAGATGGGGAGAATTGAGTAGCGTAGCCAATCACAATCAGGATGTTCTTCATGCCCCAGCCGACCCATCACGCGTCCACTCGCCCGCCAAAGCGCCTCGCGCCCTTCCCGTCGGAGGCCGATCTTCACACCTGGGCGGCCGCACTGGACGGGGTCGCGGCCAAACTGGCTCCCCGCTTCGAACGCGCGGAGCCGCGCCGGCGCGTGTTGCGCTATCTGACCGGCTTGCTCAGTCACGCGGAACGCAAGAACAGCTGGCAGGTGGCGGAGCTGGCGGGCGAGGCGACCCCGGATGGAATGCAGCGGCTGCTCAGCACCGCCCACTGGGATGCGGACGCCGTGCGCAATGACTTGGTTGCCTATGTCAGGGAGCATCTGAGCGATCCGGCCGCCGTGCTCGTGCTCGATGAGACGGGGTTCGTGAAGAAGGGAAAGAAATCCGTCGGGGTAGCGCCCCAGTACTGCGGCGCGGTCGGCAAGATTGCCAACTGCCAGATCGGGGTCTTTCTGGCCTATGCGACCCGATCTGGACCGGTGCTGCTGGATCGGGAGCTGTATCTGCCGCAGGAGTGGGCCGGCGACCCGGCGCGTCGGGTGGAGGCGGGCGTGCCCGCCCAGGTCAGCTGCATCCCCAAGCCGACGCTGGGCACGCACCTGCTCGAACGGGCATATGCGGCCGGCGTGCCGGCGGCGTGGGTGACGGCGGACAGCATCTACGGTGGCGCGTACAAGCTGCGTCACTACCTGGAGGAGCACGAGCAGCCGTTCGTGCTGGCCGTGCAAAGCACCCAGCGGGTGGGGCTCTCGGCGAAGGCGGAGCAGGTGGTCGCCTCCTGGTCCGCTGAGGCATGGCAGCGGGTCTCGGCTGGAGAGGGCAGTCAGGGGCCGAGATGGTACGATTGGGCGTGGATGCCCATGTCCTGGCGTGATGCCCCTCCTGGTATGGCGCACTTCCTGCTCGCGCGCCGCAGTGTGAGCCAGCCCGATGAGCTCGCCTACTACTTCGTTTTCGGTCCGGCCGACGTCACCCTGGCTCAGGTCGTCCAGGTGGCGGGCGCGCGCTGGCAGGTGGAGCAGGCGTTCGAACTGGCCAAGGGTGAGGTGGGGCTCGACGAGTATGAGGTGCGCACCTGGGTTGGCTGGTATCGGCACATCACGCTGGCGATGTTCGCACTGGCCTACCTCACCGTCGTGCGGGCGCAGGCGCGGGAGTTGCAGGCCCGTCAGCAGCGGAAAGGGGGGCGCCGCAACAGCAAGGGGCAGGCGCCAACGGCGTGAGCGTCGATGCGCTCCTGGAGCTGTTGCCGCTGACCGTGCCCGAGGTGCGCCAGCTCTCTTGTGCGCCCTCGTCTGGCGGCCGCCCCTGTCTGCCGCGCAGGTCCTCCAGTGGTCGGCCTGGCGTCGACGCCACCAGGCACGCGCCAAACAGGCCCATATCAAGCGCCGACAGCGGAGTGTACAAGTGCGACTGTAGTACTAGTGCGACGTTCCTCATAGGCAGAACACAAATCAGCGTATGGTGTGGAGCGACGGGATTTGCAAACTCTTGGGATATGCATATTCCTTGAGGAATGACGCAGTAGAGGATGTAGAAAAATAGACTCGCTCCACAGATGCCAGGTGGCGCGTGGAGTGGGAGCCACCTATCGGGAGCGAGGGCCTATCCACAGAGGGTCATGTCGCGTTCTGCCTCATTTCAATAAGTGTACAAGGTGAAGCTACAGCCAAACATTGTCTTGAAAACGAACCGCATCTGAACCTGTGATGGAATTGTGTGCGGAGGCTATCACGTTGAGACGCCAGTGTGAGACCCACGTGTTATGCATGCTAGGAGCGTAGCAGACAGGGTGAAATGAGCAGGGTGATGAGCCAGACGAGTGTGCGTACACCTCAGCAGAGTCAGCAGCAGAAGAGCCGCTTCTGGCCAAAACGGGGGCTGAAGATTGGCATAGGCATCCTCGGGTCGGCAGTGCTGCTCGTGCTCGCGTATGCCGCAGCGCTCGTCATTGTCTTAGGGCCGGTCACGGCATATCGCATGATGACCAATCTTAACTCGAACATTTACACCTACAAGATTTTCCCGGCGCGAACCATTGCACCCAGTGGGTCAGTATCTACCTTAAAGCAAGGAAGCCTCGCGAACTTTCCCCAAACCATCTCGTATTCCTACGATGGCCTCCACTACACCACACGTCTCAGTGATCTACTCGCCCAGACCGACACCCAAGCGTTCATCGTCATTCACGACAACACCGTGATCTACGAAAAGTACCTCAACGGAGCGAGTCCCGACACCCTCTTCACTTCCTTCTCGATGGCCAAGTCCGTCACCTCAGCCCTGATCGGCATCGCCATTGACGAAGGGTTGATCCACAGCGTCAACGATCCCGTGATTCGGTATATACCGGAGTTGAAAGGCCGCGGATTCGATGATCTGACTATCCGGGACATGCTGCTCATGGATACGGGCATTGCCTTCCAGCCGGACATTGGTTTTGCGCCGCTCAACCCCTTTGTGAGTGATGATGCCAAGCAGTACTATACCGACAATCTGCGCCAGCTCCTCTTGAGTGTGCAACGCAGTGACCAGCCCATCGGGGCAGACTTCCACTATAACGACTTCTACCCCTTGCTGGAGGGGCTGATTCTGCAGCGGGTGACTGGTGAGACGGTCACCCAGCTTACCCAGGACAAACTCTGGCAACCGATGGGTATGGAATATCCTGCCTCCTGGAGCCTGGACAGCACCGCGGATGGGTTCGAAAAGACCAACTCCGCCCTCAACGCCCGCGCCATCGACTTTGCCCGCTTTGGCCTGTTGTACTTGAACCAGGGCTACTGGAATGGCCAGCAGATCATTTCAAAGAACTGGGTCGCCGCGTCCACTATGCCTGATCCCTCCGATCATCGCCCCTTCAAAGAGAATCTCATCTGGAAACAAGCTGGCGGCTACTACAAATATCACTGGTGGGGACTGAACAATCCCAATGGGACGTATGACTACCTGGCCTGGGGAAAACAGAACCAGATCATCTATGTCTCGCCGTCTACGAATACTGTGGTCGTGCGCCTGGGCGGTGGGGACCAAGTCGATTGGTGGCCTGCTGCGATCCAGGCATTGATCCACTCCCTTCCGTCCGGTGCCCCAGTGGTGTCGTAGGCGGCGCAGTGCGCCAGGGTTGGGCAGCGAGCCGCATGGTCTCCAGAAAGAGTTGCTGGCAAGACTGCGGCATCCGGGCATCTGGGGAGGGAGAGAGGTAGCCGTTGGGACCGCTCCATTGGCGCCATCAAGGGATCGGGTGCCGACCAGAAGATCAGCAGGCAGCGTGAAGACTATGCCTGCAAACAGGCGAGCACGCACATCACCACTCACGATCTGATGTCCTATGAAGCCTTGCCGATATGCAACCGGGTCAAGAATCATCACCTGGCCACATCCAACAGTGATGCGTCGTGGGGCCGCGTTGTGTGCTGAGTGCGCTACTACGCGAATGCATAGTGTGCTGGTTGCTGCAGTGGCGCCACAGTTCATCTCGTAGGACCGTTCGGGATGTGGAGAACGGGTCGAGAAAAGTTTGCGTATACGGACGCAGCACTGTCCTGCGTGTGGGTTGATCCTGGACCAGGATGAGAATGCAGCGTGCACCTATTGTGCAGAAAACTCTTGGTACCGCCGGGCAGGTAGGAACCATTCTCCATAGGGAGGCGAATGTTTCTGGACAGGAGGCCGCTACCGCCTGACCAGTCACGGTCAAGCAGCACGTCCTCTGGGTAAAGGAAGAATCCCCTGCTTTCAAGCGGGTGGAGTGTGAATGGAAGAACGTGTTTACCGAGGGGGTAAAGCCCGCAATAGCGCCAGAAGATGCCCTATTCGAAAAGAGTGTCTCAAACACCTTTTCAGATAGGGCATCTAGCTACCGTCGACGCTCTGGTAGGAATATGAGATTAGCGCGAGCTCGAGTACGAGCCAGTTGGCTCCGGCAGTCTTCTGCTCTGTGGCGCCTTCGGTGCGGTACCTCTGATCGTCTGCGCAAGCGTCACCAGTACCAGGACCAGCCCGACCCCAATCAGCAAGTCGTCGTGGCCGGACAAGGCGATCGTCAAGGTAAGCAACAACCCAGCGACCACTGTCTGCCAGCTCGACGTCCGGTCACGCCAGAGGATGGTGGCCGCGGTCGTCACTCCGGCCACGACCAGGCCCACGTCTGCCACGATGCCGGTTCCCAGCGCCGCCGGTGCGGCGCAGAGTCCCCATGCCAGGAGGAGCGGCAGTAAGTACGTGGGCGCCGGTGGTCGTGCCCACAGCAGCAGGCCAAAGAAGAAAATGACCGTGGGGCAGGGCGCAAGCCCGAACATGGGCAGCGTGGACAGCGGGTGCCCACCGAGTAACCCAATGATCGGGTAGGCGACGAGCGCATAGCCCATGAACAGCCCACCCAGCACTGAGGCGAGGTTCCAGCGCGGACTGATCATCAGGTCGCGGCGCACAATACCCGCGAACAGCAGCAGGACCGCCTCTAGGATGAAGACGGCGATCCAGAGTCCCGCCAGATGCATCCCGCTGTCAATGACCCCAAAGTAGGCAATGCCTACCCATACCAGGTACGCCGCGGCGATAAGGCAGATCTGCTGGGTTGCGCGACGCACCGGCCACAGTGCAAGTCCCACCATGGCCAGAGCGCCCACGTACCAGACGAGCTGCATTGGCCAGATTTCGGCGTTGCCGCGATCGAACATCGCCAGGAACTGGTTCAGCGGCGTGTGCGGGTAGGGGTGGACGATGAAGATCCCGTAGATTACGAGAGTGGCAACCACCGCGACCACCAAGCCGATCGCTGCTAGAGAGGGCCGCCGCACCGGGATGGAGTCCTGTGGCCCACCACTCTTACCCCGCTGGTTGGAATCAATCTGGGTAGCTCCCTTTGCAGGTGTTTCCCAGGGTGCGCTCCTGGTTTTGATTTCTGTAGACATTGGACCACCTCCCATGAGAGCGGTATCCGCTCCGTCCTAATGAGCGACTGCCGAGTTGCAATCACGCTCCGGTGTGGCGTGCTTCCTCACCTGGCAACGCTTCTTCCAGTCGCTCGGAAACATACGACAGGAGCCTCACATGGCCGTCTCAAGCGGGAGTGTCTCTATCACAAGCCCATCAACGTACACACATGGGACCCCCGGCACGAACTTCTCGAATGTTGGCAGGCGCAGTGACGGGGGCACACAGCAGCGGTGCCGAGTATCGTGAGGCGCCTGTGACGGCGTGCCTCCGTTCGTGACCGCAGTGTGAAGTCGCTGGGCTTAAAGGCTGTACATAAAGGGCTCCTGAGGGTCTACGCACTCCGGCGATAATGAAAGGCGGGCTGGATCTGCTGATGTGCCAAGCGTTTGAGCATGAGGCGAATCATGCTCACGTAGATCCAGGCCTCACTGGAAATGGGCAAGAAGTCGTACTCTTTACTCATGCGGCGGTTCCGTCCGATCCACGCGATTGTCCGTTCCACGATCCAGCGGTGAGGTGCGGGATGGCATCCTGGCTGCCGCACTGGTGGCTCCTGATCCGCGCGCAGCCAGCTGCCCCGTCCACCACCCGGGTGCTCGACCACCTGGAGCCGCCAGCCAAACGCCTCCCAGACCCGCCGCTGCAGCGGTCCCAGGTAGGCGCTGTCCGCCCAGATCAACTCGAGCCGTGGCAAGCTGGGCTGGAGGTGGCGAAGGAGCCAGGGGGCGGTGGCACGGTCCTGCAAATCGGCAGGATGCACCAGCACCCCCAGCAGCAAGCCGAGCGTATCGACCAGCAGGTGGCGTTTACGTCCGGAGAGCTTCTTCGCCCCATCATAGCCATGCGTGCCGCCCCGTTCGGTGGTCTTGACGGATTGGCTATCCATAATGGCGGCGCTGGGGGTCGGCCCACGCCCGCTGTGCCGCCGCAGCCGACCACGCAACACGGTATGGATGCGCTCCCAGATCCCTGGGATGCGCCAGGCGCGGTAGGAGGCATACACGGTAGACCAAGGACCGTAGGTGCGCGGCAATAACCGCCACTGGCAGCCACTGCGCAGCACGTAGAGCAGACCATTCAGGATCACGCGCAGATGGACACTGCGCGGACGCCCACCCGGTTTGGCGGGAGGCAGCAAGGGTTCGAGCAAGGCCCATTCGCGATCCGTGAGATCCGTGAGGTAGGAGACAGAGGGCACAATCTCCATGGCGCACCTCCTGAGACTGGGTAGGAACTAACGCCACATTCTCTCCTACCCTACCCCATGCCGGTCAACTTCGCCTCTCGGACTTCGTATACAGCCTTTAAGAGCAGATCAATCGCGAGATGAAGCGGCTGTCATAAGCGTCGGCGATCCCGCGCCGCACAAATGCGTTGTTGCTCCATGGAGCTTGCAGAATACAAATGAGCATATGGTTTGGAGCACCAGGATGTGCAAACCCTTAGGATGTGCACAGCAGTTGAGGAATGACGCACTACCTACATTTGTCATCTCAGGCACGGAGTCTGCAAGGAGACCTGGGGGAGAGCAGACGACAGCCCTCTCTAGACCAGGAGCAGCCCACCATGACCAGAATACGAGCAGCCACGCACACGGTTGGCTGTATCGATGCGTATTGCGCGCACTACCGTTCGGTATTTCACAATGTGCGCCACTTCGAGCAATTCACCCAGCTGGAACTGGGGATGCTGGCCGAAACGAAGCGCAAGTCGCTGCCGCGCCTGGCCAAGACCGTGCAGGGCGACCATCAAGCGTTGCACCATTTCCTGGCCAATGCGGAATGGTCGAAGGAGGAGCTGCGCGCCATTCGGCTCCGGCTCACGCGTGAGGCCGTAGCTGGGCGCCCCTTTGTGCTGTGTATTGATGAGACTGGCGACCGCAAGCAAGGGCACACCACCGACTATGCGGCGTCCCAGTAGCTGGGAGGGCTGCACCGCGTGGAGCAGGGTATCGTCTCGGTCAATGCGTACGGCGTGCTGGACCAGGTCACCTTTCCCTTGGCCTTTGCCCTCTATAAACCCAAGACCTGTCTCAAGCCCGGTGACCGCTTCCAGACCAAGCCCGAACTCGCGCTGGCCCTGATCCAGCAGCTGCTGGAGTTCGGGTTCCGCTTCGAGGTGGTCTTGGCCGACACGGTGTATGGCGACAATTCGACGTTTATCAACGCGCTGTACCACCTGGGACTGCGCTACGCTGGTCGCCATCCGCTCCAACCATGGGGTCTGGATGGACGACCGAGAGCGGATCCGCACGACTCGATGGCGTACCTTTGAGCGGGTCTTCGCCGACGGGAGCAGTCAAGAGCGCTACCTGCGGGAGACGATCTTTGGCCGACGCCGCCCCCTCCGGTACTTCCAGATCACCACCGATCCCGTCCATCTACCTCCCGAGACCACCTGGCAACTCATGACCAACCTCCCGGGCAAGATCGAGCAGTCGGTCGGCAATACGTTCGGGCTGAGGACGTGGATCGAGTATGGCTTTAAACAAGCCAAGGATGAACTGGGCTGGGCGGACTTCCGCCTCACCGATGCCCCCAGTATCGAGCGCTGGTGGGAGTTGGTCATGTGCGCCTATCTGTTCGTGAGTCTGCAGGCTCCAGCCCTGGCGCTCGCCCCCACCGACCCAGCAGGGCCCGTGTCTCCTGCCGCAGCCCAACGGGAAGCCGCCGCGGTCTGGACGCTCTGCCAGGATCTGCACCTGTCCGCCCGGCAGCAGCGTACCCCCTGGCCCGGGCAAGACGCCTTTCACCAGGCGACCAAAGGCCGCTTTGCCCTGCACAGCCAGACCGTCCAGGCGATTTTTCGAGCCTTTGTGGGCAATGTGGACACCACCCGGGAGCTGCGCAAGACCAATCCCAAGATCCGTTACCCCTACAAGGACAAACGCTTCTACCCGCTGCTCTGGCCGGCTCAAGCGGTGAGCCGGGAACGGGGACGGATCGTGTTGCCGATGGGGCGGGGACGGCCCTCGCTCGTCTTTCGCATTGCCCTGCCCGAGCAGAGTGGGGCGTGCAAACTGGTGTGGAAGGACGGCTATGAGTTGCATGTCGCGGTGGCGGCGTCTCCTGCGGAAGCCACTCCCGGCTCCGCCCAGGCCACGGTGGATCTGGGCGAGATCCACCAGGCGGCGGTGACGACCAACACGGGAGCGGCGCTGGTGATTTCTGGGCGAGGCATTCGCTCGCTCAAGCGGCGGCACAACCGAGCCCTTGGCCAGATCGCCAGGAAACGCCACCGGTGCCAGAAAGGATCCCGCCGCGATCGGCGGCTGCGGGCTGCCCGGTGCAAAGCCAGCGCCCGGAAGCGCCGCCAGATCCGGGACCTGCGGCACAAGGGCACGCGAGCGGTGATCGCCTTCTGCCAACAACAGGGGGTTGGTC
>JBKQTH010000189.1:0-12052 GCA_052143275.1 Ktedonobacterales bacterium | reverse complement strand
AAGTCGGAAGTCAATGGAACATGGAGAAGGTCACGCCAGTTGTGTGCAACCTATCGCTTGAGGGTTGGTGTCAAGCCAGGTCAACACTCGTTTCACCCGGTTACCTGCTTAGGCAGAATCCATTGGTGATATGAGTGAGACACCAGAGCGAGCAAACGTGACTCTGCTGTGACGTGACAGGGGTATAGCGTTCTTGGAGTGAGATAGTCATTCATCCTCTCCCTTGAGTACTTCGAGGCCTGGAAGGTGAGGCAACCCATGTCAGCTTCAGTTCTGGTCGCCTATGCGACACGCTATGGCTCAACACAGGAGGTCGCTGAAGTGGTGACAGCGACGTTACGTGAACAGGGACTTGGGGTAGATGTTAAGCCGATACAGGAGGTGCATACGCTCGATGGGTATTTGGCGGTCGTACTGGGAGCGCCGCTCTATATGTTCCACTGGCACAAAGATGCGCTCCATTTCTTGCAACGCTACCGCGAGGCCCTGAGCACGAGGCAAGTGGTCATTTTCGCAGTCGGCCCACTGCATGACGAGGCCAAAGAATTTCAGGGAGCCCGTGAGCAACTCGACAAGGAGCTGGCGAAGTTCCCCTGGCTGACCCCGACAGTGATCACTATCTTCGGCGGCAAGCTTGACCCTACGAAGCTCACCTTCCCACACAACCTGGTACCAGCTCTCAAGAATATGCCGCCTTCCGATGTGCGGGACTGGGCGGCGATCAAAGCCTGGGCTGGCGATCTGGCCAGGAAGCTACAGGTGGCTCCGGCGGAGGCGGCTAACTTGCTGTAGTGAGATGCCGAACGGTCAGACGGACATGGCGCTGCAGTGACTCGTACATTCCCTCGAGGGTCAAACTCCAGACCGTGCCATTGTTGCGAGCCCTGCTGGTTGCGGTGCTTTCCTGACCTGCATCCCGGAGTAATACCGATTCCGCCTCGGTAGATGAAGCAAGTTGTCAGTTCGAGCCTGGTGGATTCGCTGTGCTAGGGCGGTCGGAGCCGCTGGGCTAGGAGATGCAATCCGCTGGACGCGGATCGGCCGCCTCAGTAAGGTAACGACCGGCATCATCTCCGCTGGTATCGCCGGGTAGAAAAATAGTTGTGATGCCGGTGAGATACTGCAGCTGGCACCTGTAACGTGGCTGCGACCGGCATCTTGTATGGTTAATACAGTCTGGCGGATCGGGTGAAGACTGTTCCGGCTGGGCGCAAGGGGTGCGACAAGCATGGCCAAGTCAACAAGAGTTTCCAGAGTTGCGGTCGCCCTCGTGGTGGCAGGCGGAGCCATTTGGGTCGTCAGCGGAGTCCTCTATAGCGCCCAGATTGTGTCCTGCTTTACGTGTCGTTCAGTCGTAGTAGCTCCTGGGGTTGGAACCACTGGCTATCCAATTGCGGCCATACGCAGCCTGGCATGGGATGATCTCTACGCCACCGTGTACGTCGTGACCATCGGACTGCTTGCCATCATCATCGGTCTCACCGCGTTCAGGCGTGGTGAGAAATGGGCCTGGTACGCGATGGCGGCGTTTGTGTTGGCAGGAGTGATGACCAGCCTCCTCGACTACATGAGCTGGGGAGGTTGGTACACCTTCCTCTTCCTCTTCCTCGGCCTCCTGCCGCTCTTAGGGCTGGCACTCTCGGCGAAGACCATTCTGTCCGCTCAGCCGAATTCAGGGAAGCGCGACAAGTCGGGAGTTACCCTCGATGGCACCTGATCGATCGACGAGGCTCTACGTCCGCTAGGTCGCATTCTTCACTTGGCAGGGTGTTAGGCCGCTTGATACGGCTGCGCAGACACGGTGGGGCGACTGGCAGAGGCAACCCACAGCACCAGTCTCCGTCGATCGGGGAACCGAGGCTGGGCGGCTTCCACGCGCTGGCATAGCTCCACCAGATCGCGTGTGAGGCGACGATCATTGAACGGACGCAGTTCGACCGTGACCAGATCTGTGCCCCAGACGACCCGGTCTGGCAGGCGGAAAAATGGCGCGAGCCGGTGCCACGTCGGATGCCGCGTAGATGGCTGGAAAGTACGTATCCCTGGTCCACATGACCAGGTTCGCCAGGGCCAGCTTGAGCATGGTCATCGTTTGATCCTTGGCGTGGTCGAGTTCGAACATTGCCCGTTCGGAGGCTTTCAGGTCTTCCAACTGCCGCAGCAGGTCGCGCTGGTGCTGGCAAGCCCGCTCGCAGGTAGCGAAGGCTGCAACGATGGTATCTTCGGCTTTCCGCTTGCGCTGTTGGAGCGGAGCCAGCCTGGCCGCCGCCGCCTGCTGGAAAGCCTCGCGCTTCTCGCGCACCAGGAAGGGCCACACGCCTTGCCGCTCCCATTCCTGAAGGCGCTCGGCGAGCGTCTGCGCTGCTTCGGCGCGAGCGGCCTTGAGGCGCATTTCCAGCGTCCGGGAGCGTGCTTCGGCCTTTGCTCGGCGCTCCCGTGCCGCCCGGCTCCTGGTGCTCTGTTTTGGCAAGCTTCCGTTCCAGCCCGGCTCGACTCTTCGCAGATTCCGAGTTCTCCATCGGATGCTTTGCGTAGCCATGGTTCGTATCCAGTCCCAGGCTGAGCAGGAAGTCACGCAGATTGTTCTCTTGCTCCGGCCAGCGGCAACGTCTGTCCTGGGTGATCTGGTAAGGGGAGGGCAAAGCGGGCATTGGCTACCTCGCGCGTCACCGCCCCAGTACGATCCTGGCACAGCGGGACAAAGTCCCCGATCTCGGTGAAGGAAGCGAGTCCCTGGTACTGGTTGGAGTGCAGGATCGTCACGACGGTGCGCCCTTGCGCGACCAACGCTGCCAAGAACTCTGCCGCCATCCCTTCTCGGTCGATGATCAGCCGTGTGAGGACGCTCGACTCGGTTGCCTGGTTGTAGCGCTCCAGGAAGGCGGGCGCACCTTTGGTCAGGTGCAAATCGCCTCGGTGCGTGGTGGCGAAAAGGGGATGACCTTTCGCATCCTGCAGGAGCAGCAGTGCTCGGCAGCCCAGGATCTTGCCGGTGCGTCCGATCAGGCCGCGAGGGATCAGGTGATCGGAATAGACTGGCTTCTTGTGTCCATCGAGATAGAAGACTGGGAGTAGTTGGCCTGGTTCCGGTGGTTTCTCCCGCCAGAGCCGTACGGTCCAGGCAGCCAGGGCATCCGTGAGTGTCTCGCCGCCTCCAGCACGCGCCACCTGCGAAAGAAAACGCTCGGTGTGCCAGAAGCCATAGGCCCGCCGTCGCCCAGAAAGCCGCGCCAACGCCTCACCCGTGTAGCCCCGCAAGTCGCACGTGCGGCGCAGTCCGACCACTCCGAGGAAGAGCAGGGTCAAGAGAGACTGGCGGCGGGTGGTTGGGGTAGCGTGCGCGAGCCGAGGAGCCATCTGCTCCCCACTGGGGAGCGCCCGCTCCAGGGCGGTGATTAAGCCTGTTTCGTGGGCGGCGGCGAGCAAGAGCAGACTCCCAGCACCTTCCTGCCAGGTCGGTTCAAGAGACTGCCTATCTGGCCGATTTTTCCCCCGCGCTCGACACCTGGCGTCTGACGCCCAGGGCCGCGCGGAGGCGATTAATCTGACTGACGCTGACCTCCAGGTGAAATTGCTCCTGGAGGACTGCCTGGACCGTCCGTCCTGCCACCTCCGGAGCCGCGCGGCAGAACTGTACCAGCCACTGCCGCACGGGTTCGCGCACTTTGGTTGGGTGCCCGTGCCGCTGATCCTCCAGTGCTGCTGCCCCTTCGGTACGCACGCGCTGGAGCAGTCGGTAAGCTGCTGTGCTGCTGGTCTGCACTCCCGCCTGTCGTGCGGCCTCCTGCCAGGATTGTCCGACCTGCATCCCGGCGATCATCTGTGCTTTCGCGGCGCGGCATGCTTGCCGATCCATTATGGCCTCCTCTGGGAAAGATTGCCTCGAGAGGATAGCACATCTGCGTGTCCCGGTCTACTTACGTAGCTCTCAACGGTGGCCCAACATCCTGATTGGAAGCCAGCTGGAGAGATATCAGTTGGAGCCTTGAGAGAAACGTGTAGCCAGCGCAGGCGTGACCAGCCAAGAGTGAAGCGTCAAAATCGCAGGTTGCTCGATACGGGAGAGGAAAGCAATTGTCTTGACTGTCAAGAGGCAGTCTGAACCAACCAGGGAGATCCCTGGCGCACGATCGCATTGAGAATAGTGAGCAACCTATGCATGCAGGCGGTCAACGCCACTTTCTTGGGCTTGCCGGCGGTGCACAACCGCCGGTAGAAGGCCGCAATGATAGGGTTGTGGCGGGAAGCGACCAGGGCAGCCAGGTAGAGGGCCGTACGCACCCGAGCCCACCCGCCCCACACGATGCGTCGGCCGCGCCAGGTGCCGCTCTCGCAGGAGAGGGGAGCCACGCCGACCAAAGCGGCAATGGCCTTGCGATCGAGCTGGCCCAGTTCGGGCAGCTCCGCCAGCAAGGTCAAGGCGGTGGTGGGCCCGATGCCGGGGACACTGCGCAGCAAATTCTCCCGTTCCCGCCAGACGGGGCTGGCCTGCACCTGGTCCCGCAAGGCCTGGTCCAGGTCCGCCAGCTCGGCTTCCAACCAGACGAGATGGCGCTGGATCTGGGTCTGCACCCGAGGCAGGGCCGTGTCAAGGCGTTGGCGCTCGGCCGTCTGCATCTGGATGAGCTGGCGACGCCGGGCCAGCAGGGCGGCCAGTTCCTGAGCCTGGGCGTCAGGCAGCGGGCGGGGCGTGGGATGAATCACGTGAGCGAAGTGGGCCAGCACCTGCGCGTCCAGGACATCGGTCTTGGCCAATTGGCCGATGGCTCGGGCAAAATCGCGCACCTGGCGGGGGTTGACCACGGTCACGGGCAGCCCGGCCGCGGCCAGGGCGGCCACCGCCGGTCCCTCGCGTCCGCCGGTGGCCTCCAGCACAATCAGCTCGGGCTGCAGGGCCTGCAAGCGTCCGACCAACTCATCCAGGCTCGCCGGGTCAGTGGCGCTGACCCACTGCTCACCGCCGGGTCGGACCGCAACATCCAACCGGGCTTTGGCGACGTCAATCCCGACATAGGTTCCTGTATCCATAAGCATCTCCTGCGGGTCTCCCGCCCAGACCGCCCGTCCTTGTGCCATGCGGGCTCTGGTGTGGCCCTAGCAACTGTTCGGGCTCGTCGGCGCTGGAGGTGCGGCGACCCGCGCTTTCCTGCGGTCTCGCTGGACCTGAGGAGAATCGGCCTACCGCACCCAACTTCGAATGTGCGTCTATTCTAGTTCAAGATACAAGGAGATGTCATGGGAAGCGATGACATCAGCATCAGACCTTCTTCATCAGGCCCAGCAGTAGACAAATTGTCTGATCAATCAGGAAACGGACTTGAGAGACCACCGTACGTGTTTCAGGTGTACGCCAGTCACCCACCTCCAGAGCCACTGGAGTCACTTACTGGCTATCTGACGCGTATTGCCGAGCTGAATGGAATGGCCACTAGTAGGCAAGTACGATCAACGCTGCTGCCCTATGACAAGGACAGAATTAACTTCACGCCAAGCGACTTTCCTCTCGGTTCTTGGTCAGCGTTAAGTACGGCAGTGGCAGGCACACCTGAGCGTCTCCTTGCTACGAGTCTATATTTCATAGGCCACAAGTTTGGTCGAGCTGAGAGCACATTGTCCCTCCAACATTTTCTCCGCGAAAGTCTCTCAACTTCTCTGCGCTACTGTCCCGTTTGCCTCAAGGAGCGAGGGATACGGCTCCTGTTGTGGCGTTTTATCGCACTCGATGGGTGTTCCGCACATCGAATCCACTTACTTGATCACTGTAGACACTGTGGCAAAGGTATTCCTCTGTTCACACCACCGTACTCAGTCCGCTACTGCCCGTATTGTCGAGGCGACCTCGCGGCATGTCGTGCAAAGATATTGCAGGATGACGAGTGGTCAACGACTCGCACTGTAGAACATGAACTAACACAGTTACTCTTGCCCCAAACATGGGAATATGCAGACAGTTTTCGCCCTGAGTTCGTAGGGCTGGTACTGCAGCGTCTGCGAAATGAGTGGGGATGGTCTCAGCAGGAAGTAGCGAAGCGCCTGGGGCTACTAGATTCTTATGTCATGCTCATGGAGGGGACATCTCCCTTTTTTGGCAAATCTTTTCACAGGCTCTACCTGTACGTAACCACGATTCTTGCTCGATCGCTGTATGACGTGGTACGAGAGGCAGGTCAATGGACCAATGTCATCGACGAAGCCCAAGCGGTGATACAGCAGTTACGCCATCAAGGTGAACCCGTCACTGCGTGGAAAGTATCTACGATACTAGGCTTCACCCCACAGCGGCTCGGGCGGTATCCAGAGGTTCAAGCAGTTATCAAAGAGGCGGTAGATTACCCTAACTTTGAAAAAGATGAGCATGCGATTCGGCGGGCGTTCGCCGATATTACCGATCATAATTGGCCTGCGACCTTGGAGATCCTCCATAAGGTCAGCAGTGTACCGTTCTCGCATCTAGCAGACTATCCTCGTATAGCGGCGGAACGGCAGGAAATGGCGGAACAACGAGCGACTGAGCTTCTCAAGGAGGACGAGGAGCTACTAGGACGGCTACGGGCAGCAGTGGCAGAATGGCGATCGTGTGGGCAGCCTCTGAGCGAACAACTGCTTCAACAGGTTTGCCAGATGAGTTGGCTTGGCTTGCTCCCATTTCGACAAGTCCGACGGCAGATTGCGCAGTGGATCCCGGATCCTGACGTCCAAACCGATTGGGGAAGGGCACGACACCGAGAAGCAGAGTTAGTCGCACGGATTCATGAGGCAATGCGAGACATCGAGGTAGATGGCACTCCTCTAACACCGGAAGCTGTTCGGCTGCGAGCGCAACTTCCGCCAGCCGCAGAGTGGCGATGGCCGGCAGTACATGACGTGTTCAGCGACATCTCCAGTGAGACAGGGCAACCGTGGACTCGGCAGCTGGCACAGCAGGATGAACAGCTAGCAGCCAAAGTAAACCTGCTTATACAAGGGCCGTAAACGACGTGCCACCAGAGAGCTGTCGACGAACACTCTCGCCAAACAAAGAGGTCAAGGCGAGCCATTCCCCGTTGTGTACCAGGGAATTCCGGGCAAAACTTCAAGCGACCTATGTTTAGCTACACATGGGTGGCGGCAGTTGATGCAAGGCACTGTGCAATCGTTGAGTGTAGCAGTTCCCATCCAGGCAGCGATGATCTGATAAGCATGGTGCCGTCTGGCTGTGCGTTCTACCATAACTCGCTAAAAACGCTGTATTCCAGCATAACGTGCGAAAAAATTCGTGCTTACATATACGTTTGTCTGAGATTTCTACCCTAACCTGCGACTATTCTTTTGTACGTTGCGAAAAAGTCTGCACCGTCCTCCTGAAATTGTCCTGGAGAGCAACAGTCACCTCGTGGGAGATTGGAGCACGCCGTAGGAGCGAGGGCACGGATGCCGCGTGGCGTCATCATCATACGGACACCAGGACATCCTGGTCCGCTCACCGCTGAAAGTCCGCTCACGCGCGCTCAGCGCACTACGACGCACAAGAAGCGCATGTTTCAGTGCCCCCCAGTTGATGAGCGTCTTGGTTGTCTCGAATCGGCCTGCGCTTCTCTCTGCGCACTGGCTAGAACCAACTCTGCATGGAGCGTACGTGTGGCACGTGTTTTCGGGTGAAGATCCCCTAATGACCTGGAACGGATCGCCAGTGCCTGTTCAGCCAGAGCGCACGCCTCGTTCAAGTTCCCCTGTTGCTGACGTAAGATGGCCAACTCGTGCACGGTTTGCGCCGTCTCAGGATGGTGCTGACCCAGATGCCGTTCTCGTATGGAAAGAGCACGTTGATAGTAGGACTCCGCTCCCGCATTGTCGCCCTGTTTCCGCAGGAGGTTCGCCAGGCCTTCCAGAGCATATGCTATCTGAGGGTGCTCAGCGCCTAGAGTCTGTTCCAGGTGACGTAAGGAGCGCTGGTATATTGGCTGAGCAAGTTCATATCTGCCCTGTTCCCTGTACAGGTCAGCCAACGTGCCAAGCGCCATCGCGGTCAGCGGGTGCTCAGGACCCAGCGCCTGTTCAAAGAGGTGGACAGTACGCTCGGCAAGCGGTTCCGCCTCATCGAGATGCAACTGCCGGGCTACCTCGAGGACGGTCGTCTTGCTGGCTGGGAGAAAGTCTCCCCGTTCCCATCGGCCAACCGCATCCCGATGCATGCCCAGAGCATCAGCCAGGTGTTGCTGGGTGAGGTGCCGACGTTTGCGAAAGGCTTTGAGGAGTGCCCCAAAGGACGGAAGATCACTGTCTGGTGCCATAGCCATCTGCCGACCCTCCTTTTCGACTGCGTGTGCAGGATGCGCTGAAATGTTGCGTTGAATGCGACATCTCCTATCTTACACTCTCCTAGACCGTTACCCTTCGCTCGACCATTACCGAATGGGATGGTAAGGGAGGAATGTGTGGCACGGGAGTGGTGATGGTTCTAAGCAGGTCGCGCGGCAAGAACTGTCCACAGCCGAGTATGCAGAAAGTGAATGGAGCATCAATCATGCGTAAACGTACACATATCCTGGCGCTAGACCTGACGCTCGCCGTTCTGGCGACCGCGGTCGTTTGGTTTGTGCAGCCACACGTAGCATTGGCAGCCGATAACGAAGGGGAGCATCTGTGCCTGAACGACGGGAATGGCCAGTGCCTTGATCTCCTCAACGACGTGATGTCCTACAATCAGCCCATCATTTGGAACAATCAAAACTTGAGTCACGGGCTCGGCTGGAATCTCGCCACAGTGGGACATGTCTCGGACACCGCCCCGTTTACCGATACGCGATGGGACAACCGATACGAGGGGGATGCCATCGTGCAGGTCGAGAAGACGACCGCGACCGGTCACGATGGCTGCATTGGTTTATACGTGGCTCTAACTGTCTGGCAGCCTTGCGACCGCACAAATACAAGGTGGGTATGGTCGTCCACCCGTTTCCTTGTCAATATCAACTGGACTAACAGTAACGATGATCCATACCTAATCGGATCATCTTTAGATCCCGCTGGCTTCTGTGCGTTCGACGACAATGGAACCAATGGTAGCGTACAATCCTTGCAAGCATCCTGCCTTGCGCAATTTGCGCCGGTCTAGTGGGGCAGTCAGGCTGTTGTAGGTCTCTGGGCTCGGAGAGAGCGTGACCAGCGGTGTGTGCACCTGCGGGGGAGAGACATTGCTACGGGAGGGTGCAAACAGCGGTACGCTCCCCTGCCCAAGCGTGCTCCCGCCGGTCCAGAGGGTGAAGATCGTCGACGGATCGTGGGCGGCAGCCCCGCTCAAAGATGCTGATCCAGGGTCTCGGCGCTGCTCTCGCCAGCTGTCGTGCGTAGAGGTGCACGTCACCTCCAGGCGGCTGGGTGGTGAGCGTCTCCTGCACCAGCCGAGTGTAGTCGGCCTCCAGAGAGATCTGCTCTCGATTTCATCGGCCAGGCAGCGCAATTGCTGAGCATCGTCCGCCAGCATCTGCTGCTGGGTCGGTAGCATCCGCCGCCACCCAGCCAGCGGCTCGCCCACCCCACCTACCCGGAACGGGGTACAACCGGTGAAGCAAGCATACAGGGAACAAAACTACGGCACGGATGTGTGCCAGAATTACTGACACGGTGTCCTCACGGTGCAGCATATTTGGTTGAAGTCCAGGAAAGGAGGACAACCGGGAACAGGCGAAGTCGGTTGGTTCCACAATGTCGTTGTACGCAAGTAGGAAACTCATACTGGTTGTAAGGTCTTCCGTTGAGAGAAAGGTCACAGAGAGCATTATGAGCATTCCCTTGAGAGCACATCGTGTGCCGCTGGCCCTGACCACAGGATTTCTGGTCCTAGCCGTGCTGATTGCGGGGATCTTCTCGGCATCGGCGCGAGGCGTCGCCGCGCGGGGTGTGAGCCCTTCCACCCCGGCCCTCGACAATGATCTTGCTCAAGTTGTGCCGGGAGATACGAACCCGCACGACTTGTACAACTGGGGGGGCAATGAAGTATATGGCCCGACCCAAACCTATGGGGTGGTCTCGGTCGAATTCAGGATACCAACTCTTACTGATCCACCGAGTACCAAAGGAGATACGGTGGCCTTGTGGGCTGGCCTTGGAGGAGATCCAAACCACGCCGCCGGAGGCGCGGCTCAGCTGGTGCAGGCAGGGATAATAAGCTATATCGATAGTTCAGGCACACAGTACAACTACGCCTTTTATGAATACGTTGGGCCCTCTTCACAGCCACAGGACACGATCAAGCCGGCGCACATTCATTTCAACAATGGGTTAAACGCAGGAGACAAGATCGATGTCACAGTCGTATCGAACTACGAGGGCGTTCGGAAAACGCAGATTTCCATCACGGATGAGAGGGGGACCGGCGAAACGGAACACCCCACAGCCACAGAACTCGCAGTCATCCCCATGACGGATGGCGCGACGGGTGAATGTATTGCTGAACGAATGTCACCCACTCCCCTAGCCGAGTATAATCCTGCAGGCTCTCCCCCAGACCAGGAGTGGCTCAACGATTGTGTCGTCACCAACAACAATGCGACGACTCATCCGGTTGGACCAGGCAACGGCTGGGCCAATACCGACTGGTACCGTATTATAGGTAAAACCGGCGACCTGGTAGAGGGCATCGGGGCATGCGACAGTAACGGCAGCACACCGCTGAACTGGGTAAGTAGATATTGACCTTGCCCCGTTTTTATAGAGTCTTGAAAGAGTCGGACGGTAAGGACTTTTGCTCAAAATCCACCGGACTTTGATAGCCTAGCGACGAATGAAGTCGCTGGCGATTGTAAAAGATTTCCAGGTAGTCAAAGAGAATCGCGCGAGCTTCGTGGCGAGTGGCGAAGACTTGGCGCTCGACACACTCCGTTTTCATCGTTCCCCAAAAGGATTCCATCACGGCATTGTCCCAGCAATCACCTTTGCGGCTCATGCTGACCGTGATTCCTCTCTCAGCGAGAACAGCTCGGTAAGGACCGCTGGTATACTGACTGCCACGATCGCTATGATGGAGGAGGTCGTTCCCCAGCTGGCGTCGGCCAAGCGCCATCTGAAAGGCCTTCTCTACCAAGACTTCATCACGTGACGAGCTCATCGCCCATCCGACCAGCATCCGGGAATAGCAATCTACCAGGCCTGCGAGATAGAGCCAGCCCTCCGCCGTCCAGATTCCGGTGATATCCCCAACCCACTTTTCATTAGGCCCTGCAGCGGAAAAGTCCCGATTCAGCAGGTTGGGAGCCACCGGATTGGCATGGTGGCTGTCGGTGGTCCGGACTTTACGCCGTGCTGGGCGAACCACCAGTCCCGCCTGGCGCATCAAACGCGCCACCCGTTTCCGACTACAGCGGATACCACGGTGCTGAAGCGCAGCCTGCACCCGCGGACTCCCATAGACTCCTCTCCCGGCACGAAAAATCTGGCCGATCTGCTCGCTTAACTGACGATCTGCTCGCTGGCGAGCCGGTTCGGGCCGTTCCCGCCAGACGTAATAGCCACTTTCCGACACGTCCAGCACCCGACACATCAGGTTCACTGGCACCTCCCCCTGGTGCTCAGCTATAAACTGATACTTCACCGCGGGTTTTGCATGAAGATGGCTGCTGCCTTTTTTAAAATATCGCGCTCCTGCCGCAGCGTTTCTACTTCGCGACGCAAACGGCGCACTTCCTCCTCCAGCTCCGTTTGATGGCCCTTTCCGGGAAACGTGGCGCCCCCTTGCGCCCGCATTTCCTGGCGCCAGCGATAGAGAATGGTATCAGAGATCCCCAAGTCCTTGGCGACCTGAATGCCACTCTTGCCGCTCGTTTCTAGCAGGCGCACGGCTTCTTGCTTAAATTCTGGTGTAAAGCTGCGTTGGCGGTGCTGCATGGTATACTTCTCCCCTGCTGTTGAGTATACCATCCGTCTCTTTCTTGACTCCACGAAACTGGGTGAGGGTCAGCTCGCTGCTTCATACCTGCTTTGCCACAGACCTTAGTATTTCATAAATATTCGGATGTGCGTATATTTATGGTATACTAAGGTGAGTGGCAAAGCAGGTACAGTGCTGCTTGCTTAA
>JBKQTH010000188.1:0-13331 GCA_052143275.1 Ktedonobacterales bacterium | reverse complement strand
CCCTTCTGCCCCGGCCGCCGATCCCGGCTGGGGCATTCAACAGAGCGAACTCGACATTGCCACGGGCCGGTTGCTGACTGAGCCGCGCGTGATCTGGTCTGGCACCGGCGGTGCCTGGCCCGAAGGTCCGCACCTGTATAAGATCCATGGCTACTATTATCTGATGATCGCTGAGGGTGGCACCGAGTATGGGCATATGGAGACCATTGCGCGGAGCGGCACGCCCTGGGGGCCCTGGGAGGCGTGCCCGCATAACCCGATCCTGAGCAACCGGAGCTACTACAGTCCGATCCAGGCAACTGGCCACGCCGACCTGGTCGAGGCGCAAGACGGCAGTTGGTGGGTAGTCTGCCTCGGGGTGCGGCCGCAGTCCGGATCGAAATTACACCACCTGGGTCGCGAGACCTTCCTTGCCCCAGTGGTCTGGGACGATCACGGCTGGCCGCAAGTGGGCGCCGACAGGAAGGGACACATCGAGGTCTCCATGGACGGGCCGAAGATGCCCGAGGTGAGGTGGCCCGCGTCGGCGCCGCGTGACGACTTCGATCAGCCCGAGCTCGGCCTCGCATGGAACTTCTTGCGCTGGCCACACGCCCAGGATTGGTCGCTGCGGGCGCGCCCCGGCTTCTTGCGGCTCATCGGCAACGCCACACGCCTTGACGAGGGGACCGGCATGGCGTTCGTCGGCAGGCGGCAGGAGCATGCCGAGTGCGAAGTGGCCACATGGCTCGAGTTCACACCTCAGGCGGACGGGCAGGAGGCCGGACTGACCGTCTGGATGAATGGGAGCCACCATTACGACCTCGCCATGGCGCGCCTGCACGGCGAGCGACACGTCCTCGTACGGCGTCGGATCGGCTCACTCGCCACCACCGCGGCGAGCGAGCCGATTGAGGACGGCCCAGTCAGGCTCCAGGTGACGACAGGCCAGGAGTCGGACGCCGCCCACTCGCCGGGGGCCGGCATCTACATGTTCTCTTATGCGCTGCCAGACGGCGCGCCGCGAGTGTTGGCGAGCGGCGAAGCGCGCTACCTGGCGACCGAAGTGGCCGGTGGATTCACTGGTGTGTACTTCGCGCTCTACGCCACAGCCAATGGAGGACAGAGGGCTGCGCCTGCCGATTTCGATTGGTTCGAATATCGTGCCCTCCTCGCGGGGGTGGTGTGACGGATGCTGGTGTCGGCAAAATCGCTCGTCGCGTGTGGCAACGGTTCTGTGACGCGCGCCCGGCATTTTGGGAGGATGCCTGGCTCCGACGATGCGGTCTGAGAAAGGGGACGGCATGACGGATTCCTGATGGGCCTGCCTGCTTAGACGCCGGCACGCGTATCGCGCTGCTGTGGAGCTACGAGACGCTTAGAGGAGGAGACAACCATGACTGATGCCTTTAGCCCGCAGCCAGGCAACAAGTTCAGCTTCGGCCTGTGGACCGTCGGCAATATCGGGCGTGACCCGTTTGGCGAGCCGGTGCGCGCTGCGCAGACTCCTGTCGCGCTGGTGCATCTGCTGGCGGAGGTCGGCGCTTGGGGCGTGAATTTCCACGACAATGACCTGGTTCCGATCGATGCCGGTGCGCCGGAGCGCGATCGCATCGTGCGCGAATTCAAGCACGCATTGGAGGAGACGGGGCTGGTCGTACCGATGGCTACCACCAACCTCTTCGCCGACCCCGCCTTCCGCGACGGAGCGTTCACTGCCAACGATGCGCGGGTTCGGGCGTATGCCCTGCAAAAGACGATGCACGCGATCGACCTCGGCGTGGAACTGGGAGCCAGGGTGTATGTCTTCTGGGGCGGGCGCGAGGGAGTGGAGACCGATGCGGCCAAGGACCCGCTGGAGGCACTCAAGCGCTACCGCGAGGCGATCAATTTCCTCTGTGGCTATGTGCGCGACCAGGGCTATGACCTGCGGTTCGCGCTGGAGCCCAAGCCGAATGAGCCGCGTGGCGACATCTACCTGGCCACTGTCGGCAGCGCTCTGGCCTTCATCCAGACGCTTGACTACTCTGAGATGGTCGGTGTCAATCCCGAAGTGGCTCATGAGACGATGGCGGGCCTGAACTTCCTCCACGCAGTCGCCCAGGCGTGGGATGCCGGCAAGCTGTTCCATATCGACCTCAACGACCAGGCTGTCGGGCGATACGACCAGGATTTCCGTTTCGGCGCCCACAATCTCAAAGCCGCCTTCTTCCTGGTTAGGTTCCTCGAAGCGGTGGGCTACCAGGGGTCGCGCCACTTCGACGCGCACGCCTATCGCACGGCGGACCTCGACGACGTGAAGGCGTTCGCGCGCGGCTGTATGCGGACCTATCTCATTCTCAAAGAGAAGGCGGAACGCTATGCCGAGGATACCGTCATCCAGGAACTGATCCAGCATATCCAGGCGCAAGACTCCGCGGCGAGCGGGCTCCTCGGGCCATATAGCCGCGTGCGGGCGGAGGCGCTCCAGGCGTCGAACCTGGACCGTCAGGCATTGGGACAACACGGCCAGCCATACGAGCTACTGGATCAGCTCGTGGTGGAGCTGTTGCTGGGCGTGCGCTAAGAAGTCGGCCGATGCAGACGCTGTTAGGGATCGACCTGGGGACGAGTGGCGTCAAGGCGCTGCTCATGACGCCGGCTGGTCAGGTCATGCCAACCAGCACCCGGGAATACCTGTGCGCCGCTCAAACTAACCTGGGCTGAGTACTAGCCAATCCTGTCGAAGCGAATATCCTTTGTACTGTGGGAGATAGCAATCAATGAACACTGAAGCTCTGGAACAGACCATACAGCGCGTCATTGCCTCCGGACCCTTCGCTGAGACCTGGGAGTCGCTTACGGGCTATACGGTTCCTGCGTGGTACGAAGATGGGAAGTTTGGCATTTTTATCCATTGGGGCCTCTACTCGGTGCCTGCGTTCGAAAACGAGTGGTATCCGCGCAACATGTACCTCAAGGACTCGGTTGCGTACAAACACCATCTGGACACGTATGGCTCGCAGACGACCTTCGGCTACAAGGATTTTCTGCCCCTGTTCACGGCGGAACATTTTGATCCCGACGCCTGGGCGACCCTGTTTAAGCAGGCAGGAGCGAAATATGTCGTGCCCGTCGCTGAACATCACGACGGCTTTGCTATGTACGATTGCTCCCTCACACGCTGGAACGCGGCCAAGATGGGGCCGCAGCGCGATGTGCTTGGCGAACTGGCGGCGGCGACCAGGCGACAGGCATTAACATTCGGGCTTTCGTATCATCGGGCTGAGCACTGGTGGTTTCTCAATGGCGGCAAGGAGATTCCCTCTGATGTGCAAGACCCGCGCTACGCGGACTTCTATGGGCCAGCCCAGATCGACCCTGAAAAAAATCCCCCGGATACAGCCTTTCTGGATGACTGGATGGCCCGTTTAGGCGAGCTGGTCGAGCAGTATCAGCCACAGCTGGTCTACTTCGACTGGTGGATTGAGCAGCCCGTCTTTCAGCCCTATCTGTCGCGGTTCGCTGCGTACTACTATAACCGGGCAGCAGAGTGGAACCAGGGAGTGGTCATCAATTATAAACAGGGCGATTTCAAGGATCGGCATGCCTTTGCCGAAGGCTCAGCCGTATATGACATTGAGCGCGGGCAACTGAGCGAGATTCTTCCACGCTTCTGGCAATCCGATACCAGCATTTTGCGTAATTCCTGGTGTCATGTGACCTCCCCAGCCTACAAAACCGTGCCTGAGTTGATCGGAGATCTGGTGGACATTGTCAGCAAAAATGGCGCGCTCCTGTTGAACATTGGGCCGCGCGCCGATGGTACCATTCCTGAGCAGGACGCCGAGATGCTGCGCTCCATTGGGCGCTGGCTGGCAGTAAATGGCGAGGCCATCTACGCGAGCAGGCCGTGGAAAGTGTTTGGCGAAGGTCCTACCCGGGTAGCGAGCGGCAACTTTACCGACGCCAAGGAGCCGGGCTTTACCAGCCAGGATATTCGCTTTACGACCAGAGGCGAGACGCTCTATGCCACTTTCTTGGCCTGGCCGGAAAACGGTGGTGTGGTCATCACGTCGCTGGCCGAGCAGACAGGCCTGTACCCGTCTTCCATTACACACGTGGAATTGTTGGGATCAGATGTGCCCCTCTCCTGGGTGCGTGATGCGGCTGGTTTACGGGTGGAACTGCCGGTGGACAAGCCCTGTGAGCATGCGGGCGTGCTCAAAATTACGGCGTAATAGAGAACCAGTGCTGGATACAGCAGTAGCAGCGGCGGCTGGATACGGCCGCTTCAAGTGAGGCGATCATCCGGTGTAAGAGAGCATACACCTGAGCTTGCTCAGCCTCAGTGAAGCCAGTGGTCGCCACTGCGTTTACGGCAAGGGCACAGGGGATCAGCTGGTGCACGCACTTGACCGGACGCCCGATTCATGCCATCCATATCTAGGGAGGCAGTGCGCGAAATACGCTCGTGAATAAATGGCTGGCCGACGCCATGAATGTACCAGTGCTGGCAGGCCCAATCGAGGCGATGGCGTTCGGCAACGTGCTGGTGCAACTGGTGGGCCTCCGCGAGTTGGCATCTCTTACGGATGTCCGCGCGGTAGCTATGTAGCAGCCAGCTCAGGTCTTCACGCTGCGAGAAACGGAGCACGCCCGGTGGCAGGAACACTATGGTCGCTTCCACCCAGTAAAGGTCAGGCCATGCGCGTCGCACTTTTCATCACCTGCTTCAATGATACGCTGTTTCCCGAGGTGGGCATCAGTCTGGTTCGCCTGCTCGAGCGTCTGGGAATCGAGGTGGATTTTCCTCTCGAGCAGACCTGCTGCGGGCAGATGCATTTCAACACCGGCTACCAGCGCGAGAGCATACCTCTAGCGCGTCATTTTGTCCATAGCTTTGCCGATGCTGGGGTTATCGTTGCCCCGTCTGCCTCCTGTGTGGGCATGGTCCGTGAGCTCTACCCTAGAGTCGCCGCCCTCTCCGGCGACGCGGCGCCTCCTCCTTCTCGCCTGTCGTCTGCTGGAGCATGTCGGACTTGCGCACCAGCACAAGCGCTGCGATCGCCCCCACCGCCAGAATCGCGGCTGCCACCCAGAAGATGCCTACCAGCCCGTCAATAAACGACACTCGGATGATGTGCTGCAGCAACGGGAAGGTCGGCTCCTTGGCAAATTGGGCATATTGTGGGGGCACCTGGCGGAAGCCGGTACTCGCGGCAAAGGTGCCCGCCTGCTGAATGGCATGAATGATGTTCTGCTGGATGCCGTGCTGGACCTGCTCCGACACGTGGGGAATCTTGATGGTGGCGGTGACCTTGGTGCTGACCTCACTGTTGTAGCGGTTGGTCAGCAGCGCACCCAAAAAGGCGACCCCGAAGGCGATGCCCACCTGCCGGCAGACGCCGTTTACGCCCGAGGCCATGCCGGCGCGCTCACGTGGCACTGTCCCAACCGCCACGTCGGCGGATGGTGGGTTCACCAGGCCGTTGCCCAGACCGGCGAGAATGAAGGCTGGCAGTAGCACTAGCCACGACGACGTGTCGAGGCTGTAGGAGAGGTGCGTCATGAGCACCACGGCCACCACCAGTACCAGCATGCCGACGAACATAATCCACCTGGCCCCGATCCGGTGCATGAAGGCCCCGGCCACAGGCGCTGCTACTAACACTGGCGCTGACAACGGCAGGAAGCGGAGACCGGCCTGCAGTGCCGAGAAGCCCAAGTAATTCTGCAGGTAGAGCGAGAGGAACAGGAAGAGCCCGAACAGGCCCGCGCTGAGGCAAAACACCACGATCGCCGAGCCGGTGTAGCTGGGAATGCGAAACAGGCGCGGGTCGACCATGGGATTCTTGAGGCGCAGCTCGCCCACGACGAAGACGATCATCGACACCGCGGCGATGGCAAACAGCGTCAGGATGTAGGGTGAGGTCCAGCCTTTATCGGCGTCGTTGGCCTGGATGAGGGCCAGCACCAGGCAGAAGAGCGAGATGGAGAGGGTTATCAGCCCGAAGACGTCCACGCTTCGCGGTGCCTGCTCGTCGCGCGACTCGCGCACCGCCCACGCGGTAAGGGCGATACCGACGATGCCAATAGGTACGTTGAGGTAGAAGATGGACTGCCAGCTGACCGCGGTCACCAGCAGGCCGCCCACCAGGGGTCCTATGGCCGCCGCCAGGCCGGTCACCCCGCCGTAGATGCCGATGGCGGCGCCGCGCTCGCGACCGTGGAAGGTGTTGGAAATAATAGCGAGCGAGAGCGGAAGCATGATCGAGCCGCCGATGCCCTGCAGCGCCCGTGCGCCGATGAGCACGTCAATGGGGGGAATGCTGCCAAATGTGAAACTGTTGGAAAGGGCGCAGAACAATGAGCCCAGCGAGAAGAGCCCTAAACCCGCCATAAAGATGCGCTTGCGGCCAAAGATATCGCCCAACCGCCCAGCAGTGACATAGAGCACAGCCAGCGAGAGGGCATACGCGTTGATGACCCATTGCAGATCGGCGAAGCTCGCGTGCAGATCGCTGCCGATGGTAGGCAGCGCGACGATGACAATGGTGATGTCTAAGAGCGCCATGAAGAGCCCAAAACTCGTGGCGGCCAGCGCCCACCACCTACGCGGATCGTCACCGAAGGATGTTTGGGCGGCTCCCTGCACCGCCGCGCTCGACGTATTTGCCATGCTTATGCTCCTTGTGTCTTCTCCTGATATGTCGGGTTTTGCGAACCGCGCCGGTGCGCACAGAGAAATGTTCCCCCACCGTCTCCAGACCGCCGCGCTGGATGCGGCATACGTAGCGGGTCTGGCCAGTGGAGTCTGGCGCGATCTGGGACGAGCTCCGTAGCCTCTAGGCGCTGGACCGGAAGTTCGCGCCACAGATGGACGAGGCAGAGCGGGAACGGCTCTACCGGGGCTGGCAGCAAGCAGTAAGCCGTGTCCATGACTGGGAGCATTGATAGCCTGCCTAGCTGGCCTGTGGGCGAGGGCTCGGCCGCTCACGCAATACGATGGATGTAAATGGGATCCGGAACACAGTAAAGATATCCAGACTGATCATGAGACCGGCCAACAGGAACAGCGCACCCAGAAATTCTCCTAGCGCCGCGCCGCTGCTGTAGCCGAGCCGCTGCAAGCCGGTCGTGATGCTGGGAACCAGCGCGCCCACCGCCAGAAGCGCCATCGACAGAACGCGGTAGCCTGGACTATGGCGACGCCAGAAGGTCCACCCACTCCAGAGCGCTCCGCCGAAGAGCAACACCGATCCGGTAATGCTCATCACAATGGCGACGAAGGTGAGGTCAGCCGGTAAGACCTGGAAATCGTTCACGTCAAATACCTGGGTCGTGGTAGCGGCGGCCAGCCTGGTGGCGACGTCCGCGGGGACTGAATAGGTGAGGGTACGAATGCCGGCATAAGCCGAAAGTATCACGGCAACTACGGTAACGATGCGGGACACGCGGCGCGGCCCCAGAAGATGCAGCGATCCCAGTCCCAGGTAGGCTGCGGTAAGAATGCCGCCAAAGAAGTACCAGAGCTTGTATTCGGCGACTGTCCAATGACCCGCGCTTCCGGCAAAGGCCGCTCCGGCGGCGCAGCCGTAGAACACCAGCCCAAGCGTCCACAGCAGCTTATAGGGGCGAGGGCGGTGTAGGTGCTGGTCGAAGATGAAAATGGCGGCGACGAATGCCGTCAGCGAGGCCAGCAACTCAAACAAGGCCGTAGATGATGACATAATTACGCCCTTTTATCTCTTGCTAGATGACTCTGTCAAACCGACGATGCAGAGTGCCCGCGGCACCGGCGTGAATCAGGCGTTGTGTCTGCTGTGTCCTTGGTAGCTCACGCGTTGTCATCAGGCTGTCTCGTGATGGCGTCTTCGGTCGCCGCGATCTCGCTTTCGACCCATTGCATGTCTGCCCGCATGAGGTTCACGCGGTGGTTGAGCGCGCGCAGGATACTGGGCCGCTCCGACGCGGAGATGTAGGGCTGCGTCGCGACGCCGCGCAGGCGCGCTTCTAGATACTCGCGCAGCTCTTCCACGTAGCCGCGGTAGTGCCGCAGGATATCGAGCTGGGTCAAGCGGTCCACGTGGCTGAACTTGCTCAGCTTGATGGTGAACAGGTCGCGATAGTCGGCGCCATATTCGCCGCGCTCGGCCATGAGCTCGCGGAAGCGCGCCCGGCCAGCTTCGGTGATGGCGTAGGCCTTCCGCTGGCGGGTGCCCAGCTTGTCCTCACGGTCCACCGGCTCGATCAGCCCGTCCTCTTCGAGGCGATGGACCAGCGGGTAAAGCGCTCCCCAGCTCATCTTGCGGTAGGGTCCGATGATGGAGCTGAGGATCTGCGGCAGCAGGTAGCCGTGCATCGGTTCCTCCATCAGCTCGCCCAGCACGTAGACTTCGTACATTGTCCCGCGCGTGGACACCGCGGGCTCGCGCAGTACGCGGCCGCGCCGCGGAGCGCTATGGGGAAAGGACACCTCCTCGTCCCCGGGCGAAACGCCGAGCACCTCTTCCAGATCGTCAACGTGACCGTTGCCGGACATCTTCGCCCCCTCTCTTCATCTGTAACACTGCGCTATATCAGTGTGGTATATCAGTAGAATACGTTGGGATCAAGGGAAAGTCAAGCCCAATCAGCAATCCGTTCGGAACGCCGGACATCCGCGGGTACGGATGGAGCATCGGCGAGGACCCACCCATGATCTGCATTCCGTGGATTAGCCGACGCGCTCGCGAGCGATGGTGACGATGACGCGCAGCACGAGGACGGCGCTGCACACGAGGCCACCATAACCGAAGAGCTGGTCGACAGTGAGGGTAGGAGCGAGATGGGGGCTGCCACTCTGGCCGAGCAGGAGGGCGGAGGCGAGGGCGAGACCGACGCCGATGAAGGCGAGCACGGCGCGGCTGACCAGACGCGAGAGCAGCTGGGCATCGCGCTCGTCGGCGAAGAGGCGGACGTTGGCGGTAAACTGGCCTCGCTCGAGGGCGGCCGTAATGTGGTCAAGGCGGCGGGGGAGGACGCTTTTGAGCCAGAAGGTAAGGGCGGCGATACTGAGGCCGAGGACGATGACAACGGGCAGGAGGAGGTATGTAGCGTTGTCGTCTGGAGTGCCATGCCGATGTCCAGGAGGAGGTAGGATATGCCGCTCGGATGTGCGGGTGTCATGACAGCCAGCCTTTCGGTGCGGAGCTGCGCCAGTCTCTTGGGGGAGATGTCCCAGGACGCACGGGAGAGACCACGGCGTCTCCCTTGTGCGCCGGGACACGCCGCTTTGGACCAGGGATGCGCTTAGCCCTGCTGCAGTGGCGCGCTGGGTGCCGGTATCAGCTGCTCACCACTCCAGGTGGCCTGTGTGCCTGGTTCTCCGCCCCACGCTGCCTGTCCACCCGGCTCAGCTTCCCAGCTCGTCCGCAGCGGCACATCCTTGAGGAAGAACGTGGCCACGATCATTACTACACCCACGACCAGCGTCACCACGAGCCCGTGCTCGATGCCCACCGTCAGCGCACCTTTGAGGGCGATGAAGATCTGGTCCAGCAGCTGCACCACCTGGGCGGTCGCCTGCTGGGCAATCTGGGCCACCACCGCATTGTGCTGCGGCCCGCTCGGGATCTTGCCTTGCGCCTGAGCCACGACGACGGCGTAGTGTGCGCGGTACGCTTTGGCCGCAGTCACAATCTGCGCGCGATAGGTTGGGTTCACCAGCACCTGGGGATTGGTCACCGCGGCGATGCCACGTGACGTCAGCTCCTGGGCTCCGGCGGGCAGGTGTTTGGCGATGTTGTCGGCGAGCGAGTTGTTCACCACGGTGCCGACAATGGCGATGCCCATCACGCCTCCTGCCTGCTGCAGGTAGCGCGTGGCCGCCGTGCCCACCCCCAGCTGGCTCTTGGGGATGGCGTTCTGCACCGCCAGGGTGAGCAGGGCGAAGAATACGCCAATCCCTGTGCCGGCGAAGATCATGTAGATGCTGGCCTGGAATACGGTCGTCGTCTCGGTCATACGTGAGAGGAAGAAGACGCCCCCGGTCATCACCACGGCCGCGACAATGGTCACCACCTGGTAGCGGCCTAAGCGCGCGACCAGGAAGCCGCTGGCCATAGCTCCGATGACCGTGCTGACGGTCATGGGGGTGAGCACCACGCCGGAATTGGTCGCCGACTCGCCCAGGACCCCTTGCAGAAAGAGCGGCAGGTAGTACACCAGCGAGAGAATCATCGCGCCCACGCCCATGGAGAGAATGCCCGCCGAGGTGAAGATTTGATTCTTAAAGAGACTCAGCGGCAGCACCGGTTCGGCGGCGAAGCGCTCCACCACAAAGAAGAGCGCAAACAGCACCGCCGAGCCCACCAGCACGCCGATGACCTGCCCCGAGCCCCACGGATAGGTGACCCCGCCCCAGGTCAGGCCTAGCAGCAAACAGATGGTGCCTCCCGAGGCCAGGGCCGCGCCGAGGAAGTCGATGCGGCGGATGGCGGGCCAGCCCCGCAGGGTGGTCGTGGCGGTGGAGATGTTCGCCGGCAGGTAGATGAGCAGGGCCACCAGCGCGATCAGGGCAATGGGCAGGTTCACGTAGAAGACCCACCGCCAGCGCGAGTCATTGGTAATGAAGGTGCCGACGAGCGGACCGTGGTCGGTGAGGAAGCCGCCCAGGGTCGGACCGAAGACACTGGCGATGGCGTAGACGGCGCCAAAGACGCCTTGCCAGCGGGCACGGTCGGCGGGCGGGAAGATATCGCCGACGACGATGAAGACCAGTGAGATACCGGTGCCGGCACCCAACCCCTGGAGCGCCCGGAAAGCGATCAGCTGCTGGGCGGTCTGGGCGGCGCCGGAGAGCGCCGAGCCGATGGTAAAGATGATGACGCCCGCGATGAAGAACCACTTGCGACCGAACTGGTCGGAGAGCTTGCCTGCGATCGGGATTACCGTCGCCGAGGCGAGCACATAGGCGGTGGCGACCCAGGTGTAGAGTGAGAAGCCATTGAGATCGCTAATGATCTTGGGCAGTGCTGTGCCGACCACCGTCTGGTCGAGCGCTTCCAAAAGCAGGGTTAACATGAGCGCCGCCAGCACGCTGATGAGGGCGAAGCCGCGCAGCTTTGGTCCGGTTGGAGCCTGGGTCCAGGAGTTTGTTGCCATCTGATTGGGTACCTTTCTGACCTTTCGTACGACCACCGGTTCTTGGTGCCGGCGGTCCACTGCGTCGCGGCCAGGGCTGGCCGCATTACGACGACTTACCGCACTTGGGCCCTGGGACCGGAAACGCCCATGGTCCGCTGCACTCTGGGGCCCCACATGGAGTGTGCGCTCGGGCGGGTTTGCTGTCTCTACTGCACGATCACTGTCAGGTTCATGTTGGGATGAATGGAGCAGGTAATCTGGTAGGTACCCGGCGTGTCGAAGGTGACGCTATGCTTCTGCCCGATGCTGATCGAGAAGCCGCCGTTCTGCAGATCCTTAGGCCCGGTCGCGGTGGAATTGCACTGCTGATCATGGCCCAGGCAGATCTGGTGGAACGCGCCGTTGGTATCGTCGAAGGTGAGCGCGGTACCCGCTTGGATAGTGATGCTGCTCTGGTCAAAATTGGTCTGTCCCAGGGTCACGGTGTTGGAACTGGAGGTGCTGGTCGTGCCTGAGCTGCCGCCGGTGCTGCTGGACGTGCCGCACGCTGCCAGCACGAGCAAGCCCACGACGAGCAGGGGAGCTAAGGCGATGGCTCTCTTTTTCATGAGATGACCGATCCTTTCATAGACATCATGACAAGACGCTACTCTTGCGTGCGCTTGACCTCACGCAGCAGCTCCTCCTCCGGCAGGTCGAGATCGATCGGCACGGCGTACCGGCGGGCTGCGGCGAGCCGTTCGCGGACACGAGGGTCCGGGCTGGTCGACCAGTAGACCTCGATGTTGTTGCCCTCCGAGTCATCGAAATAGAAGGACAACGAGACGCCGTGGTTGAGGGCATGCGTGATGGTTACCCCGCGCTGCTTAATCTCGCGGTAGGCCGTCTGCAACTCTGAGAGAGACCCGACCTCGAAGGCCGTGTGCGCCAGCGCCGGGTTGGCGAAGAAGACGAGATCATGGTCTTCGTCCCCTTCGGGGTGGCAGGTCAAGAACACGGTGGCTCCAATCGGGGCATCCGCCGGGGTCTGCCTCCGGACCGTCATCCCCATCACCCAGCTGTAGAACGCCGCAAGTTTGGCCGGGTCCTTGGCTGCCAGCCCCTGATGACGCACGCCTATAAAGTTGGCCATTGTTTCCACTCTTTCCTTTACAATCTGCCGGCGGGCAATCCCGTACGTTCCGCCCTGCGCCCGTCGACAGTACTAGCCCATCGATACGCGACAGATGACACGTCGCCCGTATCACTCCGCTATATCGTGGAACTATATCACAATGCTATATCGAGATGTTACATGGACGTTACCGAAAAGTCAAGCCTCGGTCGAAAATTGCTCTTATTCCCGGATGAGTTGAGCTTTCGGGTCGAAGCACGGCACCTTGAGTTCCACTGCAAGTGGCTTCCACGTGGATCCGTCACTTAAGGGCGTCACCCGCGAGGTGCCGCTCGATGTCACCTACGAGGGCGAGAGCCGCGGCATGCAAGGTGAGCGCCGCGCCGGCTTCACCATCACCACGTCCATCGATCGCAAGGACTTCGAGCTGAACTGGAACGTCGCCCTTGAGGCCGGCGGCTGGCTGGTCGGCGACACCGTGAAGATCGAGATCGACGCCGAAGTCTTCGAGCCCGCACAGACCACTGCCTCCCAGGCCTAAGCCTGGACTGCCTACCGTACTGACATGTACCGGCTCTTGCCACTGCGCAGATGACGTAGGGACGCCCGTGAGCATTTCGAAGAGCGTCTGGGCGTCGTGTCCATGTGGGAGTGGAGCGCGAGGTTCTCAGTGTCGTCCTTGATGTACCATCCATTGGGGAGGAAGATACGAGGAATGCCGCAGGTGAGAAGCAACGCTTGGGTGGCCTGATGCCGCAGTGACTGCGATCATCTTTGCCTCCCGGTTGTTGATGTGCGCAGCTGCGATGGCTTTGGACGTCATGGTCGAAGCTCACCCCCTCGGTGACCAAGCTCCGTAATCGTCTAGCGCCCGAAGTAGGTGAGCGCGAGCGCTCTGTGTGCTTGCAGAATATGTCATCGAGTCCAAAGTGATGGGGCGTCACTTCGCAGGTGACTTGTGCGCCACGCGTTCGAGCTTCGCGGATCAGATCGAGAGATTCGCGCGTGGAAACGTGCGCGATGTGCACCGCTGCCTTTGCTTCCAGCGCGAGAGCCAGGTCCCTGCGGATGCGCCTCGCCTCGGCCGCATTGGGGTAACCTTTCACTCCCAGGTGGTTTGCAACGTCGC
>JBKQTH010000187.1:0-42539 GCA_052143275.1 Ktedonobacterales bacterium | reverse complement strand
GATGGCCGCGGACGACGCGACCTTCGTCGAGGCGGTCGGGACCTTCCAGATCACCTCGTGCTATTACAACACCTCATCCTGCAACCACGTGCACTACGGCCCTAGCACTATATTCGGCTATCCTGCTGATGACAACTCGGCGGTCGTGACCTACCTGGAGGTCGACCAGCTCAATCCCAACGGGTCGGTGTGCCAGACGCACCGCGGCTACACCGAGCAGTACCGCGACGGCGAGACGTTCGACATCAACAAGTATGTGCACCATTATCCCCTCTATTTCGACGTGAGCGCGCCCGTGTCCCAGACCTGCCAAGGGTCACGCCAGTTCAGGCTGGAGTGGCATGTCCAGTGGGAGGGCGGCAACCCGATCAAGCTCGACGACAGTGGCAACGCCTACGTCCTCAATAGCGTGCGCGCGAAGACCACCACAGTCCCGAGTGTCACCGGCGACACCGTAGCGCAGGCCGACGCCGCCATCCAGGCGGCCGGACTGACGGTGACGCCACCGGTCAACGTCATAGCGCTGGCCGCCAAGGGTATCGTGGTCGGCGAGAACGCGCCGGCCGGCACGGTTGAGCCGACCGGCTCGCCGGTGCAGATTATGGTGTCACTCGGGCCCACCAATGCAGACCACGGTGTCACTCGGCCCGACGACCGTCCCGAACGTGCGTGGTGATGAGCAATCCGAGGCGCCAGCGGCGATCAGCAACGCGGGCCTGTCGCTCGCCAGCTGCTCTTCTTACCGCCCTACTCGCCCGATTTCACGCCGATCGAACAGGCGTTTTCCAAGATCAAAGCCATCCTGCGCGGGCTCGGCGCTCGTAGCAAGGAGGCGCGTCTTCGAGGCCATGCGGGTGACGATTGAGGCGATCACCCGCGATGACGCGATCGCGTGGTTTGCGCACGCAGGTTACACTCTGTCTGCTCCAGCTACCTGAAGGTTGCTTTAAACCGTATGATCCGTATGCCGAGTACATCAAACTCTCTCAACTCGGACTGGCAAAGCAGCGCCAGGAACGAAAAGCGGCGGCTCGCGCTCGCAGCGGAAACAGCGGAATAGACAAGACCAAGAGAAAAGAGGAGACTATCTCATGGACTCGGAAATGATGAAGTTACAACAGCATCTCGCTCTCATGGCGTTGGAATCCAAGGCTGCGACCCTGCGGCAGCAGATCGGTGATGCCGAGCTTGACGCCCAGACGAAGCAGTGGCAAGCATAGTGGAGGTCTGAACTGCGTGACATACCTGAGCGCCACGCATACGAGCGCAAAGCTCGCGCGCGAGGTGAACGGGTGCCGAACCTTCACAGCGATCCTGACGCGTACGCCTCGTGGCTGCAACGCCAACGCGCGCTTCCCTACATCGAACTGGCGCGTGATCTCACCGAGCAGAGCCGCCAGAGTCGAGGATGAGAGACGATCTTCCGTAACCAACTATGCCGGCAAGCTAGCAGGTCTGACGGAAGCCCGCCCTCGTATGGTGCTGTTTACCATAAGACACCCACTCTGCTCTGAAGGTTCAATCGTCCAAACGATCGGCCACTACCCAGGGCGACGTGGGTGAGTTCTTCTCCTCCGTCTCAGGGACCTTGAACGCGGCCACGACTGTGTTGGACCAAGAGCGTCACCGTGAGCAACAAGATCCACAGTGCATGACTCCCAGCTGACAGGCGCTCTGCCAGCCCAGCAAGCGGTGCCAGACCGAGAAGCGTTCCGGACCAGAACGACCCCCAAAAGATCAGGATGAGCAGGCCAGTCATCAGCGAGTACACGAACCACCCACGCCCATGCGCGTTTAGCGCATACTGTGCAAAGGCGAAACAACCCGCAGCCAGGGTAAGAAAGAGCACCCATGCCAAGATCGTATGCAGCGGCGCCAGGACGGAAACCAACCCAACGACAATCAAGCAAAGACCACTGATACCCTGGAGCAGTGGAAACCAGATGGCATTGCGCTCTGGCGTCATGACCCGATACCAGCCAACAGCCGAGAGTCCCAGTAGGACGCCGTAGACGACGAAATTGACCTGTTGCACCCAGCCGCCTGGACCAAGGCTCAGGGCAGCAATGGCTTGTTTCCAGGCATCATAGCCCGGTCGTGTGAAGCCTTCAATGAGATAAGTTGCCGTAAAGAGCACCGCCCCAACCCCCCCACAACTCACTAGTGCAAGCGTGAGCGGAGATTGGGAGCCCTTCCACAGATCAGATGAGGGCGTGGTCGATCGGTCGGCCGTCGAGATGGGTCGAGAGATGTGCGCCATCGGATTTCCCTTTCTTCGGGTCCTGTGGTCTGCGTTGACTGGCGGACCCGTCAGGGATACTGTAACATGGGGAATCGACTCGCGCGACAAAGAAAAGTTGAGTGGTGCAAAACCGAGTCCAACCGGCGCAAAAATGGGGTTGAATGGTGCAGCACCTGCGCGCCAACAATCTGGTGCCAAGTTTGGCCAACCTGGCGGTTCGGTTGCTACAGTAGCGGAAGAGGGCGATGTGGAGCTGTTCGCGCAGCAGGCGGTCAATGGGCTAGCCTACTAGGCCGCCAGTCAGTAGGCTGCCGGCTTGCGGCGCTTGAGAACGACAGTTCTCAGCATGTCAAAATAATCGGGATTGTACTGCATGGCATGCTCCGACGGTTGTGGTGCGAGAATGGTGTAAATCTCGTACCCTTCATCGCCCCATTTGTTGAGTTCATCTTCTGACAGGCCGTGCAATACCTTGTATTCCCACTTGTCCATCTGGCTCACCTCTTCTAGCCTACGTGTCGTCGTCCACCAAAGTCTACTCTAGAGGTGGAGGCATTTGCCCAGTTGGCAGTGAAAGCCCTATTATCGCTGCGCCGTACGCAGCAATTTGTTCAACACCTGCCCGTCACCTATAGTTCCGGCAGCGAAGCTCGACAAAATGGTACTCGGAATGGTAGCCTCTGTGCTGGCCGACCCAAAAACGCTCTGCGATTGGGCTGATGCGAACGAGTCGCAGATAGAGCAGGCGACCCACGAAGTCGCGCTGGCAGATGCGACACTTGAAGCGCTGCGCCAGCGCGTAGACGATCTCAGCGCCGACGCGAAGCGGTATCAGCGTGTGCTTGAAGCGCTCGACAGTGTGAAAGACGCTGAAGAGATTGCGCTGTATCGTGACAAGCTGCAACACGCGCTGACGACGCGAGAACAGGCGCAAGCCGATCTTTCGGCGGCGATGCCAAAGACTGATCATGCGCATCAGGGCGAGTGGCTGTTCCGCACGCTGCGGCACTGGTCCGAAGAGTGGCCACGCATCGCGAGCGATCCAGCGAAAGTCGTGGCTACGACGGGCACAACGGTGCTGAAACATATTGGAGATGCCCCACTCTTGACGCCGGCCGCTGCCGCTATCTTTGCCGCGCTGGACGCTATGCCATACGATCTTCAGCGGCGGTTATTGCGCGACCTGCGGGTTGTGGTGTACGTTAAGCGTGCTCGCACTCGTGCCGAGCGAGCACTGCACGGAATGACGCCGCTCTTTGAGCGCGTTATCGTGCGAGTCGGAGAGCTAGAGTTGCGTCTGGGCGCAGCGTCACAAGATACCCCCAGTGTTAAAAACCCTAAGGGCTTCTACGCGGGCGCCGACACGAAGTAGGTGTTAGTTCATAACCTCATGGCCTTAACAGGGGGTAACCATATGTCGGTAGAGGATGGCGATATTGTCGTGCTGGATGGCGCACGCACCCCAGTCGGCACATTCATGGGATCGCTAAGGGATGTTTCGGCGATTGAACTTGGCGCGATCGCTGCCAAAGCGGCTCTGGACCGTTCGGGTATCTCTGCCTCCGAGGTAGATCAGGTGGTTTTTGGTAACGTCATGCAAACCAGCAAAGATGCCATTTATCTGGCACGTCACGTTGCCCTGAAAGCCGGAATTCCCATCGAAACTCCTGCCCTGACCGTGAACCGCCTCTGCGGCTCCGGCTTGCAGGCAGTGGTCTCCGCGGCCCAATCGCTTATGCTGGGCGAAGGAACCATAGCGCTGGCCGGCGGCGCCGAGAATATGACTCAGGCGCCCTTTGTAGTACGCGGTGCTCGAACCGGACTCAGCCTTGGTGAGCACAAACTGGAGGATTATCTTTGGGAAGCTCTGGTGGATAGCTACTGCGATCTGGGCATGGCGCTGACGGCTGAAAATCTGGCAGAGCAGTATCATCTTGACCGCCAGATGGTGGACGCCTATGCTTTGCGAAGTCAGGAGACGGCCAAGCTGGCACAGGATCAAGGCCGGCTGGCTGAAGAGATTGTTCCGGTTACCATTCGGGACAGTAAGGGCAGAGAGACGGTAGTAGATCGGGACGAGGGTATTCGCCAAACGTCGGCCGAGGCACTGGCTAAGCTGCCGCCACGCTTTCGCGAAGGCGGAGTGGTGACTGCTGGCAATGCCAGCGGCATCAACGATGCCGGCGCAGCACTGGTGCTCACTACCGGCGCGGTCGCTAGTCGGCGTGGACTCCGGCCCCTGGCTCGGCTCGTCTCCTGGGGTATCGTTGGCGTGGATCCACGTATCATGGGAATCGGCCCGGCTCCAGCGATCAGACAGGCGCTCAAGCGCGCTGACCTCTCGCTGGATAATTTGGATCGTATCGAAGTCAACGAAGCATTCGCTGCCCAGTATCTGGCGGTCGAAAACGAGCTCGGCCTGGACCGTGACAAGACCAATGTCAACGGTGGCGCCATCTCACTGGGTCATCCGCTGGCGGCCAGCGGGGCCCGGCTGGCCCTGACTCTGATCCATGAATTACGGCGCCAGGAGCTGCATTATGGCGCAGCATCTCTGTGCATAGGAGGTGGACAAGGCATTGCGGCCATATTCGAGGCGCTGTACTAGAGATATTGGAGGTCATTTTAGACAGTGGAGGTCGTTATTAGATATTGGAGATTATTTTGGCTTGCCGGCCAGCCACGTAAGTCCCACGTGGCCAGGATATGAGAGGGAACAACAAAGATGGCATCGCGCCCGCCACATTTCTACGGAACGCCAAGCGCATTGCCCTTAGCAGGCTTGGTTACTCTGCGTGGCGTCTCCGTAGTGCTGCCGGCATACAATGAAGAGGCGGTCATCGCTGAGACGATTACCCGCTGTGTGGAGGTGCTGTCGGTCATTGCACCTGATTACGAAATCATGGTCGTTGACGACGGTTCTCGCGACCGCACGGGTTACATTGCCGATGCGCTGGCTGCCACCAATGCGCGTATTCGCGTGGTGCACAACCGACCTAATCGCGGTTATGGCGGCGCGCTCATTGCTGGCTTTGATGCCTCGACCAAATCTCTCCTCTTTTTTATGGATTCGGATGGGCAGTTTGATATCCAGGACCTCGCAGTGCTGCTCGCCGAGCGGGAACACGGGCACCGCATCGTCCTGGGATACCGCGAAAGGCGCCAGGACGCTTGGATGCGCAAGTTGAATGCGTGGGGCTGGAATCTTTTGGTTTCCCTTTTCTTTGGTCTTCGGGTACGGGACGTAGACTGTGCCTTCAAGCTATGTGACGCCTCCCTGATTCGCGCCTGTGATATCCACTCAGAAGGCGCAATGGTGAACACCGAAATGTTGGTGAAACTTTCACGGCTGGGCATACCCTATGTCCAGGTACCAGTGCATCACTATCCGCGTCAGCACGGCAGCGCTACCGGAGCTAACCCTAAGGTGATTCTCCATGCCTTTCGAGAACTGGTGCGACTTCGTCTTCGAATCAACCAGTGGCGCCCAAAGCTACCCCAAGCGGCAGAGTAGGCCAAACCTGTTCCGTGGAATCTGACCATCACTGTGAAGGCCCCCTGATAATGCCGTGTTAAGCGATACCTGTTTCAGGCTGCCCATATAAAGCAGGCGAGGTCGCTCAGAGCTTGACCTGTCTTGACCCGAGACAGAATCCACGATTACTTGACAAGGGGAATGCGCTTTGCTACTCTAGGGCTGCTGCGCTTTGCCGCACGAGGACTGTCTCCATCAGGGTTTGGTCACCCTGGATAGATGCCTGGCAATGATGAAGTGATATTCTTATCTACTGGGCACGAGCGTGTCAGAAAACAAGATCCAAGGCAAGGATCATGAAGAAGGTGCAGGCATGAGTTGCTTCGTCGAGCAAGGATTTGATAGATGAGCTAGTGCGCCTCTATCGTTGATGCCGTACGCACAGCATCAACGATAACACGGTTTGGAGAGACGGCAATGACGGTAACAAAAGGTCCACAGGATACCCAACAACTCCACACCCCTCGCTTTATGGCTCCAGCTGTGCCCTCGGTTCAATCAAGAATCGTGCAACTCTATCTTTTCACCAAAGAGCAGTGCTTGAAGGCGCGTGAGTTACTCGCGTATCTTGCAGTGTTTCTCTTAATGTATTCGGTCTGCTATATCATTCCCTTTGCATTTTATGACGACTATGAGAACCTATATCACGCTGACACCCTTGGCAGTAGCGTCGACATGTTTACACCGGTTGAAAACGGACGGGCGATTCAGGCCTACCTCTTTAAGTGGACGTTTTCAGTAGTGCATGACCTTAACGAACTGCGCTATGTGCGCCTCATCAGCGTCATTGGAATCGCTCTGTGTGCTTGGTTGACCTTTTGGGTATTGCGCCGTGTCGGCATGAGATATTGGCCGGCGTTCTGCATTCCCATAGTGGTCTTTGCTCTTCCTGGTTATCAGGTATTTGTAGCCTGGTCACTCAGTGCATTTCATGCCTACGGGCTTCTTCTGGCCGGCGCGGCGCTGCTTCTCACGGAGCGGGCACTGACGGCACCATTTACCAGAAGGTTCTGGCTGCTGCTGTCATTGGCGTCACTGTTGGAATTAGCATCGATGATGACCTATCAGCCAGCCGCTATGATGTACTTATTCTTTGCGGCTATCGTCCTCTTTGTTGGGCACGTCGGCGTGGCTCAGTCATTAAAGCGCCTGGGCGTGTACTTGGGGGTTACTTTTCTAGCAATTGGGCTGGACGACGCATCCTTACACGCTCTGCCCGCTTTAATCCTCGGTCAAGGCGCCCCCGACCCGCGTACGCAACTGGTGCACGATATCCCTGGGAAAATAGTCTGGTTTTTGAAACAGCCACTCCGGAACGCCTTGAACTTGACGTCTATCACTCCTAGCACTCGCACCGGGGTGCTGATAGGTACATTCATCGTGATAGGACTGTTACTCTATTTCAAAGGAACAATTGAAACCCGGCTGGTCAAGCTCGTTCTCGCGTTATCTCTTCTTCCCATCAGTTATTTTCCAAGTCTCGTCACGGTTGATAATTTTGCCGCTTATCGCTATATGGTAGCGATGGGGTCGCTCCTGGTGCTGTACTTAGCTCTCGCTATAATAGGTTTTGCCGGTCTGCTTGATTATGTCTCACTGTCCCGGATTAAGGCGGCAGTGATTACTGTTCCTCTCATGTTGTTTGCACTCTATGCTGGAGTGATAGCGGCCAAGACTGTCACCTTGGAGTTCGCCCTGCCGCAATACACAGAGTTAGCATACTTGAATAGCCAGCTCCAACCCGTCAAACAGCAGCATCCGCATGTGATCTATTTCGTTTTGTCTACCATAAAAGATTCCACTGCGCCCGTCGTTCTATATGATGAGTTTGGCCTGCCTTCATCAGTGAAATCCTGGAACGCGGCCCCAATGGTATACCTCGCATTACAAGAAACGGATCCGGCTGATGAACATGTGCAAGTACGAGTCATAACTGAGGATGCCATAAAGAACCTACCTGCAGGTAGCATCGTAATTGACATGAGCAAGCTAAAGGATGCCCGAGTAGAGCCTTAGAGTGCTTTACGGAGTACGCCCGCCTAGGTATCCGCTCCTTCGCTACGTCACACCGCGCACGCCTATTCACTGACCAGCACCGCGCTGATAACCCGCCAATCCGCCACTATTGACGTCCCTGAGAATGGTACTCGCGCAGGTGACTCGGAATAGACAGACACAGTATACTCAAAAAGCTGGCGCGCTCGTTGTTTGTTGGATCCAGGACGGGTTGATGGAGGAATCCATGCGACTTTTTGGTGTGAAGATATCCCCATTCATAACTACATTGGGCCTCATACTGCTGCTGGCAACAGCGCTTATCGCCTGCTCAAGCAGCACAGGTGGCGTCACGTCTAACTCAACCGCGTCCACAGGCAACAGAGGAGGAACTGGTGGAGCACCGGGGGTGCTGCCACCAACCGCCACTCCCACGACGAGCATCGCCTCTCCAGGTACTGGAGAAGGGGGCATAGCCGAGTTCTGCTCAGGACCGGCCGATGTTGAGTCCTCGTTGCCCGCTAGTATCCCATCGTATCCCAACGCAGAGATGCGAATCAGCAAGACTTCGGGGGGCGACGGCATATTTGGTCTCTGCACCGCCGACTCGACCAACCAGGTCCTTGACTATTATCTCGCGCAGCTTCCCAGTAAGGGTTGGCAACAGATAAGCCACAACAGCATTTTCTCGACCGAGCAGATACAGGCCACCAATGGCAACGGCTATGTTACCATTACCATTGAACCCGATGCGCAATTAGCCAACACAACTGATATCATCATCCAGACAAGTGGAGTTTCTTAGTTACTACCAAGGCGGAGTAGCCTAAGAACTCGGGCAGTGGTAGGCAAGAGACAAAATGGACAGACTGACGCCTCCGAACTCGTTCATGAAGTGGCTGAGAACTCTACTGTCTTCGCCAGCTACTGCGCCAAAGAATGGCGCAGACAGCGAAGCGTATCTCGAAGAGGTTCTCTCCATCTTTCCCTACACAGATGAGGCCAAGCGCTGGCTAAGTAGCGCTATAAGCTTTGAAGTCGAGGATCTCTCCAGCGTACGTGGGGGTGGATACTGGTATCCCGACCGAAACCAGGTTTTCCTTTTTACCGCACAGTATGAAGCGGCAATACACGAACTGGCACATGCCTGGTGGCACTACCGGCGTGCCGGACGCGAAGATGCTTTGATCGAGGCGACAATCAAGCTCGCTGGCGAAGCCGATCCTCACTATGCGCGGCTTTCAGGGCTAGCCTACGGCTATGTGCATGGAATACCCGCACAACACTGGAAAGGCATGTTAGTCGATCGAAATGACTGGGAAATGTATGCTGGCATGGCAAGCGGCATGATGGCTGATCTCCGGCTCGTGCCGCCTTACGTGCGAGACTTCTACAGCGACATGTATGCTTTGCTCCCCAGTGACGCGCCCTCGCCAGCCGCGACTGCTCGCCACGGGTAATCACGGTAACTCTTGCTCAGTGCCAGTTCAGGCGTGATGAATCTGCAGTCTCGGCTCCCAGCAGACGAAGGATAGCATCGGCTAGAGCCTCGGCTTCGGAGCTCCCCTCTCCGTCGACTGGACTGGTAGAGTCTTCGCGGGTCAGGCGGCACAGATGCCTGGGTGCAGGCGAGGCCGCGCCAAACAGCATGGTTGCAGTTTCGCCGGTGGTCACGCGAAATCCCCTCGACCGTAGCCATACCTTGAGCTTGCCAATGGTCGGCAGCCACAGGCAGTCTGCCTGTGGTACCCGGCTTGCGGGCCATTCTCCAGTGGCGTCTACCAATCCGAGCTGGCCTACCTGCGGATACTTGGCGGCGATAAGCCAGAGCCCCACGCGTGTCTCGCCAATATGCTCGGCTCCAAGGACGGTACACCAGTCGCCAAGTTCCGGCTCCCAGGTAAAACCTTCGGCGGCCAGACGGCGGGCAGTGGCAGGCGTCACCAGATCTTCTCGCACGATGTACTCCTCTGCGACAGCTCATGCCAGCACTGCTAGCAAGTGGCACTGAACTCGCGGTACCATCACTATAGCACCACAGTGTGAAAGAAGACTCGACCAAAATGACTGTAGTCTTCAACCGACCTAATAACGAAGCGCTAACAGCTTCCAGCGCCTCTTGAGGGAATGGTCACTATGATGAGCAATGGGGCACAGGCGCCACGCGCCTACGGAACGGAACGCCAATTTCAGATCTACCTAGCTGGTCTGCAGGGTCAGGTGCCGGCAACACCCATATCCTACCAGGAGCTTGAGCGAGCGGCCCGCGAAAAGATGAGCCAAGAAGCCTACGGATACGTAGCTGGCGGTGCCGGTGCCGAAGAGACTATGCGAGCTAACCTGGAAGCGTTCCATCGCTTTCGGATCGCGCCTCACATGCTGCGTAACGTAGCTGAGCGCAGTACCGCCGTCGAAGTGCTGGGCCAGTTACTTCCGGCGCCGGTGCTGCTGGCGCCAATCGGCGTACAGTCTATAGTTCATGCGGAAGCCGAGGTAGCCACCGCACGCGCGGCCGCTTCCCTTGGAATACCATTTATCCTCAGTACCGCCTCCTCAAAGACTCTCGAAGAGGTGGCGGCTGCCGCTGGCAATGCGCCACGTTGGTTCCAGCTCTACTGGGGACGCGATCCGGAGCTCACCGCCAGCTTTCTAGAGCGAGCTGGACAGGCGGGATACAGCGCCATTGTGGTGACGCTGGATACCACAATCTTAAGCTGGCGTGAGCGGGACATGCAGAACGCCTACCTGCCTTTTCTCTTGGGCGAGGGCCTGGCCAATTATTTCAGTGACCCGGTCTTTCGAGCCAATCTCGCGCAGCCGCCCGAAGCGGACCCACAAAGTGCCATTTTCAAGTTTCTGAGTATCTTCTCGAATCCCACGTTAACCTGGGATGATCTCGCCTTCCTTCGCGAGCATACGCCGCTTCCCATTCTGCTGAAGGGCATACTGCGTAGCGATGATGCCCAAAAGGCCCTCGACTACGGGGCCAATGGCATCATTGTGTCCAACCATGGCGGACGACAGGTCGACGGCGCGGTGGCTGCGCTTGACTGTCTGCCGCAGATTGTACGCACTGTTGGCCAACAGGGTCAGGTACTCTTCGACAGCGGCATTCGTGGGGGAGCCGATGCCTTTAAAGCCATAGCCTTAGGCGCCCGAGCGATACTACTGGGACGCCCATATATATGGGGACTGGGCCTCTCCGGTGAAGAGGGGGTACGTGACGTGCTATTCAATTTCCTTGCCGATCTCGACCTGACCCTTGCTCTTTCGGGCTGCTCCTCCTTTGCCGAAACAGATATGACGATGCTGGTAGACCAGCGCTAGATACCGGCCAGCTCCACCTTTACTGCGCAGGGCGGAGATACCCGGCCCAGAGGTACGCAAAGCCGTGTCTCGTAGCGCTTCATGACCACCCGGATACCGGCCAGATCGATACTTCTGCCGTCCACCGAGGCGGAAGCAACTCGTGGACGTTGGTCGCCAACCTGGAATGGCAGATGAAACTCAACTGTGCAGGAGCTCCAGTTGCGGCCATAGACGCCGCGCGGGGCGCCGGCGACGAAGGTCAAATGGTGCCCTGAGCGGGTGGTAGTCAGGGGGGTAAGTCGAGACAGCCCATGCCGGTAAGCAGGGGTCTCACCGTCGTCCTCGTAGAGTTCACCCTGCGCGTCTAACCCCTCGTTATCGTCAAGGTAGCAGGACAGCGTCAATGGTTCCTCCGCCAACTCACTGATATACTGCATAACCGGACCAAGCGGCAGAATAGCTCCCTCGCGTACAAAGAGCGGCAGCAGATCGAGAGGAGATTCCACGCGGCGGCGCTGGGGGCCCTGAATACGTTCGCCGGTCTCCCAGTCGATCCAGATGCCATGTGGGAACTGGACCATACGCTGAAGCTGGCCATCTTCCAAGACTGGTGCGCAGAGTAGGTCCTTGCCGAGCAGATGTTGGTCATCCACACTTATTAAACTCTCGTCATCAGGATAGGCATACACTAGAGGTCGCGCAATAGGCGCACCAGTCCGCATCGACTCAGCCACCGCGGTGTAGATATAGGGCAAAAGACGGTAGCGCAGCTCAATTGCCTGGCGGCACATTGCCTCGAAAGGCTGGCCGAAGGCCCAGGGTTCCTGAGACTGTGTACCTAGAGCGCTATGATTTCGGAAAAATGGAAAGACCGCACCAAGCTGAGTGAAGCGCACGAGCAGCGGCCCAGTAGCATTCTCCCAGAAGCCACCGGTATCGAAACCCACGAACGGCACCCCAGAAAGGCCCAGCGCCAGACACATCCGCGACGCGAGTCTCAGATGCTCCCACACGCTCTGGTTATCGCCGGTCCAGACGCAGGCGAAGCGCTGGATCCCGGCATACCCGGAGCGTGTCAGGACGAAAGGCCGTCGGTCAGGGCGAAGGCGCGCCAGTGCTTCATGAGTCGCACGAGCCATCTGCATGCCATAGGCATTATGAAAGGCCTCATGTGCGAGAGAGGCCCCTTGCGGGCCATCGGGATAGTGCATTGTATCCAGCGGCAATGTCGTGCCGTGTGGCGTGTGGCCATCCGGCACCAAGCGATCGGTCAGCGACGGCTCGTTCATGTCGTTCCAGATTCCCGTCACACCGGCATCGAGCAACTGACGGTGCTGTTCACTCCACCAGGAGCGTACGCCAGCACGGCTAAAGTCCGGAAAGGCGCATTCTCCCGGCCAGACGACACCGGTGAACAGCGAGCCATCGGCACGATGTACGAAACAGCCCTGTTCCAGCCCACTGGAAAAGGTCGGATCGGTGGGGTCAACTTTGACGCCCGGGTCGATAATGGTGATCACCTTGAAACCCGCCTCGTTCAGTTCGCCAAGCATCTTCTCCGGCTCGGGGAAGCGTCGCGGGCTCCAGGTGAAGTCGCGGTAGCCGTCCATATAGTCAATATCAAGCCAGAGACCATCGCAGGGAATGCTGCGCCGCCGGAAGTTGGTAGCGACTTCACGCAGCTCCTCATCCGGATAGTAGCTCCAACGGCTCTGGCCATAACCAAGCGCCCAGCGCGGCGGCAGCGCAAGGTGACCCGTCAGGGTAGCATAGCGATCCAGTACCTTGGCTGGGGTCGGCCCGGCGAAGACATAATAAGTAAGGTCGCCGCCAACGGCGCCAAAACTCAGTCGATCTGGACGAGTGGCTCCGGCATCCAGATCGCTCTTCCAGGCGGTGTCGAAGAAGATACCATAACAATGCTCGGAGCGTAGCGCCATCCAGAATGGAATGCTCATGTACATGGCGCGAGTCTGGTCACCATGCGGCTGCGGTGGATCGGTGTTCCAGTAGATGATGTGCCGGCCACGCCGGTCAAGCGGTGCACTACTTTCGCCGGCTCCCAAGATATGCTCGCCAGGGGTAAGTTGCTTATGGCAGCGCACACTTCCTGCCGGTTGCCCAGCATCGACGATATCGCTTGGTCCATAGGGTAAGACGTAGCCCATTCCCAGGGCGTCATCATCTCCGGCGAAGTTGGTGCCATCCGGCCACTCAAACGAAACCCTGAAGGGCCGGGTTGAGATAAGTACGCGCATAGCCGACGTAGCGAGAGAGATACGAGCGGCAGCATCTTCGCTAGCGGCAGTGACCGTCACTTCCGGCCATTCCTCATTCACCACCGCCCAGGACCGAGCCGGCTCGATACCTCTCGGCAACAGCCGGATACGCGCCACGTCTTCTTGCAGCACCACGACCTCGGCCAGTGTGCCATCCCGGGCTTTGAAGCGCCATGTTCTGGTCGAAGTCGTACCGGCAGTTGCAGGGGTCTCACTGGTCACCGTTCCAATAGGTCTGTAGTTTGGGGCTCCGGGCTGCGCTGGTGGACCAGATGCCATACCGTTTTCCTTCCCGTGATCGAGAGGACGCACTATCCATCTTACCACTTGCGTAGCTAGGCTAAATTCATTCGGAAAACCAGAAGGAGACTAGATGATCCAGTCGCGGCGGGCGGCAAAGGCGTCCAGAGCCTGTTCCTGATATTGATTCTCGACCGCACCGGGGCATATTGCGCGTAGCTCGACTAGCGCGTCCTTGGGAGCAACACCACGACGTATGAGATACGCAGCAAGAATCGAGCCGGTGCGTCCCTGCCCCATCCGGCAGTGGACCGCGATAGCACGCCCAAGAGCACGTTGATGATCGATAAAATCCAGAGCGGCGAGGAACTCAGCCGGCGAAGGGGAGGCGAGGTCTTCAATCGGCAGATGCAGTACCTCGATATCAAAAGCCGCAAGCGTTCCAGCGTCTAGAGGCATCTCGGTCAGAGTCAGCAACGCATTGATACCCTGCGCGCGTAGCCAGGCAAGATCAGCGGCCAAAGTCCTTAGATCGTCATCTGCCTGTGATCTGCCGGCAGCTGGGTTACCTCCTGGCCGGGAGCATCCGGCTACCGATCCCTCAACCAACCAGTAAAACCGCTGGAAAGCCATTGCATTTCTCCTATTCTGCGAACGTGGGCGGGGGCGGCATTGCCGACGTTATCTCGGCTTCAGATGATATTCTTCTACCATCCGGTGACGCTGCTATTGATATGTATCTCATCCAACCAGAAGCGGCGCACCCCCCGATACGCCAGGATGTTACTGGCCATCCGGTTAGGCATCGACGACAGAGATGATAGATGGGAGGAGCGGATCTATGATTGACTTTGAGCTAACCAGCGAGCAGAAATCCATGCAGGAGTTGGCGCATACTTTTGCCGAGCAGGAGATACGCCCGGTAGCGGCAGAGCTGGACGAGAAGGAGGAGTTTCCCTGGGCTCTGGTGAAGAAGGCCGGCGAACTCGGGCTGACTACCTTTGCCTTTCCCGAGGAACTAGGCGGGCTAGGCATAACCGATGAGCTCACGAACTGCATCATTACCGAAGAACTAGCTTGGGGCTGCGCGGGCGTCGCCACTGTCCTGGGCGGTACACATCTGGCCAGTATTCCTATATTGCTCGCGGGGACCGCCGAGCAGAAGCAGCGGTTGCTCAAGCCAATCGTCGAGCGAAACGGCCTCTGTGCGATGGCACTGACTGAGCCGGACGCAGGCTCGGACGTCGCCGCAATGACCACCTCCGCCCATCGAGAAGGCGACTCGTACATTCTGAGAGGGAGCAAGCGGTTTATTACCAACGGTGGTATTGCCGACCTCTACGTTGTCTTTGCCACCATGGATCGCTCACTGGGGCACCGGGGAATAACCGCATTTATCATTCCCGGGGATACACCAGGAATCAGCGGAGGCAGATCGGAGAAGAAGCTGGGCATTCGCTGCTCTCATACTGGCGAGGTGCTACTCGACGATGTTCGAGTGCCGGTGGAAAATCGCCTTGGTGAAGAAGGCGGCGGCTTCAAGCTGGCAATGACGATGCTCGACCGCTCGCGTCCAATGATCGCCGCGATAGCTGTTGGAATTGCGCGCGCCGCCTTTGAATGCGCGCGTGACTACTCCAAGGAGCGTGTACAGTTTGGCCAACCTATCGCCGCGAACCAAAGTATCCAGTTTATGCTTGCTGATATGGCAACCAAGGTTCAGGCGGCGAGGTTAATGACCTGGTGGTCTGCACGTGTCACCGAGACGGGACGCCCATTCCTCTACGAGAGCAGCATGGCGAAGAACTTTGCCTCCGATGTCGCCATGGAGGTCACCACTGATGCCGTACAGATCTTTGGCGGCTACGGTTACATACGGGAGTACCCGGTGGAAAAGCTGTTCCGAGATGCCAAAATCACCCAGATCTATGAGGGAACCAATCAGATTCAAAAGATCGTGGTGGCAAGCCAGATTCTGAAATAGAGGAGTGAGAGGAAACTCCCAACTCAATAGACAACTTAAGTGGCTTCCTACTCGTAGACTTTTCAAGCTAGCGCCTTGCGCTACGGTGATTCTCTAGAGACTAGCCGGTTTAAGCATACATACCGCCCAAGCCAGGCATGAGTTTGTGAGCTGGTTCATTTCCTGGCCTCGACCAGATGTGCTAGGCTAGGATTACCCCAGCCAAGCTGCGGGATAGATGACGCGGCGCGCCGGCTATATGGGCCGTTACGGAACGCAACGTCCGTAGAGTGTTTGGTAATTGGAAAGTAGCACTAGGAGGAGTGTGCGGCATGAAGCGCAATCATACGCCGGAAGAGATCAGAGTACGAGCAATCCAGGCGGCCATAAAGAAATATGATGAGGGATGCATCAATTGTTCCGAAGCTTATCTCAAGCTAGCGCGGGCCAATGGCGCAAGCGCGGATGAGATACATCGGGCGGGGTTCAGCCGCCGAGGATTTATGCGCTTCGCGGGCTTGGTGCTAGCCGCTGGAGTTGGTGTGGCAGCAGGCACTTCATTGCTCGACGTCAAAACGGCCAGGGCGGCTGTCGTCGAACATCTGAACTGGACTCTCGCTGGCTCTTTCGGTGTTGACAGCTGTACACCACCTGAGATTGCCACCGTACAGAGTATGCCGCTCCAATTTTACATTGCCGAGCTTGGCGGTACCAACAGCGTTGGTTGTTTCATACCAGAGACGTCGGTTGCGGTGGGCGCCGATTATACTCATGGTTATTGGGGACTTTCCGGACCTAATCTCTCCACAGCCGCCACACCGTTTGCTTTTGGGCAGCGGCAGGCAGAAGCTGCCGTTGCCGCCTGGCAGAGCACTCAAGGTGTCGGCGGCCTGACGCTATTTGCCGACGTAGAGGAAGGGTACGGGGGATGGAGTGATGGCGCGACCCAGAAAGACATGGCCGCAGTGCTCGATGGATTCCTGACTGGTATTGCCGCTGCCCAGTTTGTTCCGGGGGCGTACATTGGCGCAGCCGATCGCGACGCCTGGTTCCCCAGCACCTATCTACCAGCTGAGCCATTCGTCTACTGGGTCGCCGGCGGCCCTTACGCTGGGGTCATGTGCCCTCCCTGTATGCCTGATTGTGATACCCTGAGTCCGGTATTTGAGATCTGGAACGACGCGGTGCAGCAGGAAACCTTTGGGGGCCAGGGAGGGGTGATCTGGCAGTACTGGATAAGCAATTTTGGCTGCTCCGGTGATTATAACTATTCGCCGCAGCCCGGCTACCAGAAATTCGTACCGGCTCCCCCATGCACTATCCCGGTTTCAACGCCACCGCTCAGTACTCCAACTGCGGGCCCTACCACTCCGGCGCCAACTGCGGGCCCTACCACTCCGGCGGCCTCACCAAGCAGTACAACTACAGTGCAGTAGATGGCTTGAGATATCGCTTGAAGTCGCTCAGGCGATAATTGCGAAGTTCACCGATAGAGTTGATGGTCACGTCAGGCATCGGACTGAACCGCTCCAGGGCTATGCCATAGTGGCCTTGTCGCACGTGCACCGTCACAAAACGCTCGGGAAACTGTGCTTTGGAATCGGCAAGTATGCGTTGCTTGTCGTCTACCATGACGTAGAACGGCGCCGGCCAGCGGGCAAAAATGTCTTCGAGGTGGTCCTCTTTATGTATGAAGATCAATACCCTCCAATCGACTTCTTCCGCTAGCCCACTGGCGGCGATCTTATACGGCTGGCAGATGGTGTCACCATCTGAGACGATCGCCGGCAACCCCAGTCTCTTCAAGTAGTGCAGCGTGGAGAGAGACTCGGGATACAGCCGATCAGAAAACGGGTACTGCATGATAATGCTACGCAGCTGTCCTAGCGTCGGCTCGTCATGCACATAAGATCGGTAACGTTCAAAGGTCAGGGGAAAATCTACAGTACCGGTGAGGACGCGAACCTCTTCGTAGACGCCCCAGAACTGCTCGAGTAACGCTTTACCAAGCAGCAACTCAAGCTGAGTATTTAAATCACTCTTCATGCTGTCATTGTCGAAGAGCGTATTATCACAGTCCAGAATGAAGATGACTGGATCAGCCGAATCATTTTGATCGAATGAGCCTGGATCGGTCATCGGTCATCATCCTTTGCCTTCTATGGCTGCTTTGCCCTGGGCGCGACATTTCGCGATGGTTGTCTCGTCCTACCTATTGTAGCATGCGTCTGTAGCATGCGTTTACGGCGCTCGATAGGCGATGAAGAAGCGACATGGCCGGTGAGATTGACCAGGGTCAAACTCTACGCTACAGTTGTGTGACGACCATCACTCATGAACGCGCATGTGCTCTCTCTATTTCAGATGGTGTGTCTATTCTAAGGAGTCTGTTGTGTACTACTGCGGCTATCGAGACTTAGCGCACGTGCTACACGCCAGTGAGTGGGGCAGCAACGCCGCTTCGGCTACTTTATCAGGCTTTGCGCTTCCGGGTGATAGGCCTGCGTACGCCCCGGACCGGCCTGCTGATGTCCAGCATTTGGATATCAACGTCACCCCGGATTTTGTGGCGCAGTCGGTCAGTGGAACAGTGACCACGTACTTCTCTGTATTGTTTGAGCAGATACAGGTGGTAAGTTTTGATGCCGCTGAGCTGCAGATTGAGCAGGCCAGTCTTGCTGGAACTGAAACTCCACTTGCCTTTTGGACCGAGGGCGAGAAACTATATGTTCAGCTTGATCGGGTATATCGCTATGGTGAGGGGTTCGGTGTTACGGTAAGGTACTCGGCTCATCCGCGTATCGGTCTCTACTTTGTGGCACCAACCAAAGATAGTCCCGAGCTTCCTGTCCAGGTCTGGACTCAGGGCGAGACTGAGTACCATCACTACTGGCTTGTCTGCCATGACTTCCCAAATGACCGGGCCACAACCACACTACGGGCAACGGTCCCGGCGCACTTCTTCGTCTTGTCAAATGGATTGCTCATGGACACGCGAACAAATGGGGATGGCACCAAGACCTACACCTGGCAGCAGGAGATTCCATATCCAGCGTATCTCATAACGCTGGTAGCCGGCGAGTTCAGCGAGCTATCTGATACATGGCGTGATGTGCCGGTGACCTATTATGTGCGTCATGGCCGCGAGGAGGACGCTCGACGTATGCTAGGTAAGACTCCCCAGATGATGGAGTTTTTCTCTCAGAAATTTGGGGTCGACTACCCCTACGCTAAGTATGCCCAGATCGTTGCTGAGCGGTTTTTGGGAGCAATGGAAAATGCCAGTGCCACCACCCACAGCTACCGCCTGCTGCCTGACCAACGCGCGAGCCTCGACTGGTCAGCTGACCCTGTCGTCGCTCATGAACTGGTGCACCAATGGCATGGTGATCTACTCGCTGTACGCGACTGGTCACATACTTGGCTTAAGGAGAGCTTTGCAACTTATTTCGAGGCGGTGTGGACGCAGCATGACCGGGGAGACGAGGAATTCGAAGCTAAACTATACCAGAATCTGCAGAGCTATCTCAGTGCCGACAAGAGAGGGCGACGTCCCATTGTCTACAACGTCTATCGCAAGAATGGTGACGAGCTGTTTGACCGCCATACCTATGAGAAGGGTTCACTTGTACTGCACATGTTGCGCAATTTCCTGGGCGAAGAGCCGTTTTGGCGCGCCGTTTCAGTCTATAACAACCGTAACCGCGGGCGTGAGGTGATTACCGCAGATTTCGAACGAGCAGTAGAAGAAGCTACCGGCCGCAGCATGGCGCAGTTCTTTGAGCAATGGCTGTACAAGGCAGGTCACCCGGATTTTCAGGTAAGCTACTCCTGGGATAGCGAACGGAAGCTTGCACGGGTACAGGTTGTGCAGACTCAGAATGTTACCGAGTGTACGCCTTTATTTAGGACACCTGTGGATATTGGATTCTTGATACCGGAGCGAGATGATGCCCTGCCCGATGACGTCGATGTACCGGCGCAACTGGTCACCTTTCGGGTGGTCGTTGAGGAAGCGCAGCAGGCATTCTTTTTCCCTCTAGCCCGACGCCCGTTCTCGGTACGATTTGACCAGGGCGGCTGGCTGATCAAGACCCTTACCTTCGAACGGTCAGCAGAGTTGCTGCGCTTCCAGCTTCGCCACGATCCAGATATACTGGGTCGAATCGAGGCCGCCGAGGCACTTGGCAAATTAGCGGACGAGCAGAGTCTAAAAACCTTGGAACAGAGGCTAGTGGTTGAGCCGTTCTGGGCAGTGCGCGTAGCCATTGCTGAGGCGCTGGCGAGCCAAAAGTCGGAACGTGCCCTCACGGCGTTGACCGCTGCACTGGCACAGTTTACCGACCCCAAGTCTCGTTGCGGAATAGTTACTGCGCTCGGGATCTTTGGCCGGCCCAAGCAGAACGCTTACACCGAGCAGGCAGCACAGGTTCTCATAGCTTTGCTTGAGCGGGGTGATCCCAGCTACTTCGTTGAAGCAGCCGCAGCAACTGCGCTAGGCAAGCTACGTACATCCGATGTGCTTCGGTGCCTATTGGAGAGAATCGACACTCCATCCTGGAACGAGACTCTGCGTGCCGGCATTTTCACTGGTCTTGGCGAGCTAGGAGACGTTCGGGGAGCTGATGGGCTCGTTAGCTGGTTGACCGACGGCGACAAACCTGTGGATGCAAGGGCGGCGGCCGCGGCCGGACTACGAGTGCTGGCATCCACCAGGCATATAGATCCCGGAGCCGTGCAGACCAAGGTTATAGAGGCCCTACTCGCCGCACTGGATGATCCCTGGGAGCTGGTAGTTATAAATGCCATCTCGGCCCTCCGACAATGGGAGGACGTGCGGGCCATCGATCCGCTGCGCCGTCTGGTCAGCCGGTGCCTGGATGAGCGAATAGTCCGAATTGCGCGCGAGACAATTCTCGAACTGGAGCGGGGTTTAACACTGGAGAGCGGGGCACGCCAATTGCGCCATGATGTTGATGAATTACAAGACGAAAATCGCCAGCTTCGAGAGCGCTTAGACAGCATTGAAAGACAACTATGCAGTCACGAGGAAAGCGAGACAACGAGATGAGTTCGGAATATGACACAACGCCCAAGCCCCTGGAGGACCTTCACCAGAAAGTAGCGCTGGTTACCGGCGCCAGTAGTGGAATTGGTCAGGCAATTGCCGAGCAGCTGTTATTACAGGGGGTGCGCGTGGCCCTCTTTGCTCGTCGTACTGAGCGACTGGAAGACTTGTCCAGAAATCTGGCAGGCGCAGAGCCAGGCGGAGGAGGCTTGGGCGAAACACTGGTCATAACCGGTGACGTCCGCATTTCTGATGATGTGCAGGGAGCCGTCAAGACCACTTTGAATCGCTGGGGAACGCTAGATATTGTGGTAGCCAACGCCGGATTTGGCTACCGGCTCCCAGTGGTCGATGGCGATCCAGAGCGCTGGAAAGAGATGATCGATACCAACGTCTATGGACTTCTGCTGACTTTAAAGTTCGGTGTGGCACCACTACTGGAGCGAGGCTCCGGTCATGTTATCGTTATGTCTTCGGTGGCCGGCCGGGTGGCGACACCTGGAGGCGCAGCCTACTGCGGTACCAAATTCGCTGCCAGCGCCATCGCCGACTCATTGCGGCAAGAAGTGGGTCCGAGAGGCGTGCGTGTAACCACTATTGAGCCGGGCGTGGTCATCTCCGAATTCCAGCAGGTGGCGGAGTATACACCGGATATCCTGAAGAACATGCTCAAGGGAGCGACACCTCTAGTGCCAGCCGATATCGCTCGCGCAGTGATATTTGCGTTGGTGCAGCCAGCGCATTTTGCAGTGTCGGAGATGGTAGTCCGTCCCACCGGACAGGCGTACCCCTGAGCCGGGCCTCTACCCGGCAACTCGACCATTGGCCGAGCCAGCATTATGGGTGGTATGCTCTAGCTACATCGAGAGGGGGCCTTGAGAATTATGGTTGATACCATGCCGGGGCGTGAGGCAGAAAACTCAGCGCAGGCCGCCAGCCTGCCACCACCAGCCAGCGATCTCTATAACATCGACTGGCTACTGAGCGAAGATGAACGTCTGGTGCGCGACACCGTCAAGAAATTTGTAGCTGCTCAGGTCTTGCCCATCATTGGCGACGACTTCGAAGCCGGCACATTCCCCCGCGAACTCATTCCGGCTATCGCCGAGCTCGGACTGCTAGGGATGCATCTCGAAGGCTATGGTTGCGCTGGACTGAGTGCTGTCTGCTATGGTCTTGCCTGTCAGGAACTGGAATTCGGCGATAGCGGTCTGCGATCGTTCGTCTCGGTTCAGGGTTCGCTGGCCATGTTCCCGATCTACGCTTTTGGCACAGAGGAGCAAAAAAACCGCTGGCTCCCCAAGATGGCCAGTGGCGAGGTGATCGGCTGTTTTGGACTCACTGAGCCGGATGCCGGAAGCAATCCCAATGGAATGCAGACTACGGCGCGTAAAGACGGTAGCATGTATATCTTGAACGGTACCAAGATGTGGATTACCAATGGTGGTATCGCCGATGTCGCCGTAGTATGGGCCAAGGCAGAGGATGGCATTCGCGGCTTTATAGTCGAGCGTGGCACGGCGGGGTTTACCACTAACGATATACGCCATAAGCTGTCACTACGGGCATCGATTACTTCAGAGCTCCATTTCGAAGACTGCCGCATACCGTCGGCAAACCTGCTCCCCAATGTGCGTGGCCTGCGTGGACCACTCTCATGCCTGGATGAGGCGCGCTTCGGTATCGCCTGGGGAGTCAACGGTGCGGCACTCGCCTGCTACCTATCGGCGCTGGAGTACGCGAAGACTCGTATCCAGTTCGACCGGCCAATTGGCGGCTTTCAATTGACGCAGCGCAAGCTCGCTGATATGGCGACCGAGCTCGTCAAAGCCCAACTTTTGGCGTTGCAGCTTGGACGCCTGAAAGATCAGGGGATGGTCCACCCGGTACAGGTTTCAATCGCCAAGCGCAACAACTGCCGCCAGGCACTGAATACGGCTCGTGAGGCACGTAGTATCCTGGGCGCCAACGGTATCACGCTGGAATATCCGGTGAGTCGCCACATGAATAATCTCGAGTCCGTCTACACGTACGAAGGTACCGATGACATCCATACACTCATCATTGGGCAAGCGATTACCGGTCAGAGCGCATTTTCGTGACGGCCGGGGTATACTCCAGGCTGCCGCCGCGATATACGCCGCTCAACCAGGTCTTTGCCGGCTCCAGATCCTGTAGGAGTTCGGGCCATCCGTGCATACGGCGGCTACATACATTCGGCATCCGGTTGTAAGGCGCGTCAAGAAGGTAGCTCTGAATGCCGGCTAAGCCCATAGCTTCGGCGGTGGCATGGTTGTCCTCGACAAAAGTTGCGCATCCTAGCTCTCGCGCCAGTGGAATTTTGGCCGCGGCACACTCAACGCAGTGAATTTCCTCTACATATTCCGAGACACTGTGCATTCTTAGCCAGCGCCGGGTAGCGCCCAGGACGCAGGCTGGCCGTGCCGTGATCACGTGGATAGCATAGCTATGGTTATAGAGCCAATTTAACGCATCGCCCATTCGGGGAATGGGAGCCAGCCGGAGTATGAAGTTACGGTCGGCGCTGAGCTCCTGGCAAAGCGCCTGAGTTTCTGGCGAAGCACGTGGCCAGTTGAAGGTATGCAAGTCTTCGTAAGCAGCTGGTATGTGCTCCGGGAACTGTTTCCGAAGGTGCTGCCAGAGCAAACGATCAGAAGCAAGAACTCCGTCACAATCTACACCAATGATACGCGAAGGGTCTCTTGTTGAGCGGCTGCTCCATGCCGCTGATGCTACCGACTCCCAATCGGCTATTGCAGTTTCTCTTCTTTGCATGTCCATTCGTACCCGCAGACGCACACCCAGTCATTATAAAATCAACACACATCCGGCAAAAACCTTCACCGGTTGGCATCTGCACTCGGCTTGTGTTACTCGCGACCGCGAGCGAGGCGAACCACCTCTTCCAGTGCGGATTGCATGAGCATAGTGTTGAGCGGGCTCCTTAGAGTGTCCTTTCAATCCTCGTACAATGTCATCCTGCGATGCCGGGCGAGCGGAATGCCCAGGCACACGATCTCCTGCTATTCCCGAAGGCAGAATCAAGTATACCACATATACGTCATAAGGCACCGCAGAGCGTCCGGCATGTGCAATCCGACAGGAGTGGCTGTCCAATAGGATTTGAACAGGCGTGTTTTAGAAAGTCAGGTCATCCTTGCGCCGGCCGGTAATTAGCAAGACAAACTGGTACAGGGCAAAGAGTTCGAGCCCAAAGGGCAGGTACCCGGTATAGCCAAGCAAGGGCATCTCAAACAGATGGGCGGGGAAAAGGGCAGGCGAGGAGTTGATATACGGGATAGTGTAGATCCACTGGGGCAACGCCAGTGAGTTCCACATCTCCCAGAAGAACCCGCAGATGAGCGCCGACAGTGGAATAGCTATGAAAAAGCGCCAGTCGTGGGCCAGCAGGTGCCCAAAGGCTGATTTTTGCCGGGCAAGATTATTAATGGGGTCGAGTAAGAAAAAGACGCAGAGCCAGACGAGCGGAAACGTGTAACGTGGGAACATGAAGGGCAGCACGGCACATATCACGCCCAGGCTAATCAGGGCAATCGTCAATCTCCGCCCGAGCTTTGGCCCAATGTCGCTGGCCTCAAGTCTTGGTCGGAGGCGCTCAAAGCTGGTCAAGAACTCGGCAATCTCCATTACTGCCGGCAATACCGTACTGAAATCCAGAGTAGCAATCAGGATAAAACCCAGTGGAGAATAGTACTGACCCATCCTGTAGTGCCAGTTCCGCACGCCTATATTGAAGAATTCGAATAGCCACCAGAAAGGAGCCGACGCCACAAACAAGCCGGTGAAGCCAATCTTGCTGCGTTTGAGTGGGGAATGCCCTTTGCGCGCATAGTTCAGACCATCCACGACCAGGATGAATCCAAACCACAAAGCAAAGAAGGTATAATTCCAGGGTCCTATACGTAGCCAGGACGAGGCCCAGGCCAATAGATTGAGTATCAGACCAAGCCAGCCATAGGCCGGAAAACGGTGGGAGAAAAGCCGGTCTGATCGTCGCGCTTCATCTATTTCAGAGGGATCAGTCGCACCAGTTCGTGGTGTAGAAGTAAGCATCAGGCAAACAATCTCTTCTTAATCTCGTCTATCGCTGAACAGACGTCCGACCCCAGGTAGTGCCTGCGGATCCGCTCAACCGCCGCTGGATTACCCAGGTATGCTCGGCCACCACAGTACAGCATAGTCTGGTTATCGGCCGCTTCCAGCCGTTCTACTATCGTTGCGAGCGCCTCAGCCTGTGGTGCGAGTGCCGCGGAGAGCAAGACGCATACTGGTCTCAGGCTGGTCACTGTAGCTAGCAAGCCGTCCGCTTCGACATTCTGCCCCAGATAGGCCACCCGAGCTCCGGCTCGGCGCAGGAAGAGCGCCAGCATGAGCGCGCCAAGTTCATGCTGCTCCCCTGGAGCACATCCTACCAGAACCAGCGGTCCTGAACTAGAAGTGGCAGCGCTACGGAAAAGACCATCAAGCAGCCCCCGGATCAAGGTAGCGGCAAAATGTTCCACTGTCGCATCCAGCTCTCCAAGCGCCCAGCGACGGCCCATCTCCACCAGAACTGGTGAAAAGAGATGCAGACAAATGTCTTCTACAGTATATACTGCCAGTGCCTGCATAATGGTATGGTGCACGGCATATTCATCCAAGCTGCTAAACTGCGCAAGCAGGGTAACGCCTAAATCATCTAAGGAGAAGCGGTCGAGAGCGGGAGGCGAGGCAGTTACCGTCACAACCTCAGCCGGGCTCGACATCTGGGAACGCAAGCGGCGTCCACGCCGGCGCGCGGGTTCCAGCGAACGTAACAGAGCAATAGCCTGGCTGATGGTCATACCGCTTTCGACCCGCTCGCGTAGCCAGGTGACTGTCATCATGTCGCGTTCAGAATAGAGGCGATAGTCGTTGTCGCTCCGGCGCGGCGACAGGATGCCATAGCGACGTTCCCAGGCGCGTAAAGTCGGCGCTGGCACACCGGTGTGATGCACCACCGACTTGGTATTGTAGAGTGGCATGTCCGAGTACAACTCGAGTACTGGAGGCTGCACCCTTGGCTCCCTCCCGATCATAGCCTACCCTCGCCACTGGCAACAGGCGTCACTAGGCAACCAACTTTTTGGCGCCAAATAGACCTCAAACCTGGATTGTAGCATTCCCGTAGCCTTATGTCCACCCTTTGTCTATAGTGCACTGAGTAACTACCTTGATTATTCCTGATTCTAAGTCAGTAGTTCGGACTCTGCATGCTATGCGAACACTATGCAAGCAACTGCTAACCACCTATATCCCTGCTTGCAGAGTGATGGCATCGGCCTCGATCTCCACAACTATCTCAGCTGAGATCAGACGACACACCTCAACCATAGTGGTCGCCGGACGCACGTCACCAAAGACTTCGCTGTGCGCCCGGCCAATATCTTCCCAGTCCTCAATATTGGTGACATATATTCGGGTACGTACGACATCGCGAAACGAGCTTCCGGCTTTGTCCAGAGCTTCACCGATGAGGTGGAGCGCTCGTAAGGATTGCGCATAGGCGCCGCCAGCGACTGCCTTTCCATCCGGTCCAATGCCGGTTGTACCTGAGACACAAATAGCATTCCCGACGCGTACAGCGCGGGAGTAGCCAACCACTGCTTCCCATGGGGCATCGCCGCTAATATTTACTCTGGTTAATCGCTCTGGTGGCAGCATTTATGGGCCATCCCTTCGTTTCAACTCCAGACGGTCTAGAAAGTCTATAGAGCAATTATGCAGTTGGGCGCCTCTACGTGTGAACAGGCGAGACCTTTCTCGAGCCTGCGGTACTTACGGGCTAACATAACCCAGCCAGCATTGACGGTAGTTTAGCCCACATGCCATGCTAGGTGCTGTAGTGAAGGGGGCGAGGGTAGCGATGGCGGGGAATCAACGCCAAGAGCGTAAAAGAAATGAGAACAAGTTAGACAGGGGCAGAGTCTCTCTGGCAGAGGCGCTTGGTGCGACGCAGCAACATACCGTACCGGTACTGCCTGCTCTTGACCTTTCGAGTTACGAACAATCTCCCGGCGCCGAAGCGTCTCCTACACGTGAAGTAGGCCAAGAGCCCGTGAGGCGAAACCAGAGGCCGGCGAAGGCTCCCGCGAACGACAATTTGCCTCGCAGTCGCGAGACCAATGCTTCGTATGCTCGTGCGACCCGCGCTCACCGTGAGGCGCCACTTGAGAAAGCGGAGCCCGAGACACTCGTGACTATGGTCGCCCAACCAGCTACACCCAAGCTGGACCGAGAACATGGGCAACCGGGTCCGGTTGAGCCGGCGGTAACCGACTCAGCAGTAACCGACCCCGAGATAACCCGTTCAATGGCAACAGCCCAGCTCGTGCTGCCAGACGTCATTGCCGATTCCATCTCTATGGAGAAGGCAAACCAAGCGCTACCAGCGCAGAACACCAGCTCAGCTACCCTAAGCGCTCCAAGCGGGCTTGCCGTGCTGGAGCAGGAGACGAATGCGCCGGCGATCTTTATACGGGGTGCTCGCAAGCCACCCCGATACCACTATGCTCGGGTAGTGCCAAGGCGTTCGGGGTCACAGCCCCTGGTGGTCCAGTTCTTAGTAGCCATGACGGCTGTAATGGTGCTTTTCACCATTTTTACCGCGGTCTCTCCCCTGGGCAGAAGCATCGCGTCGCTCGGTTTTGTACAAGTGTACGCAGACTCGATTCCTTGGGTGCCTACAGCGACACCCCGGCCTAAGCCTACGCCTGTACCGGTTTCTAACCCACCTGCGGCAGCGAGTCTCAGCGAACAAGCAGTTATCAACGAGATAGTCTCGGTCTTTGGTGGCTATTCCCAGGGAGCGCTAAACGTTGCCCGCTGTGAATCGGGTTATGATCCAAACGCGTATAATCCTTATGCCGTCGGCGACAGCCATGCGGAGGGCGTGTTCCAGATACTCTACCCCAGCACCTGGGATACTACCTCTTATGCCAACGACTCGCCATATGATGCAAATTTGAATATTCTCGCGGCGTATCAAATTTTTTCACGGGATGGGGATAGCTGGCGAGAGTGGGCATGCCAGCCATAGCCAAGCAGCATCAGGTATGACTCGAGGGTTATCGTAGTTACCTCGCAGTTATCTCATGCCGGTTGCGCAATGAGTTTCTGGATTTTGTGGCGTGCGCCATGTCCGGCGCATTGGTCCTGGTGTCGGTCGAGCACAAGCCGTACGACCGAGCGGTCGATGCCTCGGCGCAGCCGCGATTCGGTCTCGTATCGATTAAGCCAGCTAGCTGGAGCCCAAAGGCTAATCTCGCCACTCAGATCGGTGCCACAGTCGGGACAGAGACCAGTAACTGGAAGCACGATCTCCTGCATGGACTTTCTCCCTGTTAGCCTTACTATCTTGAAGGCGACGTATTGTGCGGGCTGTCTTCCGCTCCCTGAGAGGAGGAGCGGATGTTTTCGATGTTATCACTCTTATCAGTAAGCAAGAATGCAAGAATCAGGCCAGAGGGCAACATGCGTAAACCTGCGCTCGTAGAGCAAGGCCAGGAGAGCCCGCAATGGACATAACAGATTCCAATATGGTAGATACTGCAGGCGCCGAGGACTGGTTTGATTTTTTCGACGCAGGATTTCGTCTCGATCCGTACCGGTATTATCGGCGACTCCGTGAGGAAGACCCGCTACATTGGGGTGTTTCTTTTGAGCCGACTATCCCTGGTATGTGGCACGTTGCGCGATACGCCGATATCATAAGCATATTGAAAGATCCCCGGTTTGTTCACCAGCTTCAAAGCGAAGAACATAGGATAGCCGTACAAAAGTTGCCCGAAGAAACGCAGTTATATCTTTCGCTCAAGGGGCACTCGCTGCTCTTCGCCGATCCACCTACTCACACTCGGCTGCGCTCGCTGGTCAGCAAAGCGTTTACCCCGCGTATGGTTGAGAGCCTTCGCCCCCGTGTTCATACCATTGCCGATAAATTGCTGGATGATGCCGAAACTGGAGGAGAGATAGATGTCGTCAATGATTATGCGATTCCGCTGACCAGCACGATCATCTCTGAGATGTTAGGCATTTCCATTGAATCCCGTGAGCAGCTGATGCGTTGGGCCGGCGTACTGGTGCGAGCGTTGGACTGTAAGCAGTCACCAGCTATCTATGTATCTGCCAGCCAGGTTGCCCTTGAGCTCTATGCCTTCTTTCAGAACGTCGTCAGTGAGCGGCGACATGAGCCCGCCAGGGACATCTTGAGCGAACTCATTCGGGCGCAGGACCAGCAAGACCAGCTGAGTGAGCCGGAGCTCATCGTCATGGCGACCACCCTGCTAATCGCCGGCTTTGAAACTACCGTCAACCTGATTGGCAACGGTATGCTGGCACTTATGACGAACCCGTCTCAACTGGACCTCTTACGCAAGCGGCCGGAGTTGACATCCTCGGCTATCGAAGAATTTTTACGCTACGATGCTTCCAGCCAGATGACTTCGCGCATGGCTAGCGAAGATATCTCCTTTGGCGGCAAGACTATTGGAAAGGGACAAACACTCAATTTGCTTCTGGGCTCGGGTAACCGTGACCCCGAAGTCTTCACCGACCCTGAGCGGTTAGACATCACTCGTGCCGAGAAGCCCCATCTCTCCTTCGGCATGGGCATGCACTATTGTCTGGGAGCACCGCTGGCCAGACTCGAAGGCCAAGTTGCGGTCCAGACGTTGCTCTGCCGCTATCCCCATCTGCGTCTTTCGCAAGACCTACCCCGCTGGCGAGATACCATCTCTTTCCGCGGCCTTGAGGGTTTGCCTCTGGCCATTTGAAATACTTGCCTTTCTCATCCATCTCCTCTCCTCCATCTTCTCCATGCGTCCCCGGAGTGGGTCTTACCCATACACGGATCTTTCGAGGTCTTTTGGGATGCCAGACCTGCGAAGCACTGGTTTTCCCCAAATCTGTGGATGATACGCCTGTTTGTCCACGGCTTATCCACCGGTAAGAGCAAAACTCGTGGATAAAGGGGTGTCATGGCGGCAAGAGGCATCCTATACTAGGAGAGTGGGGCAAAGTGGGGCAAAGTGGGAGATATGGCATGTTCCTTGGTGAATATCTTCATAGCTTAGATAGCAAGGGCCGGATTGCCATTCCAGCGCGCTTCCGCTCCAAAATCGAGCGCGGTGCCGTATTGACGCGTGGCATAGATGCCTGCCTTTACATCTACCCCATGGAGATCTGGGAACAGAAGGCACGGGAGCTCGATGCCGCGGATATCAACCCCAGGCAGCGCCGCCTGATCGAGCGCCGCTTCTTTGGAATGGCGCTTGAGGTGGAGCTCGATAGCCAGGGTCGCATAGTGATCCCTGCTAGATTTCGCCAGTACGCGGGTCTGGGTAGCGAGGCCACGGTCATCGGCACCCGTGATCGCTTTGAGATCTGGAGCACTGCCAACTGGCAAGCCTACACCGATGAGGTGGCAGCTGAAGATCTTAGCGGGCTGCCTTTGCCTTTCTAGTCTAAGCGGTCAGAAGGCCCTAACCATCTTTTCTTTTGTAGAACAGGTTCAGATGTTGACGACTATGGAATCACAGAAGCGCAGCCGGCTGGAGCCAACGCTACACCTTAGCGTTTTGCCAGAGGAGACGCTGAAGTGGCTTGCTCCCCACCCTGGTGGCCGCTATATCGACGGCACGCTCGGCGGCGGGGGACATACCGAGCTGATCCTGGAACGATCGGCACCAGATGGGCAGGTGCTGGCTATTGATGCCGACCTGGAAGCGCTTGAGCGTACTCGAGCAAAGTTACACGGGGCAATCGCTTCAGGCCGGCTACAGCTGCGACACGGCAATTTTGACGAGATGGAGACTCAGGCCAGAGCTTTGGGCTTTGCGCCAGTAGATGGTATTCTCCTAGACCTGGGGCTGTCGTCAGATCAACTCGCCCAGGGCGAGCGAGGCTTCAGTTTTGCCGTCGATGCCCCACTCGATATGCGCTTCGACCAGACTCGCGGCCAACCGGCGTCAGATCTGGTTAACCAGCTGGATGAGTCGGAGCTCGCGAACCTGCTCTATCGCTACGCCGACGAGCGACGCTCTCGCGCCATTGCCAGACGTATCGCCCTGTCCAGGCAGCGGGCTCCCATCACCAGCACTAGCGAACTAGCGAGGCTAGTTAGATCGGTGGTACGCCCGCATCCTCAGCACCCTTTAATCATCGATCCAGCCACCCGGACTTTTCAGGCATTGCGTATTGCCGTCAACGATGAACTTGGCAGTCTTGAGCGAGTATTGCCGCAAGCCATCAATCTTCTCTCCACTGGAGGGCGTCTGGCCATTATAAGTTTCCACTCACTGGAAGATCGGATAGTGAAGCAAGCTTTTCTTCAAGAGGAGCGTGGTTGTATCTGTCCGCCCGATTTGCCAGTCTGCGTCTGTGGGCGTGTGCCGCGCCTCAAGATTCTTACCCGGCATCCACTGGTGGCCAGTGCGGAGGAACTCACGCGTAATCCTCGCGCGCGTAGCGCGAAACTTCGCGTTGCTGAGCGCCGGTAACTCTGTTCCTAAAACAAATATAGAACAACTAGAGAGTAGTCTGGAAAAGGGCCGTGGCACGGCATGGCTTTTGCCTCATTAGCGCCTTGATACTATTCCGGCTGTCCGAAGCGAAATGGGTGGGATCAAAGAGAGAATGGAGACAAAAGGCATGACGACTCGAACACCGTCGAAGCGAACTCCTGATCATGCAAAACCCAGCTTTTCAGACAAGTGGAGCGCCTGGGAAGCTATCGAAGGAGGCCCACGACGGGGCCGGCTTGAGGCACTGTCACAACCTCGCAGCGTGTTGCTGGCCAGCATGGTGATTATTGGTCTACTGGCGCTGCTGTACCTGCACACGACCAGCGAAGTTGCACTGGCCAATAGCCGGCTGCAATCGGAGCACGCCCAACAGATGCAACTGGAACGCCAGGATCAGCAACTGCATCTGCAGCTTGGCGAGGCAACCAATCCAGCCTACATTGATCGCGCAGCACGGGCAATGGGACTGATGCCCTCCCCAGGCACAGAACCATGAATCGATACCATTGGGTCCCTCTCCAGCCTCCACGGTCGGGTACGGGAGCAGAGAGGCGGGTATTACCCTACTGGCGTGAACAGGAAGAGGCTGAACGGTCGGCACTGGGGAAGACGGGACGGCGACAGGTCGGCCTGATGATAATCGCATTCCTGGTATTGGGCAGCCTGGTTGGCAGAATCGCCTACTGGCAGATCTGGCAACATGACCAGTTGGCGGGGCTAGCGAACCAAGAAGATCTTCGAGCGATCGAAATCCATGCCGGCCGCGGGTTTATCTTTGATGCTAACGGAAATATCCTGGCTCTTTCAGTCACCGAAGATGAGGTGATCGCCGATCCGGATGTGCTGCGCTCGGTCAACGCGCTGGGTGAGACGGCCCTGACGCTTGGCCGCGCACTCAAGCTGCCTGAGTCGTTGTTGCAGAGCGAACTGGATGTGCCAGGCGCATATGTTGTGGTGAGTGACATGAATCAGCAAGTTGTACTGCTATCGCAGCAGCAAAGCAACCAAATCGGCACGCTCATCAACCAGGGTGATCTGCCCGGTATAGCCCTGGTACCAGTGGTGCGGCGTGTCTACCCGGATGGAGAGCTGGCAGCTCAGGTGCTTGGGTTTGTCCGCGCTACCGATGGTACGGGGCAGTACGGTATCGAGCAGCAATACGACCAGCTACTATCTGGGCAACCAGGATTGCTCTATACAGCGGTAAATGCCGCAGGCGACCCGCTGGCCACCGTGCCGCAGCGACAAACGTCTGCAATACCAGGCTCCAATGTCACGCTCACCATCGATGCCAGCATCCAGTACTGGGTAGAGCAGGGGCTGGCCGCCACCGTCAAAGAGATGGACGCCGATGGCGGAACTGTCATAGTTATGGATCCTCAAACCGGTGCCATTCTGGCAATGGCAAGCTTGCCGTCTTTCGACCCAAATCAGTATAGCGAGGCTAATCTGGCTTCTTTCGTCAATCCTGCCATAAGCGACACATTCGATCCTGGTTCGGTAATGAAAGCCATGACCATGGCAATGGGTATCAACACCGGGGTCATCACGCCAGATTCAACCTATGACGACACCGGTCAGGCAATCGTAGATGGCATTACATTACATAACTGGGATAACATCGCCCATGGCGAGATTACCATGACCCAGGTGCTGCAGTATTCAGCCAATACTGGAGCAATGTGGGCAGTGAGACGTATCGGCGACGATCGCTTCACCAGCTACCTGAATGCATTTGGTTTCTTACAGCCGACCGGAATTGGCCTGCCGGATGAGGCAGCAGGCTCACGGGATCAGTCAAGCCCCCTGGATCTGACCACGGCTGAGAATTCCTTTGGCGAGAGCATCGCCGTGACCCCGCTGCAGATGGTCATGGCGTACGGCGCGCTGGCAAACGGCGGTGTGCTGATGCGTCCCTACATTGTTTCCAGCATCGCTTCAGGTACTGGACAAGGTCCGGTAACTCGATATGGGCCACAGGAGGTAAGGCAGGTGGTGAGCGCCGGAACGGCAGCGGAGGTGACGCAGATGCTGGTCGAGTCGGCAGCACAGAGTGAGGCGCAGATGAACCTGGTGCCAGGTTATGCCATCGCGGCCAAGACTGGTACTTCCACCCCCGATACCAGCGATCCATCTGCGACATTTGCCTCGGTAATTGGCTATGCGCCGGCGACCCATCCCCGTTTCGTCCTCTTGGTAAAACTAAATCACCCGCGGGCGACAATCTTTGGTGGATCGGCAGCAGGCCCGCTCTGGCGAGCTCTGGCCAGGCAGTTATTCTTATATTTTCAGATTCCACCGGATGCTACCGGTCCGTCCGGACAACCCTGAGCGGGCTTGGAAATGCATGGTGCGTATGAAGGGAGATCAGCAAATGGCAATGCGCAAAGGCTCGCAGGTGAAACGCGAGCTCGTACAAGAGAAGGCTGCGTCCAGACGCTGCAGCAACTCTGTGCGTCCACACGAAGAGACATCACGCCCCATACAGCGGCCCAACACCAGCCAGGAGAGCACTACCCGTAAAAGGGCTCCCAGAGCTACTCCTACGGTTACTGCTGCTAAAGCAGCCCAACCCACCAGAGAGGTCGCTACGACGGTTGCGGTCATCCCTCCACCAGCACCTCTCCGCCTATCTGTGACCCTACCAGCATCAATTCTTGAACCGCCAGTACGGACACAACTGAGCGTGCGCCAGAGACTGGGCGAGCTGCGTGCGACCATGGCTGAGGGCTTCCTGATACAGGAACCGATCTATGCCCGTCCACTCTGGTCTTCTCCCGACAACTCACGTCTGGCCTATAGCTTTATCTTGCAGCATGACCAGGTCATACGCCTGATCACGGTACCCGATGGTCGTAGCGTCCAACAATTTATCCGTAAGCACGACCTTCAGATAGACTACCGCCGCTAGCCAAGCCCAGTGAACTTGGCTTGCCTTATCCAGCAGAATACTACAGAGAAGTACCGCCTACAGTCTGAAATATAAGGAAGCAGGCTTGACAGCCAGTTTATCATTGGAGCAATCATACTCTAAACCCCAGGGACGTTGAGATGGTTTCCATACTCCCGCCGCGCCATCGAGCGGATTGGCGGGAAAGTGCAGATAGATCTCCCAGCAAAGAATCGAGATAGCCATAATGAACAGCGTGCAGGGACAGCTAGTCGATAAGACTACGCCACAGGCGTAGGGGCAGACGGACCGGTGGGCTGAGGCAACACACTCACCAAGGTAGACACCGACACCCCCTACCATGTCGCACTGCGTCTGCTCTTCCCGGACCTCTATCAAGATAGGTTCTCGGTTGGCAGCACCGTTCAGTTCTATGAAGGAAGCCACCTGGTTGGCACCGGAACCATCCTTGAGATCTGCTAGACTTCTGTATTCAGACCGCACAGAAATGCGGGTCACACGTACTTGAGCAATGTGGTTTTGCACCTGCCTTTATCGCCCTCAGCCTCACGGCGCACCGCTTTCGTGCGCTAGCCAGTATGCGTGTCGGAACTACTTCTAGCGCCTCAGCGCAGCGGTGGCAACGAGCGCACGAAGGTGCCGTACGGTCCGGCAACGACCAGCGAGGGCTCGGCCCCCTCGCAGATGGCGACAGCGGAAATGACGCCACCAACGCTGCCATTGCCCTCTTTGGTCACGGGCACGTCACCGAGCAGTGTGGGCACTCCCGTGGCGGGATCGACCTGGAACAATTGAGGATACGCAGTAGTGAGGAGACGTCCTCCTAGCCCGAAGTAGGTCACCGCGCGGGTATTTTCCTTCGCTGGCAAACGAGTCCAGCTGACTCCGCCGTCGGTGCTTCGATAGACTCCCTCGTTGCCGATGGGATCTTGACTGTCTACCACGTAGAGGCCGGTGGAGGTCGGGTGGATTTCCATCAAACCGAGGGATGTGGGCCAGGTGTGGAGCCAATGCCACGAACTGCCGCCGTCTCGCGTTTCATAGAGACCCTGTCCCTGCGACATCGTGGACGGAGAAGTTTGGATGATCGCGTAGAGATGGTTGGGGTCCCACGGATCCACGGTGCAGGGGTCCGCCTGGATCCAGCTGGGCATAGCGAGTTGCCGTGGCAATCCTGCGCAGGAATACTCCATGCTCGCCGGCAGCACTGCGCGCTGCCACGTGCGACCGGCGTTGTACGTCACGAGCGTCTCGTCGTCGCCATTGGACTTGCCGTCTATGATATGCGCCAGGCTGACGGCATAGGTGTCCGGGTTGAGGATGTCTTCCTGCAGGTCACATTCCCACACCGACCCAGCCAAGTGTATCGGCCGCTGCTGCCAGGTGCGACCGCCATCGTCGCTGAGAACAAGCACCGGCACCGCGGTCACGGGCCATGGACGTGGCGGCAGCGCGCATGCTGCAATGCGGCCGGGCCTCACGGCGCTTTGGACAAGCGTATTGAACTCACTGAAGTCGCTCAGGATGAGGCCAGGCAGCACCTGCGTCCAGCCGGCTGGCACGTGAAGCGGTGGTGCCGGCGGAGTAGATGGCTCAGGACTCGGCCCAGTTGACGGAGTGGCTGCGCGGCTCGCGAGAAACGGCGGGGTGACCCCCATGAGCAGACCGGCCAGCAGCGCACCTACCAGCACGGCGACCAGGCACACTGCAAGTCTCGCCTTCCAGCCGGCCCACCAGGCTCGCTCCATCTGCCCGCCTCTCGTCATTCGATCAGTGCCGCTCGCGACTTCCCCCGCACGCCCGGTAGCTCGGTTCAGAGGAGCGTGCGGGCATGATAGGCGCCATTCATGCATTACATCTTACTTGATATAGCCGCGTTTTGGAACCGTCTGTAGCAAGATATCCGACCAAGGTCACTGGCTTAGCACCACACTTCATTGGCAGCTAGTGCCGAATCAGTGATCGGTCTCCAGCGCCGTGACATACTCGTATAATCTGCCACACAGTACCGTCGGCTGAGGACCACGCAGACAAACTGATTTCCGGTTTCTTGACATCGTTCACAGGAGATGGGTATGAAGTGTGTGCGTTCTATGGGACATCGCGCAAGCGATGCACAAGGCCATCCCTAGTCCGTATGACACTAACTCATAGCTTCTTGGACAGGGGTGCGCAGTGAGCTTGTCCGACTCTACCGCCCCACGAAGCGTCGACAAACCGATGAACATCGTTCCTTGCCACCGCCAATCCGGCAAGCCTTGGTAGATCTGCGGGCGGAGTACACCGCCTTCAGCCTGCGTGAACTGGCTCAGAAATGCTACGTCCAGTTTGGCCGTCGAACCCAGCCATCATACGATCAAGCAAGTCCTTGCCGGCGGCCCAGCTCCTTCCGTCAAGCATCGACGTTTTGCCCAGTATGCGCAGACGAGCCAGCGAAGAAAGGTTTATTAAAGATCCCATTCTAGAAAGAAGATTGGGCGCTACGAAGTGATACCACAGTACGTCAACATTCCAGTTGCACCACGCCAGCGTGAACTCTTGGCTCAGGCGGAGTCCCTGGCTGAGCGCTTTCGCGACCGGTCGGAAGCCAACGACCGCCTGGCACGATTCCCTCATGAGAACTTCGCCGAACTACGGGAAGCCGGATTTCTTGCTCTTACCGTCCCCGAAGCGTATGGCGGTTCGGGATTGAAAGAGCTGGACTACACCCAGGTGCTTGAGCCTATCGCATGGGGAGATGCTTCGACCGCGCTGGTTCTGGGAATGCATCTTAGCAATGTCGGCCAGCTCGTTGAAGGCAACCTCTGGCCGGAACACGCGCCTCAGCTTTTTCGAGAGATCGTGGCGCAAGGCGCAATGCTCAACGCCGCCCAGGCGGAACCAGAACTGGGCAGCCCCAGCCATGGTGGCCTACCGGCAACCACCGCACGACCAACCAGTAGCGGAGACTGGCACATTACCGGGCGCAAGATTTACACCACCGGCGCTCCGGGTCTGCGCTACTTCCTGCTGCTGGCGACCGTCGTCCAAGATGAGCTACCGGCTCAACTGGGTACGTTTCTTCTCCCCCATGACGCCCCGGGAGTTCACATCGAGAAAACCTGGGATGCGTTGGCTCTACGAGCTAGTGGCAGCGATGACCTGGTAATGGATGATGCGGTGGTTGGCAAAGAAGCACTGCTGGATCTGCGACCGGCAGGTACACCGGATCCACGAGCCGCCCTGGGTCTTCCCTGGGGCTCAATAACTCTCGCCACCATTTATACCGGGCTTGCGGTCGCCGCCCAGAATGAGGCGGCACGCTTCGCGGCGACTCGTGTGCCGACTGGGCTCGGCAAACCTATAGGCGAGCTGCCTACTATACAACTGAAGCTGGGCGAGATCGAAAGCTTGCTGCTCACCTCCCACCGGCTGCTTTACGGCCTGGCGGCGGATTGGGTCAACGCTCCGTCGATGCATGCCGCTCTGCGCGCTCAAGGACCGCTGGTTAAATCGATTACCACCAACAATGCCATACGGATTACTGACCTGGCGCTGCGTATCATTGGAGGCGCCGGCCTGCAACGGTCGATGAGACTGGAGCAGCTATTCCGTGACGCGCGTGCCGGCCTGATTAATGCTCCACTAGATGATGTGGTCTGGCAGAACGCCGGCAGGGCCTCAGTCAACCAGGCCTCGCTGCCAGACCAGGAAGAATGAGCTATTTCTCATCGATTGCCTGGCCCAGTATCACAAAGCCGGCAGGGCTCGTTCCAGCAGACGTAGCCAATTGGCCCCCATGATACCGGTAATATCGGCATCGCTATATCCAGCCTGGGTAAGCGCGTCCGCTAGCTTGCCGAGGTCAGCCACCGAATCGAACTCTTCCGGGGTACTCTCGACCCCGAATCCGCCATCGAAATCGCTGCCGATACCGACGTTCACAGCAGAGCCGGTGAGCTGGCAGATATGATCGATATGGCGTACTACATCAGAGAGAGTCACCGGTAGATTGGTATCATTCTTCGTTCCCCACTCTGCCACCAGGAATGGATTGGCCATCACGGCGCCTATGATCCCACCGCGCTCGGCAATAGCTTGAATCATCTTATCGGTCAAATGTCGATCTCCCGGCACCAGGCTGCGACAGTTGGAATGGGAGGCAATGACCGTGCCCTGGAAGCGCTGAGTAGCCTCCCAGAAGCTCTCATCGGAGAGATGGCTCACATCGAGCACCAGACCAAGCCGCTCCATCTCTTTGAGTAGCTCCCGTCCCAGATCGGTCAAAGGCCCCGGAGCACCAGTGCCGCCTGCGTAGCGCGTGCCGCGCCAGCTCGGACCAATGATACGTAATCCCTGTCTATACCACTCTTCCAGTTCAGCTGGGTCGCGTACTGGATCAGCCCCTTCCATGAGCAGCACCATTCCTAGCGGGCGCTCATCCGGAGTCGCCGCCCACAGCCAATCCTCCTTCAGCGTATCCAATTGTTGCCGGCTGGACACGATGCGGACACCTGGATTCTCGCTGGCAAGAAGCGAATAATAGCCTATCTGCTCCCGGCCATCACGAGCCATGGTTTCGTACGCCCCGGACCGAGTAAAGATAGTAGCGAACACCAGACCGACCCCACCGCTCCGTAGCTCGGGCAGCGACACCATGGCCAGATCTGGGCAATCCATGAGCGGGCAGCTACGGGCCGCGGCTATCTCATCTTCACGGCGCCGAATATAGGCGACAGGGCGGCGAATGTCCCGCCCATTATGCAGCGCATTGTAGGCAATGTCCTCATGGGCATCCACAATGAACATCTCGATCCTCCCGCTAGGAAAGCATCTCGGCGCGAAAGCAGCCTGCGTCATGGTCATTCACCATGCCGACCGCCTGCATAAAAGCGTAGCAAATGGTCGGGCCGACGAATCGGAAACCATGCTTTTTTAAATCTTTGCTCATCAACTCACTCTTCGCCGGCGCATCTAGTTTCTCCGTACCGAGCAGGGGTTTCCCACCGACAAAGCGCCAGATATATGCATCGAAACTTCCATATTCATGCTGAATCGCGAGAAAGGCGCAGGCGTTTTCAACGACCGCGTCGATCTTCAAGCGATTGCGGATGATGCCCTCGTTTTGCAGGAGAGCCGCTCTTTTCGCGGCGTCATAGTTCACGATGATCTCCGCCCGGAAATGATCGAATGCCTCACGATACTGCGGGCGTCGTTTGAGAATAGCCAGCCAGTTCAAGCCCGCCTGTGCCCCCTCGAGACTCAGCATCTCAAAGAGCAGACGATCATCGTGAACTGGAACGCCCCATTCGGTATCGTGGTACGGTATGAAAAGCTCATGGGACTCCGCCCATGCGCATCGTGTTTTTTTCTCTTCCGTCATTTCTGAGACGCTCTGGTTGGGATGACTCATATCTTTATAAGAACCGAGCGAGAAAACCGCGAAGTCTTCAGCTTCGCGGATGAATCGTTCTCCTGTCCCTGCGTTTTGATGTATTTGCGGACAACTGCTTGGCTGGCATTGCCAATGGTGCAGCAGAAGCATCCATCACTCCAGAAAGTTCGTTCCCGCCAAAAATGAGTCTGCAATTCCGACTCATACCTCTGCCAAAGCTGAGGCGTGGATTGCTGTTTCAGTCGGCGCACGACAGCCAGAGGAGAGATAGGTGGTTCACTCTTGACCAGACAGTGGATCTGGTTCCGATCCACCTGCATCTCTTCAAAGGAAAAGTGTGCAGACGCCCTGATCTCGAAAAAGATCGCTTTGACCGTTTCTCCCCATCTTTCCAGCAGTTTTTTACGATACTTGCACACGAAGATCAGGTGGTAGAGTATCAAAAACTTGGTATGGTTCTTTGTACCATAATCCATGATGTACGAGCACTCACTCTCTGCATCGTGGCAAACTTGGGGATCGGCTTGAGATCCACTGTGGTTCCCTCACTGTCCATCAAAATGGCGTAGCCAGTGGCCATCCGCCCTTTGATGAAATAGTCGTGCCCGCAATAGCGCACCGTATCGAACTTGCGAAATCCCGCTATCTTGCCGGTCGTCAGTCGTTGTTCGCTGTGAGCCCCCTTGGTTTGCCGATAGTCTCCATCCGGAACACACCGTTTGGCCAAGACGGTCGTGGTCAGGAAGGTAGGAGCCCGGCCTCTGGTGGCAATCATTGTGGCATCAAAGACATGAGCCTTAGGAAGTCCAGCCCGGTGCCGGTGTTCCTTCGTGATGAACCCGAAGGTCTCCTCCGCCGCCTGCACCTGTTTGAGCAATTGGAGTCGGATACTATTCATCTGGGTCGCATGCCGCAGGGTCCCTTTCTTTTTGCCCGTCTGATTGAGCACGATCGTTCCCGCGTGCACCCCGTCATGACAGGTCTTGCACAGCGTGAGCAGGTTCGATTCCTCGTTGCTGCCATTCTGGCTGCGAAACGCCAGGTGATGCACATGCAAGCGATGGTCTTTGGATTTGCCACCGCAATGCTGGCAGGTATAGTTATCGCGGGTCAAGACATAGGCTTTGGTGTTCGCATACCCATAGTTGACCCCCTGCTGATATTTGGTCTTGTCATGCAACACACTGGGGTCTTTCAAGGCATGCGGATCAAAAGTGCCTGTTTCCAGGACAACAGAAGCGATTGGCATGAGCGATTGTACCAGGCGAATCTCACGCAGGTGCGCCTCGGTCTTGCTCCGCATGGTGGGCGAGAACCGCTCCGTGCGCATCGAATTACGCCGATTCTGCCATCTGGCTGGCCGGTAGCGCGTCTTACGATTCCGCCGGTTCCGTCGATACGTGGTGCGCTCTTTCATGGTGGCAGCAATGTCATTGCGAACAACCACCTCGGAGAGATAGATCACTTGGCCCTGAGCATCCGCGACCGCTGCACCAATCACCCGGCTTCCCGTATCGACTCCTAACGTCAGCGGCTGGGTGTAGCTCGTTGCTGGCTCGCTAAAGAGCTTGATGGTGAAAGGCGTTCGGCGCACCACCTTCGCCTTGCCCGCTTTGAGCAGCAGACGGGCAATGACGCACGAGCACGGCATCAAGGGTTGCCGGTCTGGTGCCAAGACATACACAACCTGTTTCATGCACTCACTCCTCCCTTGCGGAAAATACTCTGCCAGAGGCAGGTGCTGCGTATCCCCTCACTATGACCATGAGCGGAATCCGACCTCATCTCGACCAGGTTCCGAAGGCTTTTTGCACTCGTAGCACCGAGCCTTACTCCAGCCCTACTTAACTACGAGCGACAGAGCAGCAGTCTGATGCGTCAACCGCAGGTGTCATGACCTCCCGAACGGAGCTAGCGTTTCTGCTGGCTAGGTCTGGTGAACTTAGGCCGAAGCTACTGAGTCTTTAGCTCAGTGGTAGTTCACGATCTCCGGCGCCACTTCTCGACAAGAAAGGCCTACTGGATTATACATTAGGGGGCGAGAAGACCTATCCCGTTCACAGGACCCTGGATGAGAGCCCCTGTCGCTAGGCGCGTCCTTTCCCCGGCACTCCCCGCTTGATTGCCGGATGGTTGCTGCCGCCTGCTCCGCCCGAGCAGAGGCCGCCCCCGCGCGTTTTTCCGCTTTGCCTCCTCTCCCCGGTACGTACTCTATAGGTAGGAGACAACCGAGGGGGAGCATTCATGGAAACCGTACGGATCTATCGGCTGACGGGCTTACGCCCACGGTGCCGGGCGCGGCTGCGGACGGCCCAACGGGAAGCGGCCCAGGTGTGGACGCTGTGCCGGGATATGCACCTCGCAGCCCGGCAGCAGCATACCCCATGGCCAGGGGAGAATGACTTCCAGCAGGCCACCAGAGGCCGGTTTGCCCTGCACAGCCAGACCGTCCAGGCGGTCTTCCGCGCCTTTGTGGGTACCATCGAGACGACAAAGGAACTGCGCAAGAAGAACCCGCGGATCCGTTACCCCTACAAAGACAAACGGTACTACCCGCTGCTGTGGCCAGCTCAGGCGGTGAGCCGGGAACGGGGACGGATCGTCTTGCCCATGGGGCGGGGACGGCCCTCGCTGGTTTTCCATCTGGAGTTGCCGAAGCAGGTGGGCGCCTGCAAGCTAGTGTGGAAGGACGGCTATGAGTTGCATGTCTCCGTTGCGGCTACGCCTTTGGAAGCTCCTCCCGGCTCTGCCCAGGCCACGGTAGACCTGGGGGAAATTCACCAGGCGGCGGTGACCACCAATACGGGAGCAGCCCTGGTGGTGTCTGGACGAGGGATACGGTCGCTCAAGCGGCGGCACAACCGGGCTCTGGGCCAGATCGCCAGGAAACGCCACCGGTGCCGGAAAGGGTCACGCCGCGATCGGCGGCTGCGGGCTGCCCGGTGCAAAGCCAGCGCCCGGAAGCGCCGCCAGATCCGGGACCTGCGGCACAAGGGCACGCGAGCGGTGATCGCCTTCTGCCAACAACAGGGGGTTGGTC